>DASPJX010000212.1:0-5422 GCA_035628395.1 Burkholderiaceae bacterium | reverse complement strand
GGTCGCGCGGCGGGGGGCCTCGGCATCGGCCTGTCGATGGCCAAGATGCTCGTCGAGGTGCACGGCGGCACGATCGAGGCGCGCAGCGACGGCCCGGGACGGGGCACCGAGCTCCTCGTGCGGATCCCGTGCGCCGGCCCGGACGCGCAGGCGGGCGCCTCCCCTGCGGCGACGCAGGTCGAGGGACGCGACGCCGAGCTCACCGACGACGCGCCGACTCCGGTCTGAGACGATAAAGCGACCGGCCGCGGCGGCTTCCGCCGGGGCCGGTCGGGCGACGCCCGCCGCGATCGGGCGGGCATCGCGCGCGGAGCGGCGGGCGCCGCTCCGCGGTGCCGGTCAGCTCTTGCGGCCGGTCGGCTTGACGTCGCGATCGACGCCGGTCTCGTCGCGCTTCGCCATCGCGTGCTCGTCGACCTCGACCTCGGTGCGGCGAACCGTGTCCCGGACCGTCTCGGCCCGCTCGGTCACGCGCTTGCCGACCTCGACCTCGCCGGTCACCCGGGCGCGCTTCTCGATCACCGCCTCCTCGGCGGTCTCGTTCAGCTCGATGGTGCCGTCCTTCATCGCCCGGAAGTCGGCCTCGGTGGCCGGCCGGTCGACGTCGCGGCGCACGATCTCGGCATGCTCCTCGCGCAGACGCACGGTCTCCTCGACCGGCGTCTCGACGACGCGGGTGTAGACCCGGATCGCGCCGCGGCGCACCGCGCGCTTGCCGATCGCCAGCTGCTCCTCGATGATCGGCAGCGTCTGCGAGGTCTCGCCGCTCGCGCCCGCGGCCAGCGTCGCGCGCTGCGCCTCGAGCGGCACCGAGGGGATGTCCTCGCCGCTCGCGATCGAGGTCGGGCCGCGCTGGTGGCGCTCGGCGTCGCTGCGCGCGGAGACGGCCGGCGTGGCAGCGCCGGCGGCGAGCGAGGTGGTGCCCGCCGCGCCCAGCGTGCCGGCGGTCGTGTCGGTGCCGGCGCCCATCCAGCCCTCGCTGCGCCACTGGTTCGCGCGGTCGTCGAGGTCGATCGCGCCGCACTCGTTCAGCACGTCGGCCGCGCGGTCGGCCTGGACCTCGTCGCGGGCGTCGACCGACAGCATCGTCGCGCCGCGGCGATACGCCTCGCCGTGCATGCGGACCGTCTCGTCGTCGTCGTCGAGACCGAACAGCGAGCGGAACCAGCCGCCGATGCCGCCCTCGTGGTGGGACGACGAGGTCGTCGTCGTCGTCGTGCCGCCCGCCGACGCGCCGTCGGCGGCCTGCAGGGTCAGGTCGTCGTGATCGAAGCCCAGGGAGATCAGCTTCTCGCGGGCGCGCTCGGCGCCCGCTCGGTCGTCGAACATCGCTACCAGGGTGTGAGTCATCGCGGGGATCCTCGGTGGGGGTCTTGAACGCCGCCGGAGACCGGCGGCACGGGGTCGGCGCTCGGGGATGCGTCGGCGTCGAGACGCCGGACGTCGATCCGCTCGCTCCGGAGCTCGACGCGCTGCGGGGCGCGGTACGCCTCGCTGGTGCGTCGAACGAGCAGCTCCTCGCGCAGCACCGTGCGGCGCTCCACGACGAGCACTTCCTCCAGGACCGGGACGATCCAGGTGTCGCCCTCGTGCCGCGGCTGCGGCAGCGGCTCGTCCGGATCGAGCATCCTGTCGACGCGTCGCCGCTCGGTCTGCAGCACCTCGCGCCGCAGCGGCTCGTCGATCGTCGCCTCGGTCGTCTCGACGGTCTTGTCGATGCGCACGCGCCCGGTGACGACCGTGCGCCGCCCGACCTCCACCGTTTCCTCGACGAGGGGGACGCGCAGGGTCGGTTCGGGGGCGGGAACGGGGGCGGTCATGGCTCGGTCGAGTCGGTCCGAGCCCGCGGGACAGGCAACGGGCAGGCCCGCGGCGCGGCCGCAGCACCCGCCGACGGGAGGTATCCTCGCGGCCTGCCCCTGCGAGGAACGACGATGAGCGACACCGCGATCGAGATCGAGACCGGACCGGCACCCGCCGCGTCGGTCGTCGTGCTGCACGGCCTCGGCGCCGACGGCCGCGACTTCGTGCCGATCGCGAGCGAGCTCGACCTCTCCGCCGTCGGGCCGGTCCGGTGGGTGTTCCCGCACGCGCCGATGCGCCCGGTGACGATCAACGGCGGCCACGTGATGCGCGCCTGGTACGACATCGTGGTCTCGGACCTCGGCCGCCGCGAGGACGAGGCCGGGCTGCGCGCCTCGCGCGACGCGGTCGACGCGCTGATCGCGCGCGAGCGCTCGCGCGGCGTCGAGTCGCGCCGGATCGTGGTGGCCGGCTTCTCGCAGGGCTGCGCGATGGCGCTGATGACCGGGCTGCGTCATCCGGAGCGGCTGGCCGGCATCGTCGGGCTGTCGGGCTACCTGCCGATCGCGGCGACGACGGCCGGGGAGCGCAGCGAGGCGAACCGGGACACGCCGGTCTTCCTCGCGCACGGCAGCCGCGACCCGGTCGTGGCGATCGAGCGCGGCCGCGCGTCGCGCGACGCGCTCGAGGCGCTCGGCCACCCGGTGGAGTGGCACGAGTACCCGATCGAGCACACGGTGTCGCTGCCCGAGCTGATGGAGCTCCGGGCATTCCTGCTCCGCGTGCTCGGCTGAGCCCCGGGCCGGACCCGAGGCGGGTCGGCACGGACCCGCTCGCGCCGGCCCGGGCTTGTTCCGCGACGGCATATGCTCATCGCCCGATCCGGCTACCGGCCGCCGGGCGGGGCTGCGAGACTCGGCCGATGAAGACCGTCGCGGCCGTCCTGTTCCTCCTCGCGTGCTCGGCCGTCCGGGCCGCCCCGGGGCCGATCGCGCCCTGCGAGTCGCCCGAGAAGTACGTGTCCGGGCGCGGCGGCGAGGTCGCGCCGCTCGTGCACCCGTACGTGGTCGGCGGCATGGCGGTGGTCGCGCTGCGTCGCGCGGGCGACGAGCGCTGGCTCGAGCTCGCGGCCTCCTCGGTGCCCGACGCCCGGCTGCAGCTCGCGCGGTCGGCGGGCGCGCCCGCCGAGGTGCTCGGCTGGAACGAGCGGGTCTGGCTGCGCTGCCCGTCCGGCGCGCCCGCGTCGCGGACCTGAGCCCCGGGCGGGTCCGCCGTCAGCGCCCGGCGAGCCCCGCCCGGCGCAGGTAGGCGCCGGTCGGACCGGCGGCCCGCGCGGCGATCGCCGCCGGCGGGCCCTCGTCGACGATGCGGCCGCCCCGGTCGCCGGCCCCCGGGCCGAGGTCGATCACCCAGTCGCAGCGCGCGATCACCCGCAGGTCGTGCTCGACGAGCACGACGGTGTTGCCGGCCTCGACGAGCGCGTCGAGCTGGCGCATCAGCCGGTCGACGTCGGCCGGGTGCAGCCCCGTCGTCGGCTCGTCGAGCACGTAGAGGGTGTCGCCCCGCTGCGAGCGCTGCAGCTCGGTGGCGAGCTTGATCCGCTGCGCCTCGCCGCCCGAGAGCTCGGTCGCCGGCTGACCCAGCCGCAGGTAGCCGAGGCCGATGTCGCGCAGCAGCGCGAGCGGCCGGGCGATCGCCGCCTGGTCCGCGAACGCGTCGCAGGCCTCCTCCACGGTCAGCGCGAGCACCTGCGCGACGTTCAGCCCGCGCCACGTCACCTCCAGCGTGCTCGCGTCGTAGCGCGAGCCGCGGCACGCCGGGCAGGGCGCGTAGACGCTCGGCATGAACAGCAGCTCCACCTCGACGAAGCCCTCGCCCTCGCAGGTCGCGCAGCGCCCGGAGGCGACGTTGAACGAGAAGCGTCCGGCGTCGTAGCCGAGCTCGCGCGCGCGCGGCGTCGCCGCGAAGAGGCGGCGCACCGCGTCGAAGAGGCCGGTGTACGTCGCGAGGTTGGAGCGCGGCGTGCGCCCGATCGGCTTCTGGTCGACCTGCACCAGCCGCCCGATCGCGTCCGCGCCGCGACCGAGGCGTCCAGCGGTGGGCTCGTCGGGCAGCGGCTCGTGCGTCGGCTCCGGCGACTCGTCGGCCGGCGGCTCGTGCCCGAGGTGCGCGCCGACCAGGTCGACCAGCGCGCGGCTCGCGAGGCTCGACTTGCCCGAGCCGGAGACGCCGGTCACCGCGGTCATCGTCCCCAGCGGCAGGCGCACGTCGAGCGAGCGCAGGTTGTTGCGCGTCACCCCCTTCATCTCCAGCCAGCCCGAGGGCTCGCGCGGCGGCCGGACCTCCGGCGCGCCGGCGGCGAACAGGTAGGGCGCGGTCCGCGAGTCGGCGACGTCCGCGAGCCCCGCGGGCGGGCCGCTGTAGACGATCCGGCCGCCGCGCTCCCCGGCGTCGGGGCCGACGTCGACGAGCCAGTCGGCGCGGCGCATCGTCTCGAGGTCGTGCTCGACGACGTAGACGGTGTTGCCGGCGCGCTTCAGCCCGTCGAGCGCCTCGTGCAGCGCCTCGGCGTCGGCGGGGTGCAGGCCGGCGGAGGGCTCGTCGAGCACGTAGACGACGCCGAACAGGTTCGAGCGCAGCTGGGTGGCCAGCCGCAGCCGCTGCAGCTCGCCCGGCGACAGCGTCGGCGTGCTGCGATCGAGCGACAGGTAGCCGAGGCCGAGCGCGCGCATCGTCGCGATCCGGGCGAGCGCGTCGCGCGCGAGGCGCTGCGCGGCGATCCGCTTCTCGGGCGACAGGTGGCCGGTGCGCCGGACGTCGGGCGCGCCGGCGTGCGCCGAGCCGCCCGCGGCGACGCGTCGCGCGGTGTCGCGGCGTGCCGCCGCACGGTCGAGCGGCGCGTCGTCGGCGTCGGCCGTCTCGTCGAGGCGGCCCTGCGCGGCGGGGGCGAGCCGCGCGGCGACGTCCTCGAGCGGCATCCGCGACAGCGTGCCGAGGTCGACCCCGGCGAAGGTCACCGACAGCGCCTCCGGCTTCAGCCGCCGCCCGCCGCAGGTGCGGCACGGCGCACCCTCCAGATAGCGTGCGACGCGCCGCTTGACGGTCGCGCTCTGGGTCGTGGCGAAGGTGTGCAGCACGTAGCGCCGCGCGCCGGTGAAGGTGCCGGTGTAGCTCGGCTCCCAGCCCTTGCGCTTCGCGGTGCGGGTCTGCGCGGGGGTGAGCCCGGCCCAGACCGGCACCGTCGGGGTCTCCTCGGTGTAGAGGATCCAGTCGCGGGTCTTCTTCGGCAGGTCGCGCCACGGCACGTCCACGTCGATGCCCATCGACACCAGGATGTCGCGCAGGTTCTGGCCGTGCCAGGCCGGTGGCCAGGCGGCGATCGCGCGCTGGCGGATCGTGAGCGAGTCGTCGGGCACCATCGAGGCCTCGGTCGCGTCGTACACGCGGCCCTGGCCGTGGCACTGCGGGCAGGCGCCCTGCGGCGTGTTGGACGAGAAGTCCTCGGCGAACAGCATCGGCGCCCCGGGCGGGTAGTGGCCCACGCGCGAATACAACAGCCGCAGCGGCCCCGAGATGTTGGTCACGCTGCCGACCGAGGAGCGCGTGCTCGGTGCGCCGC
>DASPJX010000211.1:0-3814 GCA_035628395.1 Burkholderiaceae bacterium | reverse complement strand
GAGCTCGAGCACCCAGTAGTCGCCGCGGGCGAACGGCAGCCAGCGCAGCCCGGCCGGCAGGAACGACACGCGCAGCTTCGCGTTGCTCGGGTCGGTCGGGCGGGCGAGCCCGTCGACCACGTCCCAGCCGGCGTCGGTGCGGCAGCGGTTGACGACCGCGATGGTGCCGTCGGGCCGCGGCGAGTACAGCGCGCTGACGTCGCCGAGGCACGGCTCCTGGAAGCGGTTGGGCAGGCGCGCGACCTCGTACCAGGTGCCGGCGTAGCGCTGCGTGTCGACCGCGGGCACCGACAGCAGCCGGGGCTGCGCGAGCGCGAGCGAGGCGACGCACGCCGCGGCGACGAGCAGCGCGCGCGCCGCGGCCGCGGCCGGGAACGCGCGACGCCGATCGGCGGGTGCCGGCGCGCCGCGCGACGCGACGGGTTCGTGAGGATCGCGTGCGTGCATCGCGCGAGTGTGCCACGCGGGTCCGCGGGCCCGGACGGCGCGAAGCGACGCCGTCCGGAGCGTGAGGGACGCCGGGCGGCGCCTTCCTACGCGGCGACGCCGCCGTCGCGGGTCGCGCGTCGGCGCGACGCTCGGTCGGCGTACGGGGCGGGGTCGGGGGCGCAGGGCTCCGTCGATGCGCGGGGCGGCCGATGTGTGGAGCTCGATGGGTGCGCGACGCTCGGTCGGCGTGCGGCCCTCGACGGCGGGCAAGGCTCGGTCGATAGGCGACGTCCAGTCGGTGCGCGGCCCTCGACGGCGGGCAAGGCTCGGTCGATAGGGAACGTCCGGTCGGTGCGCGGCAGCAGCCGGAGCGGCAGCGAGCGAGCGGCCTGCGGGGCTGGGTCGGCGTGCGGCCGTCGACGGCGCGCGACGCCCGGTCGGCGGTCGACGCTCAGTCGGTGCGCGGCAGCAGCCAGAGCTGCAGCGAGCGCGCGACGACCTCGCCGTCGGACGCGACGATCGCGGTGCCGGCGTGCAGCTTGCGGCCCTCGCGCGCGATCGGCCAGCCCATCGCGACGTAGCGCTCGCCGGCGCGCAGCGGCCGGTCGATCGACGCGGTCATGCGCACCGTCATCATCGGCGGCGCGTCGGGCAGCCGGTGCGACCAGGCGATGCCGGCCGGGCAGTCGAGCGCCGCCCAGGCGACCGGGGCGGGCAGCAGGCCGTCGGCGCCGGCGAGGTCGGCGGCGGGGGTCCAGTCGGTCGCGACGAGCCCGTCGTCGCCGACCGGAGACGGCAGGATGCGCAGGCCGTCGGCGCGCTCGATGCCGCAGCCGAAGCAGCGCGAGTACGGATCGCCCGGACGCCCGTGCGCGAGCATCCGCCCGATCGCGCCGGCCGCGGCCGCGCGCTCGAGCCCGGGCGAGGCGGGCACGTCGACCGACAGCCCGGCCGCGCGCGCCTCGGCGAGCAGCACGTCGCCGTGGTGCAGCGCGAGCGTGCCGTCGGGACGCCGGCGGACCTCGAGCGGCGCGTCGAGCGGCGGCGGCGCGCGCAGCGACACCTCGGCCGCGGGGGCGCCGAGCCGCTCGGCGAGCAGGCCCGACACCCAGCCGCCGTTGCCGGAGGCGGGCGGGCCGTTGAAGCGACGGTGGACGGTGACGGTGTCGACGTGCATGCGATCGAGCCTGCGCACGGCGCGGGGCGGTGTCAAGGCCGCGTGCCGCGCCCCGGCCCGGCGCGCGCGGCGCCGCGCGGCGCGGCGGCGGGCGGATCGCGGAGCTCGCGCTCGATCGCGTCGATCACCGTGCGCAGCGCCGGGTCGGCCGGCTTGTCGCGCCGCTGCACGATCATCAGCTCGCGCGCGACCGCGGGCCGCAGCGGGCGCACGACGAGCCCGCGCCGCGACGCCGCGGTGCGCAGCGCGTCGCCGGCCAGCACCGCGGCGCCGAGGCCGGCCGCGACCACCTGCTTGATCGCCTCGATGTTGCCGACGCGCATCGCGGGCGCGGGCTCGACGCCGCCGGCGCGCAGCCACTCGAACACCAGCTCGTCGCCGCGCGTGCCGCCCTCGACGATCAGCGGATGGCGCGCGAGCTGCGCCGGCGACAGCGTGCGCGGCGCCGCGCTCGCCCCGGGCGGCAGCACCGCGAGCAGCGGGTCGCGGCGCAGCGACCGCGCGTCGAGCTCGCGCTCGGGCACGGGCGCGGAGATCAGCCCGAGGTCGACGTCGTTGTCGAGCACGCGCCGGCGCATCTCGATCGCCGGGCCGACCGACAGCACGATCTCGAGGCCGCGGTGCGCGCGGGCGAGCTTCGCGAGCACCTGCGGCAGCAGGTAGGTGAGCACCGAGACGCCGGTGCCGATGCGCACGCGGCCCACGAAGCCGTCGCGATGCCGGCGCGCCGCGTCGTGCACGCGGCGCGCGCCGTCGAGCAGCGCGCGCGCCTCGGCGATCACGTCGAGGCCCGCGGCCGACGCGTGCGCGCGCTTGCCCAGCCGGTCGACGAGCCGCAGGCCGAGCCGGGTCTCGAGCTCGCGGATCTGCAGGCTGACCGCGGACTGGCTCAGGTGCAGCCGCTCGGCGGCGCGCGAGAAGCTGCCGAGCTCGACGACGGCGACGAGCGCCTGCAGCTGGTCGAGGCTCAGCGCGCGCACGGACGCCGCACCGGACGATGAGGAACGCTCATCGTTCCGATGATAACGATCAACTGGACCGATCGCATCGTCCGGGCGACGCTGTCGTCACGGTCCGGCGACGGCGCGCAGCCGCGCGCCGCCGGTCGCGGACCGCGGCTCGAACGGAGCTTCCGATGACGACGACGACGTCCTCCGTGATCGCGCTCGTGCCGCCCGCCGCGCGCGGGCGCACGGATGCCGGCGACCCGCCGGCGGTGCGCGCGGCCGCGCGCGAGCTGGCGCGCGCGATCTCGCACGCGCTGCGCTCGGCGCTGCGCGACGCGGTCCGCGCACCCGGACGGTGGTGGCGTCGTCGAGGCGGGCTGCAGGCGCTGCGCGAGCTCGACGACCGGATGCTGCGCGACGTCGGCCTCGAGCGCGCGGACCTGGTCCGCGCGGTGCGCGGCTTCGATCCGCGGCTCTGAGCCGCGGTCGGTGCTCCGAGCCGCGCTCGGCGCCGCGCCGCGCCGCGCTCAGAGCAGACGGATCACGTACCCGCCCGACTTCTCGTCGTGCTCGAGCGCGAGCAGCCCGCGGTCGCGCGCGTCCTCGAGCAGCTCGTTGAACGAGCGGTAGCCGTAGTAGCTCTCGGCGAACCCGGGGCGCCGGCGCTTGAGCGTCTGCTTGACCATCGAGCCCCAGATCTTGTCGTCGGCGCCGCGCTCGCCGATCAGCGCCTCGACGGTCTCGACCGCGAGGTCGATCGCCTCCTGGCGCCGCTCTTCCTCGCTGCGGCGCGGCGCGGTCGGCTCGACGCGCTCGGGCTCGAGGGCCGCCGGCGCGTCGAAGGCCGCGTCGGCGGGCGCGTCGTCGATCGCCTCGAGCGGCGAGGCGTCGGACGCGATCGCGTCGAGCGCGACGTCGGCGGTCTCCGCGGCCTCGGCGGGCGCGACCGCGGCGGCGGCGGCCTTGCGGCGGCGCGGCGCGCGCTTCTTCGGCGCGTCGGCCGCCGGAGCGGCGGCGTCCGGGTCGGCCTCGGCGGCGACGGCGGCGTCGGCGAGCGACGCGTCGGCCGGCATCGCGGCCTCGTCCGGGCCCGGTGCGGCCGCGGCGACGGACGCGTCCGTCGCACCGTCGACGGCGGCGGCGCGCGCGCGGCTGCGGCGCGGGCGGCGGGCGGGCGCCGGGGCCTCGTCGTCGGTCGCGACGGCGGGCTCGACGGCGTCCGCGTCGTCGCGCGCGGCGTCGTCGGGCGCATCGTCGTCGC
>DASPJX010000210.1:0-9181 GCA_035628395.1 Burkholderiaceae bacterium | reverse complement strand
TGCGAGCGATTCGCGTTCTGCATCTTGGGATGGATGTCCCGGCGGGTGTCGCCGGACCGGCTGGGTACGCGAGGGCTCCGGGATCGTCGCGAGCGGACCGGATCGCCGGGGCGGACCGGATCGCCGAGGCAGACCGATCTTCGGGGCAGACCGGATCTTCGGGGCTTGGTGGATCGTCGGGAGCGGACCGGCGGGATGGGATCCGAGCGAATGACGGCCGGCCGGCCGGCCCGGGCCGGGCTCGACGCCCGCGGCGGCGCGTCGCGCCGTCGGCCGCAACGGTCGCGCTCAGCGCACGCGACGCAGCGCGGCCGGGCGGGAACCGGTCGATGCGGCGACGACGGCCACGGAGCGGGCCGCCGACGCGGAGCGGACCGTCGGCGCGTGGACCTGGCGAGGCCGCTGGCCGAGGCGCGACGGGGACGCGAGCGAGCGGGCGCCCGCGCGAAGGAGCGCCGGCGCGATGCGGGACGGTCGGGGCGCTGCCGACCCCGCGTGCGAGTCGGGCGACGAGGCCTGCATGGCGACGACGGGCGTCGGCGCATCGAGCGCGGCCGCGGGACCGGGGCCGGACGCGCGGGCGAGCACCCGGCGCGCGCCGTCGAAGCGGCGCACCCAGTAGTCGCCGTCGAGCCGCTCGACGCGGATCTGCCCGCCGCTCGAGGGCGCGTGCACGAACCGGTTGTCGCCGATGTACACGCCCACGTGCGAGAACGCGCGGCGCAGCGTGTTGAAGAACACCAGGTCGCCCGGCTGCAGGTCGGCGCTCGGCACCGCGCCGCCGACGCGGCTGATCTCCTCGCTGCGGCGCGGCAGCACCAGGCCCAGCGCGTCGCGGAAGACGTGGCGGACGAGCCCGCTGCAGTCCAGCCCGCTCTCGGGCGTGTTGCCGCCGAAGCGGTAGCCGACGCCGAGCAGCGACAGCGCGCGGACCACGACCTCGGCGCCGAGGTCGACCGGCGAGGTGGGCGAGGGCGTCGCGAGCGGAGCGGCGGAGGGCATCGGGGCCGACGCCGGGTGGTCCGTCGACGGCGCCGCGGGCGCGTGCGACGGGACGGTGACCGCTGGGATGGCGACCGCGTTCGGGTCCGTCGGCACGGCGGGTGCGGTCCACGCCGGGGCGGCGAAGCCGAGCGCCAGCGTCACCGCCGTTGCGCGGGCGAAAAGGTCCACTCGACGCCGATCGCGATCCATCGGCCCGGAGCGTAGGAGAATGACGAGCTCCTGTCAAAAAGTCCGACACAGGCCCGACCTCTTGGACCACCGACCCGCCCCCTCGTCCCGACCCCCGACGGCCGACCCGTCCGCCGGTGGCGACGCGTTGCCCGGCGTGGTGCTCCTCGTCGACGATTCGCGCTTCGTGCGGGTGTCGCTCGCGCGCGGCCTGTCCGGCCGGTTCCGGCTGCAGCAGGCGGACTCCGGCGAGCGCGCGTGGGAGCTGCTGCTGCTCGACCCGTCGATCCGCGCGGTGCTGAGCGACCTGACGATGCCGGGCATCGACGGCTTCGAGCTCCTCGCACGGGTGCGCGGCTCGATGCTCGAGCGGCTTCGGTCTATGCCCTTCGCGGTGCTGTCGGGCGGCGACGATCCGGCGCTCCGCGCCCGCGCGCGATCGCTCGGCGCCGACCGGTTCGAGGTCAAGGGCACCGCGATCGAGGACCTCGCCGCATGGCTGCACGAGCGGCTCGCGGGTACGCCGGCGGGTGTCGCGACGGGTGCGCCCCGCGTCGACGTCGAGTCGTCCGGCGGATACGCGGCGGCCGGGAGCGGCGCGGTGGAGCCGGCCGGCGGGATCGATCCCGGGGCCGTGCCGCCCTCGCACGGCGCCACCGTGCGCGTCGACGCCTCCGTCCCGATCGACGTCGCCGATCCGATCCGTGTCGCCGACCCGATCCATGGCGCCGACCCGATCCATGTCGGCGATCCACACCACGTCGGCAGTCCGCACCACGTCGCCGATCCTCTCACCGGTGATCCGACCCACACTGGCGATCCGATCCACGTCGCCGATTCGATCCACGTGGGCGCTCCGATCGAAGCGACACGTCGGATGGGTGCCGCCGATCCGATCCGCACCGCCGCGCCGATGCGCGCCGGCGAGCCCGTCGACGCGTCGGCCCCGTCGCCCGTGCCTTCGCCGGACCCGCGGGCCTCCGAGCGTCCCGGCTCCGGTCCGTCACCCTCCGTCCCCGAGGCCGCGTCGCCGCTGCCGCGGCTGGTCGCCGATCCGCTGCAGCGCTGGTATCTCGCCGCGGTCGACCGCACCGCGCGCACCGGGGACGCCGCGCCGGTGCTGATCCGGCTCGCGGCCGCCGATCTGGACGACCTGCCGATGCGGCTGCGGCGCGGCGTGCGCGCGGCCGACGCGCTTCACCTGGAAGGCGGGGACGTCGCGTACCTGTGCCTGCCGGCCGCGGCCGCTCTCGCGGTCCGACTGGCGCTGCGATTCGGGGTGCTCGCGGCCGGCCGGCAGGGCGGCACCGCGCGCATCGCGGTCCGCCTCGCGCCGGCGGATCCCGCGCATCCGGCGGACGCGCTCGCCGCGGTGACCGCCGAGCCCTGCGAGCCGCCGCCGGAACCGGGCCTGTCGATCGAGGCGGCCGGCGGCTCGTGGGGACCCGCGTGGCGCTGTACGCTTCCGTGGGCGGCGGCCCGGCTGCTGGTCTCCTGACGCGCGATCCGTCCGCGGCGCGCGTAAGGGGATCGTAAGCGCGGGCCCCGACACTGCGCGCCGCCACGGCGCATCGGGGAGACACCATGGACTACCGCAGCTTCCATCGCCGCTCGATCGAGGACCGACCGGGGTTCTGGGCCGAGGAGGCGTCCGGCATCCACTGGGAGCGTCCGTTCGAGCGCGTGCTCGACGATTCGCGCCCGCCGTTCGCGCGCTGGTTCGTCGGCGGCACGACGAACCTGTGCCACAACGCGATCGACCGCTGGCTGCCCACGCAGGCCGACCGGCCGGCGCTGATCCACGTCTCGACCGAGACCGGCGCGGAGCGGACCTGGACCTTCGCCGAGCTGCACCGCGAGGTGCAGACGATGGCGGCGTCGATGCTCGCGCTCGGCGTCGGCCGCGGCGACCGCGTGCTGATCTACATGCCGATGATCCCCGAGGCGACCTTCGCGATGCTCGCCTGCGCGCGGATCGGCGCGATCCATTCGGTGGTGTTCGGCGGCTTCGCGTCGGTGAGCCTCGCGAGCCGCATCGAGGACGCGACGCCGCGCCTCGTGGTGAGCGCCGACGCCGGCTCCCGCGCCGGCAAGGTCACCGCGTACAAGCCGCTGCTCGACGAGGCGATCCGGCTGTCGTCGCACCGGCCGGAGCACGTGCTGATGGTCGACCGCGGCCTCGTGCCGTTCGAGACGGTCGCGGGCCGCGACGTGGCCTACGCGACGCTGCGCGAGACGCACCGCGACGCGACGGTGCCGGTGACCTGGCTGGAATCGAACGAGACGAGCTACGTCCTCTACACCTCGGGCACCACCGGTCGCCCGAAGGGCGTGCAGCGCGACGTCGGCGGCTACGCGGTCGCGCTCGCCTCGTCGATGCGCCGCATCTTCCAGGGCGAGCCCGGCGAGACCTACTTCTGCACGAGCGACATCGGCTGGGTCGTCGGCCACTCGTACATCGTCTACGGGCCGCTGATCGCCGGCATGGCCACGATCCTCTACGAGGGCACGCCGCTGCGCCCCGACGCCGGCATCCTGTGGAAGCTCGTCGAGCGGTACGCGGTCACCGTGATGTTCTCGGCGCCGACCGCGATCCGCGTGCTGAAGAAGCAGGATCCGTCGTTCCTGCGCCGCCACGACCTCTCCAGCCTGCGCACGCTGTTCCTCGCCGGCGAGCCCCTCGACGAGCCGACGTCCACCTGGATCGCCGACGCGATCGGCCGCCCGATCGTCGACAACTACTGGCAGACCGAGACCGGCTGGCCGATCCTCACCGTCGCCCGCGGGGTCGAGGACGTGCCGACGCGCGTGGGCAGCCCCGGCTTCCCGATGTACGGCTACGACGTGCGGCTGCTGGACGAGCGCACCGGCGAGGAGATCGGGCCGAACGAGAAGGGCGTGGTCGCGATCGTGCCGCCGCTGCCGCCCGGCTGCATGCAGACGATCTGGGGCGACGACGAGCGCTTCGTCGACACGTACTTCAGGACGATTCCCGGCCGGCTCGTCTACTCGACCTTCGACTGGGGCCTGAAGGACGACGACGGCTACTGGTTCATCCTCGGGCGCACCGACGACGTGATCAACGTCGCCGGCCATCGGCTCGGCACCCGCGAGATCGAGGAGTCGATCAGCAGCCATCCCGCGGTCGCGGAGTGCGCGGTGGTCGGCGTCGCGGACGCGCTGAAGGGGCAGGTCGCGGTCGCGTTCGCGGTGCTGAAGGACGCAGCGGCCGCGGAGACGCCGTCGCAGCGGCTGGCGCTCGAGGGCTCGGTGATGGCCGTCGTCGACCGGCAGCTCGGCGCGGTCGCGCGGCCCGCCCGCGTGCACTTCGTGTCGCTGCTGCCGAAGACCCGCTCGGGCAAGGTGCTGCGCCGCTCGATCCAGGCGGTGTGCGAGGGGCGCGACCCCGGCGACCTGACGACGATCGAGGACCCGGGCGCGCTGGAGGCGCTGAAGCGCACCGTGCAGGGCTGATCGCGTCGACGCCCGCGCCGACGGCCGCGCGGGGGCGCCCGGACCGACGCGGTCAGGGCACCTCGATCGGCGGCCCCGACATCGCGGCGAGCTGCTCGCGCAACTCGAGGATGCGGTCCTGCCAGTACCGCGCCGTGCCGAACCACGGGAACGCGGCGGGGAAGGCCGGGTCGCTCCAGCGCCTCGCGACCCAGGCCGAGTAGTGGATCAGCCGCAGCGTGCGCAGCGGCTCGATCAGCTGCAGCTCGCGCCGGTCGAAGTCCATGAAGTCGCGGTAGCCCTCCAGCACGTCGATCATCTGACGCGCCATCGCGCGCGGATCGCCGGACAGCAGCATCCACAGGTCCTGCACCGCCGGGCCGGCGCGCGCGTCGTCGAAGTCCACGAAGTGCGGGCCGTCGTCGGTCCACAGCACGTTGCCCGGATGGCAGTCGCCGTGCAGCCGGATCGACGCGAGCGCGCCGGCGCGCGCGAACGCGGCGTCGACCGCGTCGAGGCACTGGTCCACCGCCGCGCGCCACGCCGGCAGCAGCTCGGGCGGCAGCGCGTCGTGGCCGAGCAGCCAGTCGCGCGGCTCGCGTCCCATCGACGCGACGTCGAGCGTCGGTCGGTGCGCGAACGGACGCGTCGCGCCGACCGCGTGGATGCGTCCGACGAAGCGGCCGATCCATTCGAGCGTCTCGGGATCCTCGAGCTCGGGCGCGCGACCGCCGCGTCTCGGATACACCGCGAAGCGATAGCCGCCGTGCTCGAGCAGCGTCGCGCCGTCGCGGGCGAGCGGCGCCACCACCGGGATCTCGAGCTCGGCGAGCTCCGCCGTGAACGCGTGCTCCTCGAGGATCTGCGCGTCGCTCCAGCGTCCCGGACGGTAGAACTTCGCGACGACCGCCGAGCCGTCCTCCAGCCACGCCTGGTAGACGCGGTTCTCGTAGCTGTTGAGCGCGAGCAGCCGCCCGTCGCCGCGCCAGCCGGCGGACTCGAGCGCATCGAGGATGCGGTCGGGGCCGAGCAGCGCGTACGGGTGGGTCCCGAGGTCGGCGTGGGTGTCCATCCGATCGATTCTAGTCGCCGGTCGGGATGCGACGCGCGGCGCGTACACTGCCGCGCTCCCGGGAGGCGTGCGATGGACGGATTCGAGCTGAAGCTGCTGCTGAGGGCGCTGGTCGAGCCGCCGGCGGGTCCGCTCGTCCTGGTGGCGATCGGTCTGGCGCTCCTGCTCGCGCGGCGACGCTCGCGAACGGGCCTCGCGCTCGCGTGCGTCGGCACCGTGCTCCTCTGGGCGCTGTCGTCCTGGGCGGTGGTCTCGAGCCTCGCGCCCGGGATCGAGGCGGGGCTCGCGCCGCTCGACGACGCCGCGTGGCGTGCCGCCGCGTCCGGGCCGAAGCCGCCGAAGGCGATCGTCGTGCTGGGGGGCGGGCTGACCACGGACGGTCCGTTCGAGCCCCGTCGCGAGCGGCTCCGGGCGCGCACGGTGATCCGGGTCCTCGAGGGCGCGCGCGTCGCGCGGATGACCGGCCTGCCGGTTCTGGTGTCGGGCGGCACCGCGCCGTGGCTGAGCTCGTCGGAGGCGGCGCTGATGCGTCGCTCGATGGACGAGGACTTCGGCCTCGCAGTGCGCTGGGCCGAGGACCGCTCGCGCGACACCGACGAGAACGCGCGACTGTCGGCGGCGCTGCTGCGGGCCGACGGCATCGACTCGGTCGTGCTGGTCACGCACGCGGCCCACATGCGGCGCTCGCGACTCGCGTTCGAGAACGCCGGACTGACGGTGCTGCCCGCGCCCCTCGACTGGATCTCCGGTCCGCCCGGCGAGCTGCGGCTCGGCGACCTGCTGCCGAGCGCGAGCGCGATGGAGGCGAGCTGGCTGCTGGTGCACGAGTGGCTCGGGCTCGCGTGGTACCGCCTGCGCGGACACGCATGAGCGGCCGGACGACGCGCACGGTGGTATCGTCACGCCCGACCGGCTCGGCCGGCCGCCCGATGCCCGCATCCCCGACCCGTCCATGGCCCTCTTCGACCGATCCGCGCTGAATCCCGGCGTGTCGCCGCGCGAGGTCGGGGCCTGGGCGCTGTACGACTTCGCGAACTCCGGCTACACGACCGTCGTGCTGACGGCGGTGTTCAACGCGTACTTCGTCGGCGTCGTCGCGCAGAAGGCCGACTGGGCGACGCTCGCCTGGACGGTCGCGCTCGCGGTCTCCAACGTCGCGGTGATGCTGACGATGCCGGCGATCGGCGCCTGGGCCGACCTGCACGCGGCGAAGAAGCGGCTGATCCTCGCGGCCACCGTCGGCTGCGTCGCATCGACCGCGGCGCTCGCGTGGGCGGGGCGCGGCGACGTGGCGTTCGCGATGGCGGCGGTCGCGGTGTCGAACTACTGCTTCGCGGTCGGCGAGGCGCTCGCGGGCGCGTTCCTCCCCGAGCTCGCGCGGCCGGAGCGGATGGGCCAGGTGTCCGGCTGGGCGTGGAGCTTCGGCTACTTCGGCGGCATGCTCGCGCTCGGCCTGTCGCTGGCCTGGGTGCTGTCGGCGCAGGGCCGGGGCGAGACCGCCGAGCGGTTCGTGCCGGTCACGATGTGGATCGTCGCGGGCGTGTTCGCCGCCGCGGCGCTGCCGGTCTTCGCGATCCTGCGCGAGCGCTCGCCGCCGGGCGCGGCCGCCGCACCGGCCGACGCCTCCCTCGGCGGCGCGCTGCGCCGGGTCGGCGGCACGATGCGGGCCGCTCGCGCGTTTCCCGACTTCCGGCGGCTGATGCTGTGCGGCGCCGCCTACCAGGCCGGCATCTCGGTGGTGATCGCGCTCGCGGCGGTGTACGCCGAGGAGGCGATGGGCTTCGGCCAGACGCAGACGATGATGCTCGTCTTCCTCGTCAACATCGCGTCGGCGGTCGGCGCGTTCGCGTTCGGCTACGCGCAGGATCGGGTGGGGCACAAGCGCGCGCTCGCGATCACGCTGCTCGGCTGGATCGCGATGGTGCTGATCGCCGCGCTGACGCGCAGCGTCGCGATGTTCTGGCTCGCCGCCGCGCTCGCCGGGCTGTGCATGGGCTCGAGCCAGTCCTGCGGGCGGGCGCTGGTCGGCTACATGACGCCGGCCGCGCACCTCGCCGAGTTCTTCGGCCTGTGGGCGCTGGCCACCCGCCTGTCCGCGGTCGTCGGCCCGCTGGTCTACGGCCTCGTCACGCTGGCGACCGCCGGCGACCACCGCCTGGCGATCCTCGTCACCGGCGGCTTCTTCGTGCTCGGACTGGCGCTGCTGCATCCCATCGACGTCGAGCGGGGCCGCGCCGCGGCCGGCCGCCACGACGCCGGTGCGGCCGCGGCCGCGGCGGGCCGGGTCGTTCCCACCCCCTGAACCGGAAATCAGAACCGATGCTGACCAAGACCGTGCTGGGCGCCGACGACGTCGCCCGCATCCTGTCCGCCGCCGAGGCCGAGGCGGTGCGCAACCACTGGCCGGTGACGATCGCGATCTGCGACGACGGCGGGCACCTGCTCGCGCTGAAGCGCCTGGACGGCGTGGCGCCGATCTCGGCGTACATCGCGCCGGAGAAGGCCCGCACCGCCGCGCTCGGCCGTCGCGACAGCGCGACCTACGAGAAGATGATCAACGACGGCCGGGTGTCGTTCCTGTCGGCGCCGGTGCTCGCCGGCATGCTCGAGGGCGGGGTGCCGATCGTGGCCGGCGGGCAGGTGGTCGGCGCGGTCGGCGTCTCGGGCGTGAAGTCGTCCGAGGACGCGCAGATCGCGAGGGCGGGGATCGCGGCGCTCGGCGCCTGAGCGCGAAGGCCGGGCGCAGCCACGGCCGGGCAGACGCGCCCTGCCGCGTGCCGTAGCGATCCGCCCGCGATCAGCGCCGGCGGCGTCCCGCCGCGGCGAGGCCGACCATGCCGAGCGCGACCAGCGCGAGGGCGCCCGGTGCCGGGACCGACGCGGCGCGGAAGGCGTGGTTGTCGGTCTCGAACGCGTTCGACGTGCTGCTCAGCGTGATCCGGGTGAACGTCTCGCCCGGGTCGGCGAACACGTTGAAGTACTGGCCCTGCTGCTGGTTGCCGGTCGGATTCGTGCCGAACGCGAGCTGGTTCAGGTACGTGCCGGTGTACGTCTGCGTGCCGCTGCTCAGGTTGAACGTGATCGAGTTGTAGCCGTCGAGCGAGCCGGCGTAGAACCCGAAGTAGTCGATCGGCACCGACAGCGAGATCACGACCGATCCGCCCGCGACCGGGCTCACCGTCAGATAGCCGGAGAAGTTGTCGGGGGGTGAGGCGTACTCGCCCGAGACGCTGCCTTCGACGTAGAAGTTGGTCACCCCGAAGACGTCCTGCGTCGGCGAGTACGTCACGCCGGCGCAGTCGTTGCCCATCAGGTCGTTGAACGTCTCGATCGGGCAGAGCAGACCCGCGAGGCTGCTCGTCAGGCCTTCGTTGGCGATCGGCGTGCCGCCGACCGTGACCGTGATCGCGGCGGCCGGTACGGACGCCAGGCCGAGCGCGAGCGCGGTGGCCAGGGAGGCGGTGGTCGGACGGATCATCGAAC
>DASPJX010000209.1:0-36444 GCA_035628395.1 Burkholderiaceae bacterium | reverse complement strand
CGCGCACGCGCTCGGGCTCGGCGTGATCCTCGACTGGGTCCCGGCGCACTTCCCGTCCGACGCCCACGGCCTCGCGACCTTCGACGGCACGCCGCTCTACGAGCACGCCGACCCGCGCGTCGGGCGGCACGCCGACTGGGGCACGCTCGTCTACGACTACGGCCGGCCCGAGGTCGCCAACTTCCTGATCGCCAACGCGCTGTACTGGCTGCACGAGTTCCACGTCGACGGGCTGCGCGTCGACGCGGTCGCCTCGATGCTGTACCTCGACTACAGCCGCCCGGCCGGCGCCTGGCGGCCGAACCGGCACGGCGGCAACGAGAACCTCGAGGCGGTCGCGTTCCTTAAGCGGCTCAACGAGAAGGTGTACGAGGAGGTGCCCGGCGCCGTCACGATGGCCGAGGAGTCGACCGCGTGGCCGGGCGTCTCGCGCCCGGTCTGGCTCGGCGGGCTCGGCTTCGGCTACAAGTGGAACATGGGCTGGATGAACGACACGCTCGGCTACGTGTCGCAGGATCCGGTGCACCGATCGTGGCACCACTCGCGGCTCACCTTCGGCCTCGTCTACGCGTTCTCGGAGAACTTCGTGCTGCCGCTGTCGCACGACGAGGTCGTGCACGGCAAGGGCTCGCTGCTCGGCAAGATGCCCGGCGACGACTGGCAGCGCTTCGCGAACCTTCGGCTGTACCTGTCGTTCATGTGGACGCAGCCCGGCAAGAAGCTGCTGTTCATGGGCGGCGAGTTCGGCCAGCGCTCCGAGTGGGACCACGACCGCGGCCTCGACTGGCACCTGCTCGACGATCCGTCGAACGGCGCGCTGCACCGCGGGCTGCAGTCGCTGGTGCGCGACCTGAACGCGCTGTACGCGTCGACGCCGGCGCTGCACGCGTTCGACTGCGAGTCGCGCGGCTTCGAGTGGATCGACTGCAACGACGCGGCCAACAGCGTCGTCTCGTGGCTGCGGCTGGGCGCCGATCCGTCCGACTGCGTGCTCGTCGTGTGCAACTTCACGCCGGTGATCCGCGACGCCTACCGCGTCGGCGTGCCGCGGGCCGGGCGCTGGCGCGAGGTGCTGAACGGCGACGCGCTCGACTACGGCGGCAGCGGCGTCGGCAACCTCGGCGGCGTCGACGCGCAGGACGAGCCCTGGCACGGCCGGCCGTTCTCGGTGTCGCTGCGGCTGCCCCCGCTCGCGGCGGTGGTGCTGCGTCCCGAGGGCGCGGCGGTCGTGCGCCCCGAGGGCGACGCGCCGCGCGCGGTCGACGAGGCCGAGCTCGAGGCCGCGCCCGAGGCCGGCGCGCCCGCCGCGCCGCGTGTGCCGGTCGCCGACGACGAGGACGAGACCGCGGTCGCGGCGGGCGGCACGACGCCGCCGGCCGGCGCCGCGCCGGCGCGGCGTCGCCGGGCGCGCGCGCCCGGTCGCGGCGGCGCGGGCCCGGGCGGATGAGCCGGCTCGCGCCCGGCGCCCCGCTCGGTCCCGGCGTGCGCTGGGACGGCAGCGGCCTCGAGATCGGCGTCCGCTCGCGGCACGCGGGCCGGATCGAGTTCTGCGTGTTCGACGAGACCGGCACGCACGAGCTCGAGCGCCACGAGCTGTCCGGTCGCGACGGCGACCTGTGGCACGGCCGGCTGCAGGGCGCCGGGCCGGGCCTCGTCTACGGCCTGCGCGCGCACGGCGAGTACGCGCCGCGCGACGGCCACCGCTTCAATCCGCACAAGCTGCTGATCGATCCGTACGCGCGCGAGCTGGTCGGCGCGTTCCGCTGGGACGACTCGGTGCTCGGCTACCGGCCCGGCCATCCCGACGGCTGCGACTCGTTCGACGCGCGCGACAGCGCGCCGTTCGTGCCGAAGGCCCGGGTCGCGGCGCCCGCGGTCCCGCGCGGCGTGCGTCCGCCGTCGCCGGCGCGCCCGTGGGACGAGACGGTGATCTACGAGACGCACGTGCGCGGCTTCTCGATCCGCCACCCGGGGATCGCCGCGCCGCTGCGCGGCACGATCGAGGCGTTCGCGCAGCCGGGCGCGATCGCCCACCTGCGCCGGCTCGGCGTGACCGCGGTCGAGCTGCTGCCGGTCGCCGCCTGGATCGACGAGCTGCACCTCGTGCGCCGCGGGCTCGTCAACTACTGGGGCTACAACCCGATCGCGTTCCTCGCGATGCAGCCGGCGCTCGTCGGGCCCCGCGGCGCGGCCGGCGTCGTCGCGACGGTCGACGCGCTGCACGAGGCCGGCATCGAGGTGATCCTCGACGTGGTGTACAACCACACCGCCGAGGGCGACGAGCGCGGCCCGACGCTGTCGTTCCGGGGGCTCGACAACGCGAGCTACTACGTGCCGGAGCCGGGGCGCCCGGGCCGCTACCGCAACCTCACCGGCTGCGGCAACACGCTCGCCGCGCACGACCCGATCGTCGGCGACCTGATCGTCGACGCGCTGCGCTTCTGGGCCGACGAGGTCGGCGTCGACGGCTTCCGCTTCGACCTCGCCTCGGCGATCGCGCGCGACGCGCACGGCCGCTTCGATCCGTCGCTGCCCTGGCTCCGCGCGCTGCGCGACGATCCGGTGCTCTCGCGCCGCAAGCTCGTCGCCGAGGCCTGGGACTGCGAGGGCTGGTTCACCGGGGGCTTCCCCGACGGCTGGTCCGAGTGGAACGACCGCTGGCGCGACGACGCGCGCCGCTTCTGGCGCGGCGACGCGCACGGCGTCGGGTCGATCGCGACGCGGCTCGCGGGCTCGAGCGACCTGTTCGGCGTGCGCGGCCCGACCGCGAGCATCAACTTCGCGACCGCGCACGACGGCTTCACGCTCGCCGACTGGACCGCGTACCGGCATCGGCGCAACGAGGCCAACGGCGAGGACAACCGCGACGGCGCGGCCGAGAACTGGTCGGACGACTGCGGCGCCGAGGGCCCGACCGACGATCCGGCGGTGCTGCGCCGGCGCACGCGCCGCGCCCGCGCGATGCTCGCCACGCTGATGCTGTCGCGCGGCGTGCCGATGCTGCGCGCGGGCGACGAGTTCGGCGCGACCCAGGACGGCAACAACAACGCGTACTGCCAGGACGGAACGACGACCTGGCTGCGCTGGCCGGCCGACGAGCCGGCGGGCGACGGCGCCGCCGAGGCGCCGCACGCCGCCGGCGCGAAGCTGCTCGCCGATCCCGACCACCGGCCGCTGATCGCCGCGCTCGCGCGGCTGCGCGCGGCGCTGCCCTGCCTGCGCGGCGCGCGCTTCCTCGAGGGCCGTCCCTCGCCCGACGCCGAGGCGCTGCCCGACGCCGCGTGGCTGCGCGCCGACGCCTCGCCGATGCGCGAGGACGACTGGCGCGACGGCGCGCGCCGCGGCCTCGCGCTGCAGCTCGACGCCGGCGTCCCCTACCCGGGCGCGCCGCACGACCGGGTGTGGATCGCGCTGGTCGCCGACGAGGGACCGTGGACCTTCGCGGTGCCGGAGACGCCGCACGCCGACGGCTGGGTCCGCGTGCTCGACACCGCCGCCGACGCGCCCGACCTCGAGGTCGGGCCCGCGCGGACCGTGTCGGTCGAGGGCCCGGCGGTGGTCGTCTGCGTCGCCGGCCGTCCGGCGCGCGAGGAGCGCGCCCGCTGGCGCGCGGGCCTGCCGCCCGCGGCGTTCGTCGACGCCGGCGATCCGGGCGCGGCGATCGAGCTCGCGGTGCCCGCGTCGTCCGAGCCCTTCGTGATCGCGCTGCGCGAGGAGCGCGCGGCCGGCGGCGCCGGTGCGGACGGCGTGCCGGTCGCCCGCGAGATCACCGTCACCGGCCGCGAGGCGCGGGTCGAGGCGCGCACCGTCGAGGGCCGCCGCGTCGAGCGGCTGCGCGTGCCCCTCGGCGGCGCGCTGCCGCCGGGCACCGCGACGCTGCGCCCGGTGCGCGGGCCCTCGGCCGCCGTGCCCGCCGCGGGCGGACGCGTGTTCGCCGCGCCCGACCGCTGCTGGCTGCCGGAGGCGATCGACCGGCCGCGCGGCGCCTGGGCGCTGTCGGTGCAGGTCTACGGGCTGCGCTCGGCGAGCGACTGGGGCATCGGCGACTTCGACGCGCTCGTCGGGCTCGCGGAGCGCACCGGCGCGATCGGCGCCTGCGGGCTGCTGCTCTCGCCGCTGCACGCGCCCTCGTTCGGCTGGATCGATCGCGGCTCGCCGTACTCGCCCTCGAGCCGGCTCGCGCTGAACCCGCTGTTCGTCTCGCTGCCGCGCGCCGGCCGGTCGTTCGCCGCGCCGCGCTTCGACGCCTGGTGCGCGCGCCCCGAGACGCGAGCCCGGATCGACGCGGTGCGCGCCGCGCCCGACGTCGACTACCCGGCGGTCGTGGCGCTCAAGCGCGAGGCGTTCGAGCGGCTCTGGGCCGACTTCCGCGCGACGCGCACGACGGCGCTGACGCGCCGCGCCGCGCAGGACTTCGACGCCTGGCGCGGCGGCGACGGCGCGCGGCTGCGGCCGCACCTGCTGTTCGAGGCGCTCGCCGAGCGCCACGGCGTCGCCGACCGCCGCGCGTGGCCGGCCGGCTTCGAGCATCCGGACGCGCCGGCGGTGCGCGCCTTCGAGCGCGACTCCGCCGAGCGGATCGGCTTCCACGCGTTCGTGCAGTGGCTCGCCGCCCGGCAGTGGCGCGAGCTGGGCGAGGCCGCCGCGCGCGCGGGGGCGAGCGTGGGCCCGATCGCCGACCTCGCGGTGGGCGCCGACCCGGCCGGGGCCGACGCCTGGTCGCGCCCGGGCCTGGTCGCCGACGACGCCGAGGTCGGCGCGCCGCCCGACGCGTTCTCCGCCGACGGACAGGCCTGGGGCCTGCCGCCGTGGCGGCCCGAGGTGCTGCAGGACGAGGGGCTCGCGCCCTTCGTCGAGCTGCTGCGCGCGACGATGGGCGGCGCGGGCGGGCTGCGGATCGACCACGTGATGGCGCTCGAGCGCGTGTTCTGGGTGCCCGGCGGCGGGCGCGCGGTCGACGGCGCGTACGTCGGCTACCCGCTCGAGCCGATGCTCGCGGCGCTCGCCGCCGAGAGCGCGCGCCACCGCTGCCTCGTGCTCGGCGAGGATCTCGGGACGGTGCGGCCGGGGCTGCGCGAGCGGCTCGCGCGCGCCGCGGTGCTGTCGTACCGGGTGGCCTGGTTCGAGCGCGACCGCCACGGCCGGCTGCAGGCGCCGCACGCGCTGCCCGCCCGCTCGGCGGTCTGCGCGAGCACCCACGACCTGCCGTCGATCGACGGCTTCGCGCGCGCGCTCGACGTCGACGAGCGCGAGGCGCTCGGCGCGATCGACGCCGGCACCGCGCGGCGGCTGCGCGAGGCGCGGGCGCGCGACGTCGCCGCGATCGTCGCCGGCCTCGACGCCGCCGGCCTGCCCGGCGCCGACCTCGCCGAGCGGCTGCACCGCTGGCTGGCCGCCTCGACGAGCGGCCTGGCGATCGTGCAGCTCGAGGACGTCGCCGGTCGCGTGCGCCAGCCGAACCTGCCGGGCACCCCCGACCGCGCGCCGAACTGGCGCCAGAAGCTCGAGCATCCGGTCGAGGCGCTGCCCGACGTCCCGCGCTTCGCGCAGCTCGCCTCGATCTTCGCCGCCCGGCATGCGACGATCGGCGGATGAATCCCGCCGCGCTCGCCGAGCCGCTCGCGCAGACCGCCCTCGCCCGCTGGCTGCAGTCGGGCTGGGTGTTCCCGATCGTCGAGTCCGCGCACATCGTCTCGTTCGCGCTGCTGTTCGGCGCGATCGCGGTGGTCGACGCGCGGCTGCTGGGCGCGCTGCGCCACCTGCCGGCCGCGCCGCTGCTGCGCAGCGCGCTGCCGCTCGCCGGCCTGGGCTTCGCCGGCGCGGTCGTCACCGGCTCGCTGCTGTTCGTCGCGAACGCGGGCGAGCTGCTCGCGAACCGGGCGTTCGTCGCGAAGATCGCGCTGCTGATGCTCGCCGGGCTCAACGCCGCGTGGTTCCACGCGAGCGCGACGAAGGAGGCGCTCGCCGCCGACGGCCCGCCCGATGCGTCGATGCGCGCGGCCGGCGCGCTGTCGATCGCCTCGTGGATCGCGGTGATCGTCGCCGGGCGGCTGATCGCCTACGTCTGAGACCGGCCCGGTCCCGGGCCGCCGGGCGGGCCCGCCGCCGCGCTCAGGCGCCCGCCCCCCGCCGGCCGTAGCGCGGCGCCCGCTTCTCCAGGAACGCCGCCACGCCCTCGCGAAAGTCGTCGCCCCGGGTGCACAGGATCTGGTTGCGGTCCTCCAGCGCGATCGCCGCCTCCATCGACGGCGCGTCGATCGCGAACCCGAGCGCGTCCTTGGTGAGCCGCAGCCCGAGCGGCGTCGCGGCGAGCATCTCCGCGCACAGCGCGTCCGCCTCCTCGCGCAGCCGCTCGGGCGAACCGACCAGGCTCACCAGCCCGAGCCGCTCGGCGCGCGCCGCGTCGAGGAACCGCCCGGTCAGCAGCAGCTCCGCGGCGACCGAGGCGCCGACCATCCTCGGCAGGAAGTAGCTGACGCCGACGTCGCAGGCCGACAGCCCGAGCCGGATGAACGCCGCGTTCATGCGGGCGTCGGGCGTCGCGAGCCGGACGTCGGCCGCGAGCGCGAGCGCGAAGCCGCCGCCGCTCGCCGCGCCCTGCACGATCGCGACGATCGGCTGCGGGCAGCGACGCATCGCGAGCATCACGTCGCGCACCCGCCGCTGGCGCACGAGCATCTCGTCGACGCCGAGCCCGGAGCCGTGCGCCGCGAACTCCTTCAGGTCGAGCCCCGCGCAGAACGCGCGTCCCTCGCCGCCCAGCACGACGACCCGGATCTCCGGCCGCTCGACGAGCCCGACGAAGAACTCGTGCAGCGCGCGGATCAGCGCGGGATCGAGCGCGTTCAGCCGCTCCGGCCGGTCGAGCGTCGCCCGGGCGACGGCGCCGTCGATCTCGATGCGCAGGGGGGGTCGGTCCATCGTCGTCGTCTCCCGTCGTCCGGCCCGCGCGGGCGGCTCCGCCCGGCGGGCCCCGCGTCGCTCAGTGCGCGCGCTCCCAGTTGGGTCCGGCGCCCACCTCGGCCAGCAGCGGCACCGCGAGCGCCGCGACCCCGGCCATCCGCCGCGGCAGCTCGTCGCGCATCGTCTCGAGCTCGGCCTCGGGCACCTCGAGCACCAGCTCGTCGTGCACCTGCAGCACGAGCCGCGACGCGAGCCGCGCCTCGTCGAGCCAGCGCTGCACCTCGATCATCGCCAGCTTCACGATGTCGGCGGCGGTGCCCTGCAGCGGCGCGTTGATCGCCTGGCGCTCGGCGCCCGAGCGGCGCGGACCGTTCGGCGAGTTGATCTCGGGCAGCCAGAGCCGCCGCCCGAGCACCGTCTCGACCCAGCCCCGGGCCTTCGCCTGGGCGCGCGTCGTGTCCATGTAGCGCTTGACGCCCGGGTAGCGGGCGAAATAGCGCTCGATCCAGGTGCGCGCCGCGTCGCGCTCGATGCCGAGCTGCGCGGCGAGCCCGAAAGCGCTCATGCCGTAGATCAGCCCGAAGTTGATCGTCTTCGCGTAGCGGCGCTGCTCGCTCGAGACGTCGGCGGGCGCGACGCCGAACACCTCCGAGGCGGTCGCGCGGTGCACGTCCATCCCCTCCGAGAACGCGTGCAGCAGGTTCTCGTCGCCCGACAGGTGCGCCATGATCCGCAGCTCGATCTGCGAGTAGTCGGCCGAGACGATCACGCTGCCGGGCGGTGCGACGAAGGCCTCGCGGATCCGCCGGCCCTCGGCGGTGCGGATCGGGATGTTCTGCAGGTTGGGCTCGTTCGAGCTCAGCCGCCCGGTCACCGCGGTGGCCTGCGAGTAGCTGGTGTGCACGCGCCCGGTGCGCGGGTTCACCATCTTCGGCAGCTTGTCGGTGTAGGTCGACTTCAGCTTGGAGGCGCCGCGGTACTCGAGCAGGATCTTCGGCAGCGGATAGTCCTCGGCGAGCTTGGCGAGCACGTCCTCGTCGGTCGACGGGGCGCCGCTCATCGTCTTCTTGATCACCGGCAGCTTGAGCGTGCCGAACAGGATCTCGCCGAGCTGCTTCGTCGAGCCGAGGTTGAACGGCTGGCCGGCCGCCTCGTGGGCGCGCCGCTCGAGCTCGAGCAGCTTCGTCCCGAGCTCCTCCGACTGCCGCGCGAGCGCCTCGGCGTCGATCAGCACGCCGTGGCGCTCCATGCGCTGCAGCACCCGCGAGGTCGGGATCTCGAGGCGGCGGTAGATCTCGGCGAGCGCCGGCTCGGCCTCGATCCGCGGATGCAGCGTCGCGTGCAGCTGCATCGTCACCTCGGCGTCCTCGGCCGCGTACTCGGTCGCGCGCTCGAGGCTGACCTGCTCGAAGGGGATCTGCTTCGCGCCCTTGCCGGCGACCTCCTCGTAGGTGATCGTGCGCCGGCCCAGGTGGCGCTCGGCGAGCGCGTCCATGCCGTGCGTGCGGTGCGCCTCGAGCACGTAGGACTGCAGCATCGTGTCGTGCTCGATGCCGCGCAGCCGGATGCCGTGGTTCTCGAGCACGTGCGCGTCGTACTTCAGGTTCTGGCCCACCTTGCGGTGCGCGTCGCTCTCGAGCCACGGGCGCAGCCGCTCGAGCGTGCGCTCGCGGTCGAGCTGCTCGGGCGCGCCCGCGTAGCGGTGCGCGAGCGGCACGTAGCAGGCCGCGTAGGGCGCGACCGACAGCGACAGCCCGACGATCTCGGCGGCGAGCGGATCGAGCGAGGTCGTCTCGGTGTCGAAGGACACGAGCGGCGCGGCCTCGATCACCGCGATCCAGCGCTCGAGCGCCGCCTCGTCGGTCACGCACTCGTACTCGACCGGGTGCGCGGGCGCCGGCGGCGCGTCGGCGGGCGCCGCGTCGGCGGGGCCGGCGGCGGCCGAAGGCGCGCCGGACGGCGCGCCGCGCCCGCGCATCTCGTCGATCATCGAGCGCATCTCCCAGCGCTCGAACAGCTCGCGCAGCCGACCGTCGTCCTCGGGCTGCAGCACCAGCGAGGTCTCGATGCCGTCGAGGTGGGCGGACAGGTCGCAGTCGGTCTTGATCGTGACCAGCGTGCGCGCGGTGGGCAGCCACTCGAGCGCGGCCCGCAGGTTCTCGCCGACCACGCCGCCGATCCGGCCGGCCGCGGCGATCACGCCGTCGAGCGAGCCGTGCTCGGCGAGCCACTTGACCGCGGTCTTCGGCCCCACCTTCGGCACGCCCGGCACGTTGTCGACCGCGTCGCCGACCAGCGTCAGCCAGTCCACGATCCGCTCGGGCGGCACGCCGAACTTCGCGATCACGCCGTCGCGATCGAGCGGCTGCGGCGCCTCGCCGTTGCGGGTCATCGTGTCGACCAGCGTCACGTGGTCGTTGACCAGCTGCGCGAGGTCCTTGTCGCCGGTCGCGACGACGGTGCGCAGCCCGCTCCGCCACGCGCGCTCGGTCAGCGTGCCGATCACGTCGTCGGCCTCGATGCCCTCGATGACCAGCAGCGGCCAGCCCATCGCGCGCACCATCTCGTGGATCGGGGCGATCTGCGCGCGCAGGTCCGACGGCGTCTCGGCGCGGTTGGCCTTGTACTCGTCGAACAGGTCGTCGCGGAACGTGCGCCCGGGCGCGTCGAACACGACGGCGCCGTACCGGAGGTCGCCCGCCAGTTTGCGGTCGCTGCGAAGCCGCCGTAGCATCGACACGACCCCCCGGATCGCGCCGGTCGGCTCGCCTGCCTTCGTGCGCAGGTCCGGCAGCGCGTGGAAGGCGCGGTACAGGTAGCTCGACCCGTCCACCAGCAGAAGCGTTGGCTCAGAAGACATGACGATCCGGAAGAAGGTGCCCCAGCTGCGGGCGATCACGCAGCCCGAACGGTCCACGGCGGTCAAGGCCCGCGAATCGTGGCACGTGCTCGGGATTATTTCAGAGTTCGTCGAGGCGACCGAGAAGCTCGCCGCGGTCCGGCCGGCGGTCTCGATCTTCGGCAGCGCCCGGATCAAGCCGGGCACGTTCTGGTACGAGCGCACCGTCGAGGTCGCCCGGCTGCTGTCCGACTCGGGCTTCGCGGTGATCTCGGGCGGCGGCCCGGGCATCATGGAGGCCGCCAACCTCGGCGCGTTCGAGGGCAAGTCGGCCTCGGTGGGCCTGAACATCCAGCTGCCCTTCGAGAGCAGCGGCAACCCCTACCAGGACATCTCGCTCACGTTCCGGCACTTCTTCGCGCGCAAGGTCGCGTTCGCGAAGTACGCGAGCGCGTTCATCGCCGCCCCGGGCGGCTTCGGCACGCTCGACGAGCTGATGGAGGTGCTGACCCTGATCCAGACGAAGATGGGCCGCAAGATCCCGGTGATCCTGATGGGCACCGAGTTCTGGAAGGGCCTGATCGACTGGATGCAGGGCACGCTCGCCGGCGAGGGGATGATCTCGGCCGACGACATGAACCTGATCCGGGTGATCGACGAGCCGCAGGGCGTGGTCGACGCGATCTTCGACTTCTACCAGGCCCGCGGCTTCTACGCGACCAGCCAGGAGCGCGAGAGCAACCTGTACCTCTGATCCCGCCGGGGCCGGGCCCGGGGCGCGCTGCTAGAATCCGCCGTCCCACCGCCGGGCTCGTCCCGCCCTCCCATGGCCGTCTTCACCCCCGTCACGCGCGACGCGCTCGAACCCTGGCTGTCCCGCCGGCCGGTCGGCGCGCTGCGCGGGCTGCAGGGCATCGCCGAGGGCGTCGAGAACAGCAACTTCTTCGTCGACACCGACGCCGGGCGGTGGGTGCTGACGCTGTTCGAGCGGCTGCCGCCCGAGCGGCTGCCGTTCCACCTCGACCTGATGCGCCACCTCGCCGCCCGCGGCGTGCCGTGCCCCGATCCGGTCGCCGACGCCGACGGCGCGCTGTGGTCGCCGCTCGCGGGCCGGCCGGCGGCGCTGGTCACGCGGCTGCCCGGGCGCGGCGTCGAGCGTCCGACGCTCGCGCACTGCGCACCGGTCGGCGCGCTGCTCGCGCGGATGCACGTCGCGGTGCGCGACTTCCCGGGCGACCAGCCGAACCCGCGCGGGCTCGGCTGGTGCGCCGAGGCGGCCGCCGCGCTCGCGCCGCGGCTGCCGGCCGGCCACGCGCGGCTGCTCGCCGACGAGCTCGACGCGCAGCGCGCGTTCGCCGCCTCCGACGCGTACCGCGCGCTGCCGCGCGGCGCCGTGCACGCCGACCTGTTCCGCGACAACGTGCTGTTCGAGGACGGGCGGCTGCGCGGGGCGATCGACTTCTGGTTCGCCGGCGTCGACACCCTCGCGTTCGACCTCGCGGTGACCTGCAACGACTGGTGCATCGACGACGCGAGCGGCGAGCTCGATCCGCGGCGGCTGGACGCGCTGCTCGCCGCCTACCAGGCCGAGCGCCCGCTCGGCGAGGCCGAGCGCGCCGCCTGGCCGCTCGCGATGCGCGCGGCGGCGCTGCGCTTCTGGCTGTCGCGGCTCGACGACCGCTACCGGCCGCGCCCCGCCGAGCGGCTGACGCCGAAGGATCCGGCGCACTTCGAGCGGATCCTGCGCGCGCGCCGCGCGGGCGTGCCCGCGCCGCCCGCGGTCGAGGGGGCGTCCGAATGCAGGTGATGCGCGCGCCCGCCGGGCTCGGCTGGAAGTGGGTCGGCGAGGGGTTCGCGCTGCTGCGCCGGCGCCCGCTCGCGCTGCTCGGGCTGACGGTGCTGTTCTTCTTCACGCTGGTGCTGCCGTCGGCGCTGCCGCTGGTGGGGCCGTTCGCGCCCCTGGTGCTGATGCCGGCGCTCAGCGTGGGCTACATGCAGGCGGTGCGCACCGCCGAGGACGGCCGCATGCCGAGCCCGTGGACGCTGTACGACGCGCTGCGCGCGCGGCGCGGCCGCGGCGCGCGGCCGCTGCTGATGCTCGGCCTGATCTACGCGGGCGTCACCGCGCTCGCGCTCGCGGTCTCGGCGATCGGCGACGGCGGCACGCTGTTCAGGATGGCGACCGGCACGATCGGCTCGGACGACCCCGCGCTCGCCGACGGCGGCCTGCCGTTCGCGGCCGTGCTGTTCCTGCTCGTCTACACGCCGGTGCAGATGGCGATGTGGTACGCGCCGCTCTTCGTCGCCTGGCACGGCCGCTCGCCGGTGCAGGCGATGTTCTACAGCCTCGTCGGCGTCTGGCGGAACAAGGCGGTGTTCACCGTCTACCTGCTCGGCTGGTTCGGGGTGTTCGTCGGCGTGGGCGTCGCGCTGCGGCTGCTCGGGCCGCTGCTGCCGGGCCCGGTGCTGCCGATGCTGCTGTCGCCGCTGATGCTCGTGATGGCCGCGGCGATCTACTGCTCGTTCTGGCCGTCGTACCGCGACCTGGTGCGCGACGGCCCGGACGCGGCGCCGCCGGCGGCCTGAGCCCGGCGGACCGCGGCGATCCGGCGCCGGCCGGACCGCGCCGGTGCGGTCAGCCCACCGCCTCGAGCTTCGCCACCGACAGCGCGAGCCACTTGACGCCCTGCCGGCCGAAGTTGACCTGCACGCGCGCGTCGCTGCCGCCGCCCTCGATCGCGAGGATCACGCCCTCGCCGAACTTCGCGTGCGCGACCGACTGGCCGACGCGCCAGGGCAGCCCACGGTCGAACTTCGCCGCGATGCGGGCGTCGCCCGGATGCACGTTCGGCACGACCGCGTCGCGCGCGCCGCGCGCGTCGCGGTCGCCGCGCGACCAGTGCGACTCGGTCCAGCCGCCGCCGCCCGACCAGCCGCGCGGCGCCCCGGTGCGCGGCGTCAGCCACTTGAGGCAGCCGTCGGGCAGCTCGTCGAGGAAGCGCGAGCGGATGTTGTAGCGGGTCTGGCCGTGCAGCATCCGCGTCTGCGAGAACGACAGGTACAGCCGCTTCCTCGCCCGCGTGATCGCGACGTACATCAGCCGCCGCTCCTCCTCGAGGCCCGCCGTCTCCTGCACCGAGTTCTCGTGCGGGAACAGCCCCTCCTCGAGCCCGGTGATGAACACCGCGTCGAACTCGAGCCCCTTGGCCGCGTGCACCGTCATCAGCTGCAGCGCGTCGGTGCCCTCGGCGGCCTGGTTGTCGCCGGCCTCGAGCGAGGCGTGCGCGAGGAAGGCGGCGAGCGGCGTGGTCTGCGGCACCGAGTCGGCGTCGACGACGCCCGGCGCCTCGACCGGGGCCCCGGTCTCGGCGTCGATCGTCAGCGCCGGGCCCGCCTGCGGCGCGGCGGCGGCCGACACGCCGGCGTTCGCCGGCACGTCCTGGCCGACGCCCTGCTCGGCGAGGAACGCGGCCGCCGCGTTCACCAGCTCGCGCAGGTTCTCGATCCGGTCCTGGCCTTCCTTCTCGGACTGGTAGTGGGTCACGAGCCCGCTGCGCTCGACGACGTGCTCGACGGTCTCGGGCAGCGCCATCGACGCGGTCTCGGCGCGCAGCCGCTCGATCAGGCCGACGAAGGACGCGAGCTTGCCCGCGGCCGCCCCCTGGCGCAGCGCCCGGACGGCGCCGTGCAGCGAGGTGCCCTGCGCGCGCGCGGCGTCCTGCAGCTGCTCGACCGAGCGCGCGCCGATGCCGCGCGCCGGATAGTTGACGACCCGCAGGAACGAGGTGTCGTCGTCCGGGTTCTCCATCAGCCGCAGGTACGCGAGCGCGTGCTTGATCTCGGCGCGCTCGAAGAAGCGCAGCCCCCCGTACACCCGGTACGGGATGCCCGCGGAGAACAGCGCGTGCTCGAGCACGCGCGACTGCGCGTTGGAGCGGTACAGGATCGCGACGTCGGCGCGCGCCCAGCCCTCGGCGATCAGCGAGCGCACCTCCTCGAGCAGCCACTGCGCCTCCTGCTGGTCGCCGACGGCCTCGTAGACGCGCACCGGCTCGCCGGCGCCGGCGTCGGTCCAGAGCTCCTTGCCGAGCCGGTTGCCGTTCTGGCGGATCAGGTGGTTCGCGCAGTCGAGGATGTGCGCGTGCGAGCGGTAGTTCTGCTCGAGCTTGATCAGGTTCGGGACGCGGAACTCCCGCTCGAACGCGGCCATGTTGCCGACGTTGGCGCCGCGGAACGCGTAGATCGACTGGTCGTCGTCGCCGACCGCGAAGACCGAGGTGGACGGGCCGGCCAGCTGCTTGATCCACTTGTACTGCAGGACGTTCGTGTCCTGGAACTCGTCGATCAGGATGTGCCGGAACCGCGCGCGGTAGTGCTCGCGCAGCGGCACGTCGCGCTCGAGCAGCTCGTAGGTGCGCAGCAGCAGCTCGGCGAAGTCGACCACCCCCTCGCGCCCGCACTGCTCGTCGTAGGCCGCGTACAGCTCGACGAAGCGCCGGTTGTAGTCGTCGACGATCTCGACGTCCTTCGCGCGCAGCCCCTCCTCCTTGCAGCCGTTGATGAAGTGCATCAGGCTGCGCGGCGGGTACTTCTCGTCGTCGACGTTGCGCGCCTTCAGCAGCCGCTTGATCGCGGCGAGCTGGTCAGCCGAGTCGAGGATCTGGAACGACTGCGGCAGCCCCGCGTCGCGGTGGTGCGCGCGCAGCAGCCGGTTGCACAGCCCGTGGAAGGTGCCGATCCACATCCCGCGCGGGTTGATCGGCAGCATCGCCGACAGCCGGTGCATCATCTCGCGCGCGGCCTTGTTGGTGAACGTCACCGCCAGCACGCCCGCCGGGCTGACCTGCCCGGTCTGGACCAGCCACGCGATGCGCGTCGTCAGCACGCGCGTCTTGCCGCTGCCCGCGCCCGCCAGGATCAGCGCGTGCTGCGACGGCAGCGTCACGGCCGCGTGTTGAGGCTCGTTCAGATTCGCGAGAAGATGGGACATCCCGCGATTCTACGACGCGACCACGGCCGTGCCGGGCCCGGTCGCCCCGTCCCCCGCCCACGGAATCCCCGCATGCACCCGCTCTTCGACCTCTCCGGCCGCGTCGCGCTCGTCACCGGCTCGTCCCGCGGCATCGGCCTCGCGCTCGCCCGGGCGCTGGCCTCGGCGGGCGCCCGGGTCGTGCTCAACGGCCGCGACGGCGCGGCGCTCGCCGCGGCCGCCGCGACGCTGCGCGCCGAGGGCGTCGAGGCGGCGATCGCCTCGTTCGACGTGACCGACGAGCCGGCCGTCGCCGCCGCGATCGCCGCGGTCGAGCGCGACGTCGGCCCGATCGACGTGCTGGTCAACAACAGCGGCATCACCGTGCGCCGTCCGCTCGAGGAGTTCGACACCGACGACTGGGAGCGGATCATCGCGACCAACCTCACCGGCGCGTTCAAGGTCGGCCGGGCGGTCGCGCGGCACATGATCCCGCGCGGCCGGGGCAAGATCGTCAACGTGTGCTCGATCAACAGCGAGCTCGCCCGCTACTCGATCGCGCCGTACGTGACCTCCAAGGGCGGGCTGAAGAACCTGACCCGCGGCATGGCGATCGACTGGGCGCGCCACGGCATCCGGGTCAACGGCCTCGCGCCCGGCTACTTCGACACCGAGCTCACCGCGCCTCTCGTCGCCGACCGGGAGTTCACCGGGTGGCTCGAGAAGCGCGTGCCGCTCGGCCGCTGGGGCGACGTGAAGGACCTGGGCGGCGCGGCGATCTTCCTCGCGTCGCCGGCCTCGGACTTCATGACCGGGCAGATGATCTACGTCGACGGCGGGCTGACCGCGTCGGTCTGAGCCCGCGCCGCGGACGGCCGCCGCGCGCGCGCGCGCCGCGGCCGGTCAGCGGGTCGACGCCTTCGCGGCGAGCGCGCGCAGGCCGACCGCCGCGAGGCCCGCGAGCAGCCCGTAGTGGATCCGCGGCGCGGTCAGCAGCGTCGCCGCGAACGTGATCCAGGCGATCCAGGCGTCGCCGCGCGAGACGCGCGGCATCGCGAGCATCTCGCGCGGGGTCAGCAGGCCGCTCACCGCCGACACGATCACCGCGGCGAGCACCGCCTTCGGCAGGTGGTGGAGCGCCTGCGCCGCGAACAGCAGCGCGATGCCCACCAGGCTCGCGCAGACCAGCGACGCCCACGGCGAGCGCGCGCCCGCCGCGAGGTTCAGCGCCGAGCGCGAGAACGACGCCGACACCGGGAACGCGCCGAAGAGCCCCGCGCCCACCTTGGCGACGCCCTGCCCGACCAGCTCCTGGTCGACGTTCCAGCGCGTGCCGGTGCGGGTCGCGATCACGCGCGCGCTCGAGGCGACCTCGACGAAGCTGACCACCGCGATCAGCGCCATCGCCGGCAGCAGCGCGACGGCCGCGGCCGCGTCGACGGTCGGCCGCACCGGCAGCGGAAGCCCCGGCGGCAGGTCGCCGACGACCGCGCCCACCGCCTCGTAGCCGATCGCCGCGCTCGCGGCGATGCCGAGCGTCGTCACCGCGAGCGCCGCCGGCGCGCGCGGCCGCACGCGCCGCGCGATCACCAGCAGCGCGAGCGAGGCGACGCCGAACGCGGCGGTCGCCGGGATCACACGGGGCAGGCCCGCGAGCAGCGCGACGAACGCGCGCGGCACGTCGAGCCCCGGCGGCACCTCGACGCCGAGCATCGCCGGCAGCTGCGACAGCGCGATCACCAGCGCCGCGGCGTTGACGAACCCGAGCATCAGCGGCGCCGGCAGCCGCTCGACGAAGCGTCCGAGCCGCGCGAAGCCGGCGGCCGCCTGCAGCAGCCCGGCGCCGATCGCGAGCAGCGCGGCGAGCGCGATCCACGCGGGCGAGCCGAGCGCGGCGAGCGTCGACAGCGACGCGGCGGTCAGCAGCGAGGTCAGCGCCGCCGGCCCGGTCGACAGCTGCGCCGACGAGCCGAACAGCGCGGCGAGCATCGTCGGCACGAAGGCGGCGTACAGCCCGAGGTACGGCGGCACGCCGGCGAGCTGCGCGTAGGCGAGCGCCTGCGGGATCGCGACGACCGCCACGGTGGCGCCGGCGACGAGGTCGGCGCGCCACTGCGCCCGGTCGGGGCGCGGCCAGCCGACGAAGGGGATCAGGGACGGCATCGGGCCGTCCGGCGTGCCGAGCGGGGAGTCGGGGCGAGGCGCCTCATGGCACGCGGATTCTAGGGCGCGGCCGTGCCGGGCCGGACGGGCCGTGCCGGATTCCGGCAGGCGGTCCCGCGTCCGGTCCCGCGTCCGGCCGGCGCCTCAGCCGGCGTGCAGCAGCGACGCGTATCGGGCGAGGTCGACGTTGCCGCCGCTGACGATCACGCCGACGCGACGGCCGGCGACGGGCACCGCGCCCTCGAACGCGGCGGCCGCGGCGAGCGCGCCGGTCGGCTCGACGACGAGCTTCATGCGCTCCGCGAAGAAGCGCATCGCGCGCACGAGCGCGTCGTCGGACACGGTGGCGACGCCCGCCACGCGCCCGCGCATCACGCCGAAGGTCAGCTCGCCGATGCGCTGCGTCTGGGCGCCGTCGGCGATCGTGCGCGGCACGTCGATGCCCACGATCCGGCCCTCGGCGAGCGAGCGGCGCGCGTCGTCGCCCGCCTCGGGCTCGACGCCCCAGACCTCGCAGCGCGGCGACGCCTCGCCGGCGGCGAGCACGCAGCCGGCGGTGAGCCCGCCGCCGCCGAGGCACACGAGCAGCGCGTCGAGCTCGCCGACCTCCTCGAACAGCTCGCGCGCCGCGGTGCCCTGCCCGGCGATCACGTCGCGGTGGTCGTACGGCGGGATCAGCGTCAGGCCGCGCGTCTCCGCGAGCCGCCGGCCGATCGCCTCGCGGTCCTCGCTCCAGCGGTCGTAGAGCACGACCTCGCCGCCGTAGCCGCGCGTGGCCGCGAGCTTCGCCGCGGGCGCGTCCTTCGGCATCACGATCGTGGCCGGCACGCCGAGCAGCGAGGCGGCGTACGCGATCGCCTGCGCGTGGTTGCCCGACGAGAACGCGACGACGCCGGCGCGCCGCCGCGCCTCCGGCAGCGCCGCGATCGCGTTGTACGCGCCGCGGAACTTGAAGGCGCCGCCGCGCTGCAGGTTCTCGCACTTGAAGAACAGGCGCGCGCCGGTCGCGGCGTCGGCGGTCCGCGAGACGAGCACCGGCGTGCGGTGCGCGACGCCGTCGAGCCGGGCGGCCGCGGCGGCGACGTCGGAAGCGTCGGGGAGGTCCATCGGGCGATGGTACGACAGGCCGTTCCGATGCGCGGCACCGCGGCGGGCCGGCCCGCCGCCGCGCTGGCAGCATGGGCCCTCCTCCCGATCGAGCGCCCCATGCCGAACGACCGACCCGCTCCGCCGTCCCCGCTCGCCGTCGGCACGCGCGCGCCCTCCGCCCGGCCGGCGCGCCCGGCGGTGCGGCGCGCCGGGGGCCGGCGATGAGCGGCGGCACCGTCGTCTACCGCGCGCGGCGCATCCGGACCCACGATCCGGCGCGTCCGCTCGCCACCCACGTGGCGGTGCGCGACGGCCGCGTGCTCGCGGTCGGCGACGCGGACGCCGTCGCGGCCTGGGGCCCGGCGCGGCTCGACGAGCGCTACGCCGACGCGGTGCTGCTGCCGGGGTTCGTCGAGGGGCACAGCCACCTGATGGAGGGGGCGTTCTGGCGCCACGTCTGGTGCGGCCGCCACGACCGCGTCGACCCCGACGGCCGGGTCTGGCCGGGCGTCGACTCGATCGACGCCGTCGTCGCGCGGCTGCGCGCCGCGCTCGACGCGCGCCCAGGCGACGCGCCGCTGGTGGGCTGGGGCTTCGACCCGATCCACTGGGGCGGACGCCGCTGCACCCGCGCCGACCTGGATCGCGTGTCGGCGACGCGACCGGTCGTGCTGGCCCACGCGAGCCTGCACATCCTCAACGCCAACTCCGCGGCGCTCGCCGCGGGCGAGCTGCTGCGCCCAGGCATCGACCATCCGGGCGTGCCGCTCGGCGACGACGGCCTGCCCGCGGGCGAGCTGCGCGGCCCGGACGCGATGACGCCGGTGGCGAACCGCTGCGGCCTCGACCGCACGCTGCTGGCCGGCGACGTCGACGCGATCCGCGCGTTCGGCCGGCTGTGCGTGCGCACCGGCACGACCACCGCCACCGATCTCGCGAGCCCGCTGCCCGACGAGGCCGTCGGGACGCTGCTGCGCGAGACCGCCTCGCCCGACTGCCCGGTGCGGCTCGTGCCGCTGCTGCGGCTGCTCGGCCAGCCGGTGCCCCAGGCGATCGCGCGGGCGCTCGCGCTGCGCTCGCGGAGCACCGACGGGCTGCGGCTCGGGCGGATCAAGGTCGTCGCCGACGGCTCGATCCAGGGCTTCACCGCCCGGCTGCGCTGGCCCGGCTACGTGAACGGCGCGCCCGACGGCCTGTGGTACGTCGCGCCCGAGACGCTGCGCGCCGCCTACCGCGAGGCGCTCGCCGCCGGCGTGCAGATCCACACGCATACGAACGGCGACGCCGCGACCGAGCTCGCGCTCGACTGCCTCGAGGACGCGCTGCGCGCGCACCCGTCGCCCGACCACCGCTTCGTGCTGCAGCACTGCCAGCTCGCCGACGCCGCCCAGTACCGACGCATGAAGGCGCTCGGCGCCTCGGTGAACCTGTTCGCCAACCACCACTTCTTCTGGGGCGACCAGCACCTCGCGCAGACCGTCGGGCCCGACCGCGCCGAGCGGATGAACGCGTGCCGCACCGCGCTCGAGACCGGCGTGCCGTTCGCGATCCACTCCGACGCGCCGGTCACGCCGCTCGCGCCGCTGTTCACCGCCTGGTGCGCGGTCAACCGGCTGACCGCGAGCGGGCGCACGCTCGGCGCGCACGAGCGGATCGGCGTCGCCGACGCGCTGCGCGCGATCACGCTCGGCGCGGCGCACACGCTGCACCTCGACGGCGAGATCGGCTCGATCGAGTGCGGCAAGCGGGCCGACTTCGCGGTGCTCGGGGAGGACCCGCACGAGGTCGACCCCGGCGCGCTGAAGGACGTGCCGGTGCGCGGCACCGTCAAGGGCGGACGTCCGTTCGACGCGGTGCCCGCGTGACCGACGCCGCTGCGGACCGCGCCGGCGACGCCCCGCTGCCCGCCCTCGTCGTCGGCGGCTACCTCGGTGCCGGCAAGACGACGCTCGTCAACCGGCTGCTGCGCGGCGCCGGCGGGCGGCGGATCGCCGTGCTCGTCAACGACTTCGGCGAGATCGCGATCGACGCCGACCTGATCGAGTCGCGCGACGGCGACGTGCTGGAGCTGGCCGGCGGCTGCGTGTGCTGCAGCGTGGGCAGCGACCTGGTGGGGGCGCTGATGGCGCTGCCCGGCCGCAGCCCGAGGCCCGACCTCGTGCTGATCGAGACCAGCGGCGTGGGGCTCCCGGCGGCGGTCGCGCGCTCGGCGCGGCTCGCCCGGGGCATCGAGGTCGAGGGCATCGTCGTGCTCGCCGACGCCGAGACCGTGCGCGCGCGCGCCGCCGACCGCTGGGTCGGCGACGTCGTGCTCGCGCAGCTGCGGGACGCGGACCTGCTCGTGCTGAACAAGGTCGACCTCGTCGCGCCCGGGGCGCTCGCCGGGCTGCACGGCTGGCTGGGCGAGCTCGCGCCCGGCGTGCCGGTCGTCGACGCGGTCGAGGCCGACCTGCCCCCGGACCTGCTGCTCGGGCCCCCCGAAGCGTCGCCGGCGCGCCCCGCGCGCCTCGCGCGGCGGGACGCGCCGCCGCCCGGCCCGACGTCGCCGCGGGACGGACGGCTGCGCCCGCCCCCGGCGGCGGCGGAACGCTTCGAGACCGCGACGCTCGAGCTGCGGGGTCCGGTCGCCCTCGACGCGCTGGTGCGGGCGCTCGCCGATCCGGCCGCCGGCGTGCTGCGCGCGAAGGGCTGGGTGCGCGACGCCGACGGCGTCGAGCGGCTGGTGCAGGCGGTGGGCGCGCGGGTGCGGACGACGCCGGGCGCGGCGCCGCGCGGGGCCGCGTCCGGCCGGCTCGTCGTCGTCGCGCGGCGCGGCACGCTCGACGCCGCCGCGCTCGCGCGGGCGATCGCCGGCTGATCGCCGACGCGGGAATCGTCGGCCTGGGGATCGTCAGCCTGGGGTCGTCGGCCTGAGGATCGTCGGTGTGGGGATCGTCGGCGTGGGGATCGTCGACGCGCGAATCGTCGACTCGGGACTCTTCGACGCTGGACTCTTCGACTCGGGTCTCTTCGACTCGGGACTCATCGACTCGGGACTCGTCGGCCCGGGACTCGTCGGCCCGGGGATCGTCGGCGCGACGAGCGTCGGCCGGTTCGCGTGGCCGCCGCTCGCGCGAGCGGCCCGTCGAACGGCGGCCCGTCGCGCCGCGACGGTCCGCCCGGACGGCCCCGGCTCGCGCCGCTCAGGCCTGCGGCCAGCGGAACGCCGCGCTCGAGTCCTTCGCGCCCTCGCCGCGGGCGATCGCGGCGTCGAAGAGCGCGGCCACCGAGGGCATCACCGCGAGGTCGATGCCGTGGCGCTTCGCCTCCTCGATCATCAGCCGCACGTCCTTGCGGGCCATCGCCACCTCGAACGACGGCGGCTCGTACGGGCCCGAGGCGACCCGCGCCGCGCGCTGCGGCAGCGACGCGCCGGGGTTGAAGTGCGAGTACAGCGAGAACGCGTCGGCGGGCTCGATGCCGACCGCGCTCGCGAGCCGCGCGACGTCGCCGAGCACGCCGGCCATGCCGATCAGCGTCAGGTTGCCGAACAGCTTGAACGACGCGGCGCGCTCGGGCGCCTCGCCCAGCCAGACGACCTTGCCGGTCATCGGCGCGAGCATCGGGGTCGCCTCGTCGCAGCGCGCGCGCTCGCCGGCCAGCAGCATGATGCCGGTGCCGTCGACGCAGTTCTGCGGACCCATGAACACCGGCGCGTGCAGGAACCGCCGGCCGCGAGCCTTCCAGCGCGCGGCGCGCTCGGCGGTCGGCGTGGTCGCGGTGGTGGTGTGGTCGAAGATCCACGCGCCGGCGGGGATCGCGTCGGCGAGCGGCTCGAGCACCGCGTCGACCACCGCGTCGTCGGCCAGCATCAGGTGCACGCGCTCGACGCCGCGCACCGCGTCGGCGGCGCTCGCGCAGGCCCTCGCGCCGTGCGCCTCGAGCGCGCGCGCCTTGTCGGCGCTGCGGTTCCACGCGGCCACCTCGTGGCCCTGCGCCAGCATCCGGCGCACGAAGCCCGTGCCCATCAGGCCGGTACCGAGAAAGGCGATCTTCATCCGGGTCTCCCGTCGTCGTTCGAATGGTCGGACCCGCCATGGTAGCGGCCGTCGGCCGCCCCGCCCGGCGCGTCAGTACAGGATCCGGCAGCGGATCGTGCCCGGGATCGCGCACAGCCCGTCGAACGCCAGGCTGCTCGCCGACGCCTCGACGTCGATGACGACGTAGCCGACGTGCTCGTTCGTGCGCAGGTACTGGGCGGCCACGTTGATGCCGGCCTGCGAGAAGTGGTCGTTGATCCGCGCGAGCATGCCCGGCACGTTGCGGTGGATGTGCAGCAGCCGGCTCTGGCCGGTCGGCTCGGGCAGCGACACCTCGGGGAAGTTGACCGCCGACACCGTCGAGCCGTTGTTGCTGTAGCGGAGCAGCTTGGCCGACACCTCGCGGCCGATGCTCTCCTGCGCCTCGAGCGTCGAGCCGCCGATGTGCGGCGTGAGGATCACGTTGTCGAAGCGCGCGAGCGGCGACTCGAAGCGCTCGTCGTTGCGCTCGGGCTCGACCGGGAACACGTCGATCGCCGCGCCCGCGACGTGCCCCGACTCGAGCGCGGCGGCCAGCGCGTCGATGTCGACGACGGTGCCGCGCGACGCGTTGATCAGGCTCGCGCCGCGCTTCATCGCGGCGAGCTGCGGGGCGCCGATCATCAGCCGGGTCGCCGGCGTCTCGGGCACGTGCAGCGTGACGACGTCGGCGGTGGCGAGCACCTCGTCGAGCGAGGCGAGCTGCCGGGCGTTGCCGAGCGGCAGCTTGGTCTCGACGTCGCAGAACACCACCGACATGCCGAGCTGCTCGGCGAGAACCCCGATCTGCGTGCCGATGTGCCCGTAGCCGACGATGCCGAGCACCTTGCCGCGCGCCTCGTACGAGCCGGCCGCGCTCTTGGTCCAGCCGCCGCGGTGCAGCAGCGCGTTCTTCTGCGGGATGCCGCGCATCAGCATCACGGTCTCGGCGAGCACCAGCTCGGCGACGCTGCGCGTGTTCGAGAACGGCGCGTTGAAGACCGGGATGCCGCGGCGGGCGGCGGCCGCCAGGTCGATCTGATTGGTGCCGATGCAGAACGCGCCGATCGCCACCAGCTTGGGCGCGGCCTCGAGCACCGCCTCGGTCAGCTGCGTGCGCGAGCGGATGCCGAGGAAGTGGGCGTCGGCGATCGCCTCGACGAGCGCCGGGCCGGCGAGCGCGCCCGGCCGCGCGTCGATGGTGGTGTAGCCGTCGGCCTTCAGCGCGTCCACCGCCGAGCGGTGGATGCCCTCGAGCAGCACGAACCGGAGCTTGTCCTTCGGGACGGAGAGGCGCTGTGTCATGCGCCGAATCTAGCAGGAAGCGTGCCGTCGCCGTACCGGTGCCCGCGGCCGCGCGCCGGGCGCGCCGCCGCGGGGAGCGCCGCTCAGAACGTCGACAGCACCCGGCGCAGCGTGTCGACGATCAGGTCGACGTGGGCCCGTTCCGACACGAACGCCGGCGCCAGGATCAGCGAGTCGCCGGTCGACTTCAGGTTCAGGTTCGCGTCGTAGAGCGCCTTCTGCGCGGCGTGGCCGCGCGCGCCCGGCGGCCGGTCGCCCGGCGACAGCTCGAGCGCCGCCATCATCCCGATGCCGCGGATGTCGACCAGGCACGGCAGGTCGCGCAGCGAGAAGACCGCGTCGAGGAAGTACGGCGAGAGCGCCGCGGCGCGCCCGATCAGGTCCTCGCGCTCGAACAGGTCCATCATCGCGAGCCCGGCCGCGCACGACGCCGGATGCGCCGAGTACGTGTAGCCGTGGAAGAACTCGATGCCCTGCGCGGGCCCGGCGTCGGTGATCGCGTCGTAGATCGACTGCCTCGCGGCCACCGCCCCGAGCGGCTGCGCGCCGTTGGTGATCGCCTTGGCCATCGTCAGCAGGTCCGGCGTCACGCCGAAGGCCTGCGCGCCGAACGGCGCGCCCATCCGGCCCCAGCCGGTGATCACCTCGTCGAACACCAGCAGGATGCCGTGCGCGTCGCAGATCTCGCGCAGCCGCTGCAGGTAGCCCCGCGGCGGCGGCAGGCAGCCGAAGCTGCCCGCGGTCGGCTCGACGAACACCGCCGCGACGTTGTCGCCGCCGACCATCGCGCAGATCCGCGCGAGGTCCTCGGCGAGGTCGGCGCCGCGCTCCGGCTGGCCGCGCACGAAGCGGTTCTCCGGCAGCGCCGTGTGGCGCATGAAGTGCACGCCCGGCAGGCCGACGCCGAAGGTGCGCCGGTTGTTGACCATGCCCGACAGCGCGACGCCGCCGAGGTTCACGCCGTGGTACGCCCGCTCCCGGGACACGAACAGCTGGCGGTGGCCCTGGCCGCGGATCCGGTGGTAGGCGAGCGCCATCTTCATCGCCGAGTCCACGGCCTCGGAGCCCGAGCACGTGAAGAACACGCGGTTCAGGCCCTCGGGGGTGAACGCGGCGACGCGCCGGGCGAGCTCGAACGCGCCCGGGTGGGCGCGCGTGAAGGGCATCGTGTAGTCGAGCGTCGACAGCTGCTCGTACACCGCCTTCGCGATCTCCGGACGGCAGTGGCCGGCGGCGACGCAGAAGAGCCCCGAGGACGCGTCGATCACCCGGTCGCCGTTCGGCTTGTACAGCCAGACGCCCTCGCCGCGCACGAACATCCGCGGCTCGGCCTTGAACTCCCGGTTGGGGGAGAACGGCATCCAGAAGTGCTGCCGCGCGTCGGCCTCGATCAGCGGATCGGCGTGTCCCACGGCGCGCTCCTCACCAGTCGATCGTGGCGGTCATCTGCTCGGCCGCGTCGCGCAGGTGCGGCAGGAACTCGAGCCCCTGCTCGGGGCGCATCCGGCTCGACGGCGCCTGCACCGCGAGCGCCGCGACGACCTTGCCGTCGCTGTTGCGCACCGGGACCGCGAGGCAGCAGATGCCGGGCAGGTACTCCTCGTTGTCGATCGAGTACCCGCGCTCGCGGATCGCGTTGAACTCGTTGGTCAGCCGCTTGCCGTCGGTCAGCGTGGTCGGGGTGTGCTTGATCAGCGGGGTCTGCGACAGGAAGCGGTCGCGGCTGCGCTTGGGCATCGACGCGAGGAACAGCTTGCCGCCGGCCGACGCGTACAGCGGCACGCGCGAGCCCGGCCCGAGCTGCACGCGCAGCGGCCACGAGGCCTCGACGCGGTCGAGGTAGAGCACGGCGTTGCCGTTCGGGATGCTGAGGTTGCAGGTCTCGCCGATCTGCTCGACCAGCTCCTCGAGGATCGCGTGGCGGGTGGCGCGGGTCGGCGAGCTGAGCAGCACCTGGCCGGCGAAGCGGTTGAGCCGCTCGGCGAAGCCGTAGCGCTTGGTGTCGGGCTCGCGGGCGACGATGCCGGCGTGCTCGAGCGTGCCCAGGATGCGCAGCACGGTCGGCTTGGGGAGCTGGACGGCCTGGGCGATCTCGGCGAGCTGGGGCGGGCGCTCGTGCTCGGCCAGCGACTCCAGGATGCGGAGGGCCCGAAGGATCGCGGAACCCGCGGGAACCTCGGCATGAAGCTCGGTGCTCATGTCCATGACTGTCGTCTCCTCGTCTCGTCTGTTGTCGGAACCGTCGGCGTGGGCCGCCTGTTCCACGGATTATGGGGAAAGTGGAACCGCCTCGCAGGAAAAAACGAAACCCTTGGGTTTGTCCGCATGCGGGCGCCGGGGTCCGGCGTGCGAGAGTGCCTGCGCACGCCGTCACGGAGCCGACCATGAACGTTCCCCATCCCGAGCACCGTCGGGTCGTCCGCGGACGCCAGCGGATGACGCCGTCCGAGGCCTTCGTCGAGACGCTCGTCGCGCAGGGCGTCACCGACGTGTTCGGCATCGTCGGCTCCGCGTACATGGACGCGCTCGACCTGTTCCCCGCCGCCGGCATCCGCTTCGTGATGACCGCGCACGAGCAGGGCGCCGCGCACATGGCCGACGGCTACTCGCGCGTCTCGGGCCGCCACGGCGTGTGCATCGCGCAGAACGGGCCGGGCATCACCAACTTCGTCACCGCCGTCGCGGCCGCGTACTGGGCGCACTCGCCGGTGGTCGTCGTCACGCCGGAGACCGGCAGCATGACGATGGGCCTCGGCGGGTTCCAGGAGACCGAGCAGCTGCCGCTGTTCTCGAAGATCACCAAGTACCAGGCGCACGTGAACAACCGCGCGCGGATGGCGGAGCTGACCGGCCGCGCGTTCGATCGCGCGCTGCTCGAGATGGGGCCGACGCAGCTCAACATCCCGCGCGACTTCTTCTACGGCGACATCGAGGCCGAGATCCCCGAGCCGATCCGCATCGAGCGCGGCGCCGGCGGCGAGCAGGCGCTCGATCGCGCCGCCGAGCTGCTCGCCGGCGCGCGCTTCCCGGTGATCCTGTCGGGCGGCGGCGTGGTCGCGGCCGACGGCTGGACCGAGGCGATCGCGCTCGCCGAGCGGCTGCAGGCGCCGGTGGCGAGCAGCTACCTGCACAACGACTCGTTCCCGGCGAGCCATCCGCTCGCCTGCGGCCCGCTCGGCTACCAGGGCAGCAAGGCCGCGATGAAGCTGATCGCGAAGGCCGACGTCGTGCTCGCGCTCGGCACGCGGCTCGGTCCGTTCGGCACGCTGCCGCAGCACGGGCTCGACTACTGGCCGAAGGACGCGAAGGTGATCCAGGTCGACGCCGATCCGCGGATGCTCGGGCTCGTCAAGCCGATCTCGGTCGGGCTGTGCGGCGACGCGCGCGCCGCGGCCGCGGCGCTGCTGCAGCGGCTCGCCGGTCGCGCGCTCGCCTGCGACGCGAACCGCGAGGCGCGGCTCGCCGACGTGCGCGCCGAGCAGGACGCCTGGGCGCGCGAGCTCGACGGCTGGACGCACGAGCGCGACGCCTGGTCGATCGAGGCCGCGCGCGGCTCCTCGCACATGCATCCGCGCGAGATGCTGCGCGAGCTCGAGCGCGCGATGCCCGACGACGCGATGGTGTCGACCGACATCGGCAACGTCTGCTCGGTGTCCAACAGCTATCTGCGGTTCGGGCGTCCGCGCTCGATGTTCGCGGCGATGAGCTTCGGCAACTGCGGCTACGCGTTCCCGACGATCGTCGGCGCGAAGCTCGCCGCGCCCGACCGCCCGGCGTTCGCCTACGTCGGCGACGGCGCGTGGGGCATGAGCTTCGGCGAGATCCAGACCTGCGTGCGCGAGAACCTGCCGGTGACCGCGGTCGTGTTCAACAACGGCCAGTGGGGCGCCGAGAAGAAGAACCACGTCGACTTCTACTCGAACCGCTTCGTCGGCGTCGACCTCGAGCGCCAGCCGAGCTGGGCGGCGGTCGCCCGCGCGATGGGCGCCGACGGCCTCGTCGTCGAACGGGCGTCCGACGTCGGCGCCGCGCTCCGGGCGGCCGCGCGCGCGCAGCGCGAGGGCCGCACGACGGTGCTCGAGATGATGCTGACCCCCGAGCTCGGCGACCCGTTCCGGCGCGACGCGCTGTCGAAGCCGGTGCGCCACCTCGAGAAGTACCGCGCGTACGTCTGAAGGGCCGCCCGGGTCCGCCCGCCGACGCGGCGGACCCGCGTAAGTGCCTGATTCTTCGCGCTTCGCGCGGGGCGGGACGGTATAATCGACGGTTCAGCCGTCGCGCCCTCCCCTCTCCCCGCCCGCATGCAAGAACGCTACTCCCCCGCCGAGGTCGAATCCGCCGCCCGCGAGCACTGGCAGGCGATCGACGCCTACCGCGCCGTCGAGCACGACCCGCGCTTCCCGAAGGGCAAGTACTACGCGTGCTCGATGCTGCCCTACCCCTCGGGCAAGCTGCACATGGGCCACGTGCGGAACTACACGATCAACGACGTGCAGTACCGCCACCTGCGCATGAACGGCTGGAACGTCCTGATGCCGATGGGCTGGGACGCCTTCGGGCTGCCCGCGGAGAACGCGGCGATCAAGAACCGCGTCGCGCCGGCGAAGTGGACGTACGACAACATCGCCTACATGAAGAAGCAGATGCAGGCGATGGGGCTCGCGATCGACTGGTCGCGCGAGATCGCCGCCTGCGACCCGAAGTACTACCGGTGGAACCAGTGGCTGTTCCTGCGGATGCTCGAGCGCGGCATCGCGTACCGCAGGACGCAGGTCGTCAACTGGGATCCGGTCGACCAGACGGTGCTCGCCAACGAGCAGGTCATCGACGGCCGCGGCTGGCGCACCGGCGCGCTCGTCGAGAAGCGCGAGATCCCGGGCTACTACCTGAAGATCACCGACTACGCGGGCGAGCTGCTCGAGCACGTCGAGAAGCACCTCGAGGGTTGGCCGGAGCGCGTGCGGACGATGCAGGCCAACTGGATCGGCCGCTCGACCGGCGTGCGCTTCGCGTTCCCGCACGAGATCCGCGGCGCCGACGGCGCCCCGGTCGGCGACGGCAGGCTGTACGTGTTCACCACCCGGGCCGACACGATCATGGGCGTGACCTTCGTCGCGGTGGCGCCCGAGCATCCGCTCGCCACCGTCGCGGCCGCCGCGCGCCCCGAGGTCGCCGCCTTCGTCGACGAGGCCCGGCGCGGCTCGGTCATGGAGGCCGACCTCGCGACGATGGAGAAGAAGGGCGTCGCCACCGGGCTCTTCGTCGCGCATCCGCTGACCGGCGAGCGCGTCGAGGTCTGGGTCGGCAACTACGTGCTGATGAGCTACGGCGACGGCGCGGTGATGGGCGTGCCCGCGCACGACGAGCGCGACTTCGCGTTCGCGCGCAAGTACGGGCTGCCGATCCGGCAGGTGATCGCCCGCGAGGGCGCCGCGCGCGCCGACGAGGCGCCGTTCACCGACGAGCGCTGGCAGGCCTGGTACGAGGACAAGCAGGGCGTCGTCTGCACGAACAGCGGCCGCTACGACGGGCTCGGCCACGAGGCCGCGGTCGACGCGGTCGCCGCCGACCTCGCGGCGAAGGGCCTCGGCGAGAAGAAGATCCAGTACCGGCTGCGCGACTGGGGCATCTCGCGCCAGCGCTACTGGGGCACGCCGATCCCGATCATCCACTGCGCCGACTGCGGCCCGGTGCCGGTGCCCGACGACCAGCTGCCGGTGGTGCTGCCCGAGGACCTGGTGCCCGACGGCAGCGGCAACCCGCTGACGAAGGACGAGCGCTTCCTCGCGTGCGCGTGCCCGCGCTGCGGCGCGCCCGCGCGGCGCGAGACCGACACGATGGACACCTTCGTCGACTCGGCCTGGTACTACATGCGGTACTGCTCGCCGGACAACGACTCGGCGATGGTCGACGCGCGCACCGACTACTGGATGCCGATGGACCAGTACATCGGCGGCATCGAGCACGCGGTGCTGCACCTGCTGTACGCGCGCTTCTGGACCAAGGTGATGCGCGACGTGACCGGCCACGTGCCGGGCGATCCCGGGCGCGGGCTGGTGACGATCGACGAGCCGTTCGTGCGGCTGCTGTGCCAGGGCATGGTGCTCAACCACATCTACTCGCGGCGCAACGAGCGCGGCGGCGTCGAGTACTTCTGGCCGGAGGAGGTCGAGGACGTCCACGGCCCCGACGGCCGCGTCACCCACGCGGTGCTCAAGGCCGACGGCTCGCGCGTCGAGTACGAGGGCGTGGGCACGATGTCGAAGTCGAAGAACAACGGCGTCGACCCCCAGGCGCTGATCGACGCCTACGGCGCCGACACCGCGCGGCTGTTCGTGATGTTCGCGAGCCCGCCCGAGCAGACGCTCGAGTGGTCGGACACCGGCGTCGAGGGCGCGAGCCGCTTCCTGCGCCGGCTCTGGGCGTTCTGCCACGCGCGGCGCGAGGCGATCGCCGGCGCCGGCACGGTCGCCGACCACGCGGCGCGGCTGTCGGCCGACGCGAAGGCGCTGCGCCGCGAGATCCACGCGGTGCTTCGCCAGGCGAGCTACGACTACGAGCGCAAGCAGTACAACACCGTCGTCTCGGCGACGATGAAGATGCTGAACGCGCTCGAGGGGGCGAAGCTGCCCGCGGACGCGGCGAACGCCGCGGTGCTGCGCGAGGCGGTCTCGATCCTGCTGCGGGTGCTGTACCCGGTGGTGCCGCACCTCGGCCACGGCCTGTGGACCGCGCTCGGCTTCGACGCGCAGTGGGGCGACCTGCTCGACGCGCCGTGGCCGCGGGTCGACGAGGCGGCGCTGGTCCTCGACGAGCTCGAGCTCGTGCTGCAGGTCAACGGCAAGGTGCGCGGCTCGATCCGCGTGCCGGCCGGCGCCGAGCGCGCGGCGATCGAGGCGGCCGCGGTCGCGTCCGAGGCGTTCGCCCGCCATGCCGAGGGCCGCGCCCCGAAGAAGGTCGTGGTGGTCCCCGGCCGCCTGGTCAACCTGGTGGTCTGAGCGGCATGCCCGGCGGCACGCGCCTTCGCCCGTCCGGCGCCGCGCCCGGCGTCGCCGGCGCGCGCCGGCGCGCGCTGCTCGCCGCGGCGCTGCCGCTCGCGGCCGCCGGCTGCGGGTTCCGGCTGCGCGGCCTGACCGAGCTGCCCTTCGAGACCTTCTACTCGTCGCTGCCGCTCAACTCCCAGTTCGGCGGCGACCTGCGGCGCGCGGTGCGCTCGAACGGCGCGACCGTCGTCGACCGGCGCGAGGACGCGCAGGTGCGCTTCGAGCTGCTGCTCGAGGCGCCCGAGCGCGAGATCACCGCGCTGTCGACCAGCGGCCGGCCCCGCGAGCTGCAGCTGCGGCTGCGGCTGCGCTGGCGGGTCCGCGGCCCGAAGGACGAGGACCTGATCGCGCCGACCGAGACGCTGCTGCGGCGCAACTACACGGTGCTCGACACGCTCGGCGTCGCGAGCGCCGACGAGGAGGCGCTGCTGTACCGCGACATGCGGATCGACGCCGTCCAGCAGATCGTGCGGCGGCTGTCGGTGGTGAAGGTGCCGCGGTGATCCGCTCCGACGCGCTGCCCGCGCGGCTGTCGGCCGCGGCGCGCGACGGCCTGCCGCCCCTCGTCTGGATCGCCGGCGACGAGCCGCTGCTGGTGCAGGAGGACGCCGACCGCGTGCGGGCCGCCGCGCGCGGGCTCGGCTTCGACGAGCGGCGCGTGTTCCACGTCGAGCGCGGCTTCCGCCCCGAGGAGCTCGACGCCGAGGCCGGCGCGATGTCGCTGTTCGCGAGCCGGCGCCTCCTCGAGCTGCGGATGTCCGGCAAGCCCGGCAAGGAGCTCGCCGAGGCGATCGCCGACGCCGCGCAGCGCCTCGGCGACGACACGCGGCTGCTGGTCGTCGGCCCGCGGCTCGACCGCAAGGCGACCGAGACCGCGTGGTTCGCGCGGATCGACCGGCTCGGCTGGTACGTGCCGGTGCCCGTCGTCGAGCGCGGCGCGCTGCCCGGCTGGATCGGCGAGCGGCTCGCCCGTCAGGGCCAGCGCGCCGACGCCGACACGCTGCGGCTGATCGCCGAGCGCGTCGAAGGGAACCTGCTCGCCGCCGAGCAGGAGGTCCGCAAGCTCGCCCTCCTGTTCCCGCAGGGCGCGCTGCCGGCCGCCGAGGTCCGGGCGGCGGTGCTCGACGTCGCCCGCTGGGACGTGTTCGACCTGGTCGGCGCGGCCTACGGCGGCGAGACCGGACGCGCGCTGCGCTGCCTGGCGGGCCTGCGCGCCGAGGGCACCGCGGTGCCGGTGGCGCTCTGGGCGCTGGCCGACGGGGTGCGCACGCTGCTGCGGATCGCGCTCGCCGTCGAGGCCGGCCGGCCGACGGCCGTCGCGATCCGCGAGGCGCGGATCTGGGGCGAGCGCGAGCGCGCGATCCCCGGCGCGCTGCGGCGGCACTCGCCCGCGTCGCTGCGCCGGCTGCTGCGGGCGTGCGCGCGCGTCGATAGAATGACCAAGGGCCTGCTCGCCGGCGACGACTGGCAGGCGCTCGAGGCCGTGGTGCTCGGGCTGGCCGGCGCGCACGCGCTGGCGCTCGACGACCCGGCGCTCGCCGCCTGAGCGGGCGGCGCACGGAGCTCCGCGATGAACCCGATCGACATTCCCGTCTACGTGGCCGAGGTCGGCCGCCGCGCCCGCGACGCCGCGCGCCTCGCCGCGCGCGCCCCGACCGCCGCCAAGGACGCCGCGCTGCTCGCGGCCGCCGCCGCGATCCGCCGCGAGGCCGCGGCGCTCGCCGCCGAGAACGCGAAGGACCTCGAGGCCGCCCGCGCCGCGGGCCAGGACGCCGCCTTCGTCGACCGGCTGGCGCTGACCCCGAAGGTGATCGAGTCGATGGCCGCGGGCCTCGAGCAGATCGCCGCGCTGCCCGATCCGATCGGCGAGACGACCGACCTGCGCTACCGGCCCTCGGGCATCCAGGTCGGGAAGATGCGGGTGCCGCTCGGCGTGATCGGCATCGTCTACGAGTCGCGCCCGAACGTGACGATCGACGCGGCGGGCCTGTGCATCAAGTCGGGCAACGCGACGATCCTGCGCGGCGGCTCGGAGGCGATCCACAGCAACCGCGCGCTCGCCGCGCTGGTGCGAGAGGGCCTGGAGGCCGCGGGCCTGCCGGCCGACGCGGTGCAGCTGATCGACACCACCGACCGCGCGGCGGTCGGCGCGCTGATCTCGAGCCCCGAGTGGGTCGACGTGATCGTGCCGCGCGGCGGCAAGTCGCTGATCGAGCGGATCTCGCGCGAGGCGCGCGTGCCGGTCATCAAGCACCTCGACGGCATCTGCCACGTGTACGTCGACGACGCGGCCGACCTCGAGAAGGCGATCCGCATCGCCGACAACGCGAAGACGCAGCGCTACTCGCCGTGCAACACGATGGAGACGCTGCTGGTCGGCCGGGGCATCGCGCCGCGGCTGCTGCCCGCGCTCGGTCGCATCTACGTCGACAAGGGCGTCGAGCTGCGCGGCTGCGAGGCGACGCAGGCGCTGCTGCGGGCGGCGGACCTGCCCTGCCGGGCCGCGACCGACGCCGACTGGGCGACCGAGTACCTGGCCCCGATCCTGTCGATCCGCGTCGTCGACGGGCTCGACGCGGCGATCGACCACATCGAGCGCTGGGGCTCGCGCCACACCGACGCGATCGTCACCGAGGACCACTCGCGGGCGATGCGCTTCCTGCGCGAGGTCGACTCCGCGAGCGTGATGATCAACGCCTCGACGCGCTTCGCCGACGGCTTCGAGTACGGGCTCGGCGCCGAGATCGGCATCTCGACCGACAAGCTCCATGCGCGGGGCCCGGTCGGGCTCGACGGCCTGACCTCGCAGAAGTGGGTGGTGTTCGGCTCCGGTCAGGTCCGGACCTGAGCGCCGCCTCCGGCGCGCAGCTCGATCCGCGCGTCGCCGGCCTCCACCACCTGTCCGGCCCGCAGCGTGCGCGTGCGCCGCGTCTCGGGCCGGCCGTCGACGCGGACCTCGCCCGCGTCGACCATCGCCTTCGCGGCGCCGCCGCTCGGCGCGACGCCGGTCGCCTTCAGCAGCGCGGCCAGCGCGATCGTCTCCCCGCGCAGCTCGAAGATCACGGCAGCGTCGGGACCGGCCCGAGGTAGTCGAGCTTGCCCAGGTCGACGCCGTCGTGGCGCAGGATCGCGTACGCGGTCGTCACGTGGAAGTAGAAGTTGGGCAGCGCCCAGCGCAGCAGGTAGGTGCGGCCGTCGAACGTCCGGGTCTGCGCGCGCCCCGGCACCTCGACGCGGCGCGACTCGGCGCCCTCGAAGGCCTCGCGCGGCACGCCGGCGACGAACGCGCGCACCGCGGCGATCCGCGCGGCGAGCTGCTCGAGCGTGGTCTCGTCGTCGGCGAAGGTCGGCGGCTTCGCGCCCGAGAGCCGCGAGACGCCGAACTTCGCGGCGTCGGTCGCGATCTGCACCTGGCGCAGCAGCGGGAACATGTCGGGCGCGAGCCGCGACTGCAGCAGCGCCTGCGGATCGAAGCCGCGGGCGCGCGCGTGCGCCGCGCCCTTCTCCAGCATCGCGGCGAGGTTGGCCAGCATCGCGTCGAACACCGGCACCGCCTGGTCGTGGAGGCTCGTCGTCATCGGGATCGTTCCTGTCGTCGGGGCCGGCGATTCTAGCGCCGACCGCCCCGGGACCGCGCCGGGCCGCCGGCGGCGAGCCGGTACAATCGGCCGATGCTCTGGGTCAAGTCGCTGCACATCGTCTTCGTGACCAGCTGGTTCGCCGGCCTGTTCTACCTCCCCCGGATCCTGGTCAACCTCGCGTCGGTCGACGCCGCCCCGAGCCCCGAGCGCGACCGCCTGCTGCTGATGGCCCGCAAGCTGTACCGCTTCATGGGCCCGCTGATGGTCCTCGCGCTGGCGTTCGGGATCTGGCTCTGGCTCGGCTGGGGCTTCGGCGGCGGCTGGCTGCACGCGAAGCTCGCGCTCGTCGTCGCGCTGGTCGGCTACCACCACGTCTGCGGCGCGATGGTGAAGCGCTTCGGGCGCGGCGAGAACCGTCGCTCGCACGTCTGGTACCGCTGGTTCAACGAGGTCCCGGTACTGCTGCTGGTCGCGGTGGTGGTGCTGGTCGTCGTCAAGCCGTTCTGATCCGGGCGGCCCTGCGCCCGGCCCCGCGTTCCCGCCCGCCACGAGGAGACTCCCGATGCCCGCCGTCGTCCGCTACTTCATGAGCCCGGTGTCGCCGTGGACCTATCTCGGCCACGACCGCTTCGTCGACGTCGCGCGCCGCCACGGCGCGACGATCGAGCTGCGCCCGATCGACCTCGGTCGGGTGTTCCCGGTCTCGGGCGGGGTGCCGCTCGCCAAGCGCGCGCCGCAGCGCCAGGCCTACCGGCTGCGCGAGCTCCCGCGCTGGCGCGACCACCTCGGCGTGCCGCTGGTCGTGCAGCCGAAGCACTTCCCGGTGCCGGCCGACGACGCCGCGCGGCTGATCGTCGCGGCCGACCTCGCCGCCGGCACCGACGCCGCGCTGCGGCTCGCCGGCGCGCTGCTGCGCGCGTGCTGGGCCGAGGAGCGCGACGTGTCCGACGCCGCGACGCTCGCGGCGATCGCCGGCGCCTGCGGGCTCGACGCCGCCTCGCTCGCCGCCCGGGCCGACGAGGCCCGCGCCGCGTTCGACGCCTACACCGAGGAGGCGACCGCGACCGGCGTGTTCGGCGCGCCGTGGTACCAGGTCGGCGACGAGCCGTTCTGGGGCCAGGACCGGCTCGACTTCGTCGAGCGCGCGCTCGCCCGGGCCCGATGAGCCGGCGACGCGCGGACCGCCCGTGAGCGCCCTCGCGTTCTTCGCGCCCTGCCCGCGCGGGCTCGAGGCGGCGCTCGCCGCCGAGCTTCGCGCGATCGGCGCGACGGTGCTCTCCGAGCCGCCGGGCGGCGTGCGCTTCGAGGGCGACGCCTCGATCGGGCTGGCCGCCAACCTGCACTCGCGGATCGCGAGCCGGGTGCTGCAGCAGGTCGCGCACGGCCCGTACCGCGGCGAGGACGACCTGTACCGGCTCGCGCACCAGACCGAGTGGTCGCGCTGGCACGAGCCGCTCGCCTCGCTGCGGGTCGACGTCGCGGCGAGCGGCGCGCCGGTGCGCAGCCTGCAGTTCGCCACGCTGCGGATCAAGGACGGCATCGTCGACCACCTGCGCGAGCGGCACGGCGACCGCCCGTCGATCGAGCGCCATCGCCCCGATCGCCGGGTCTACGCGTTCCTCGACGCGCAGCGCTGCACGCTGTACCTCGACTGGTCGGGCGAGTCGCTGTTCAAGCGCGGCTGGCGGCGCGACGGCTCCGAGGCGCCGCTGAAGGAGAACCTCGCCGCGGGCCTGCTCGCGCTGTCGGGATGGACGCCCGGCATGCCGCTCGTCGACCCGTTCTGCGGCTCGGGCACGATCGCGATCGAGGCCGCGACGATCGCCGCCGGCCTGCCGCCCGGGCTGCACCGGCGCTTCGCGTTCGAGCGGATGCGCGGCTTCGACCGCGCGGCCTGGGACCGGATGCGCCACGTCGAGCCTCGCGCCGCGCCGGACGCGCCGCCGATCCACGGCTCCGACGTGTCGGAGGCGTCGATCGCCGCGGCGCGCGCGAACCTGTCGCGCTGCGGCGTCGACCCGCGCTGGGTCGCGCTGCGCCAGCTCGACGTGCTGCACCTCGACGCGGCGCCCGCGCCGGCCGGCGTGCTGCTGTCGAACCCGCCCTACGGCGAGCGGCTCGAGATGAAGGGACGGCAGTCGCTCGCGCAGGTCGACACGTTCTGGGCGGCGTTCGCGACGCTGCTCAAGCAGCGCTTCGCCGGCTGGAACGCCTGTCTGCTGACCAGCGACCTCGAGCTGCCGGGCCGCCTCAGGCTCAAGCCCTCGCGGCGCACGCCGCTCTTCAACGGCGCGCTCGAGTGCCGGCTGTTCCGGTTCGAGATGGTCGCGGGCTCGGCGCGGCGCACGGACTGAGGGCCGGCGGCCGGGCTCGTCGCGGCGCGGCGCGCCGGTCGAGGGCTGGTGGCCGGGCGCGGGTCGACGCCGCAGCGCGACAGGTTCGCGCGCGCCGCGGCGATCGACGCCTCCGACACGTCGGAGCCGTGGATCGGCGGCGCGTCCGGCGCGGCGCGAGG
>DASPJX010000208.1:0-5178 GCA_035628395.1 Burkholderiaceae bacterium | reverse complement strand
GCATCAGCGCCAGCGTGCGCGGCGACAGCTCCGCCAGTGCTCGGATCGTCGTCCCCATGTTGGGGCTCAGGCAGGAATATTGGAACAAGTCCTCGGCGGTGATCGCTGGCCCGACAATATCGCTTTCCGTCAATGCCGGGCCGTTGCCGAGCTGGGTGAAGAGGTCGCCGCACAGCAGCGTGCCGGTCGTCTCCTCGACCATCACGCCGGCGTCCCAGCCGTGGGGCACGTGGGGCGTGGCCAGGTAGCGGACCACCTTGCCGCCGAGGTCGATCCGCTCGTCGTCGACGAGCGGACGCGGCGGCCGGTCCGCCAGGTCGGCCACCGAGACCGCGCAGCCGAGCGCGCCGTGCGCGACCTGCGAGCGCGGCGCGGCGGCCAGCCACGCGTTCATCGCGCCGCTCTCGTCGGCCTCGAGGTGCCCGAACGCGATCCAGCGCAGGCGCTCGATCGGCATCAGCCGGGCGAGCGCCCGCGACACCGACGGGAACAGGCCGCGCATGCCGCAGTGGAACAGCAGCGGCTCGTCGCCCATGACGACGAACTGGTTGAAGCCGAACCCGGCGGGCGGCGCCACCTCGGCGACATGGGTGGACAGCCGGTAGATGCCCGGGGCGATCTCGTCGATCCGAGTGGTCATGAGGGGACTCCCGATGCGGGACGGAGGGGGCGGGCCGGCGGCGGCACCGCGCGTCGCGCCGGATCCGGCCCGCGGGCGCGTCGCGGCCGCGGACGTCCGGGTCGGCCCCGGAGGCGAGGCGTCGCGGGGCACCGGCCGACCGGCCCGCGTCCGACCGATTAGAGGACCGGCCCGGCGCCGCGTCAAGCGAGCCGCGAGCCGCCGCGCGGCCCCGCGCCGGGCTCAGAGCATCCCGAAGAAGCTGAGCACGAAGTAGATCACCACCGCGAGGCCGATCAGGTAGATGAGCGCGTTCATGGAGGTCCTCCCTGCGGCCACGATCGCAGCCCCGGCGCGGCGCGGCCATGCGAGCGCGGCCCGTCGAGGTGTCGGCGCGGAACGGGCTCGGGCACGGCCGTTGCCCTACCGGTCCGGACGCCCCGCCCGACGCCGGCGGGTCGCACCTCGCCTCCGGAGAGCCCCGCCTCGATGCTCGATCCCGTTCCCGTCGTCTCCCCCGACGCGCTCCGGCGCGGCCAGCGCGACCTGGTGTTCGACCTCGCCTGGGCGAGCGTCACCGGCGCGTTCTCGGGCGGGGTGATCCTCGTCGCCTTCGCGCTCGCGCTCGGCGCGACCCCCGTCCAGGTGGGCCTGCTCGCCGCGATCCCGTTCCTCGCCCAGGCGGCCCAGCTGCCGGCGACCGTGCTGATCGAGCGGGTCCGCCGGCGCCGGCTGATCGGCGTCGCCTCGGTCACCGGCGCGCGCGTGCTGATCCTGTCGCTCGCGCCGGTGCCGCTGCTGCTCGACGCCGCCACGGCGCTCCCGGTGCTGATCGCCGCGCAGGCGGCGATCGCCGTGCTGCACGCGGTGGGCGGCTGCGCCGTCAACTCGTGGCTGCACCAGCTGATCCCGCACGACGCGCTCGGCCGCTTCTTCGCCCGTCGCCTGCTGTGGGGCACGGCGGTGGCCTGCGCGGCCACGCTCGCGGCGGGCGCGCTCGTCGACCTCGCGCCCGGGGGCTCGCCGCTCGGCGGCTACGCGCTCGCGTTCGCGGTCGCCGGGCTCGCGGGCTTCGTCAGCTCGCGCCACCTCGCGCGCGCGCCCGAGCCGGCGATGCACGACGCCGGCCCGAATGCGCCGATCCGCGACAGGCTGTGGGCGCCGTTCCGCGACGAGCGCTTCCGGCCGCTGCTGGTGTTCATGGGCGCGTGGATCGTGGTCTCGAACCTCGCCGCCCCGTTCCTGACGGTCTACCTGATCCAGCAGCGCGGCTTCGCGGTGACGACCGTGACCGCGATGTGGGTGTCGAGCCAGGTGGCCGCGGCGATGACGCTGTACGCGTGGGGCCGGCTGTCGGACCGGATGTCGAACAAGGCGGTGCTCGCGGTCGCGCTGCCGGTGCACTTCGCGTGCGTGCTCTCGCTGGTGTTCGCCGACGCGGCCGCGAGCATGGCCGCGCAGCTCGCGCTGCTGTTCGCGATCCACGTGATCATGGGCGTGGCCACCGGCGGCATCGGCCTCGCCACCGGCAATCTCGGCCTCAAGCTCGCGCCGCAGGGCGAGGGCACCGCCTACCTCGCCGCGATCGGGCTGGTCTCGGCGTGCTCCGGGGGCGTCGCGCCGATCGTCGCGGGCGCGCTCGCGCAGTCGTTCCAGGCGAACGAGCTCACCGCGGTCGTGCGCTGGGCCACGCCGATGCGCGACAAGGAGTTCGCGGTCGTCAGCTTCGCGCACTGGGAGTTCCTGTTCGCGATCTCGACGCTGCTCGGGCTGTACGTGATGCACGCGCTGTCGCGGGTGAAGGAGGGGCGCGAGGTCAGCGAGCGGCAGGTGATCCAGGCCTTCGCGCACGAGGCGTGGCGCTCGCTCGGCCAGATGTCGTCGATCGGCGGCGCGCTCGGCAGCCTGTTCCCGTTCGAGCGGCTGACCGAGCGGCGCAAGTGGTGGGTCAAGCGCGGTCCTCGCCGCGACGCCCCGGCGCCGACGCAGGGCGAGCCTCCCGTCGTCGAGACCGAGGCCGGGACGCGGGCCGAGACGCAGGTCGAGACGCGGTCCGAGACGCGGTCCGAGACGCAGGCCGAGACCCAGGCCGGCGGCGGATCACGCTGAGCGCGGCCGGACCGCCGGCCCGGCGCGGCTCCCGCGCGTGCCACGGACGCCCCGGGCGCCCCGCCGGCCAGAGAGGATGCCGGCCGCGAGCACGCTCGCGGCAAGCGCCATCGCCGGGGGCGACAGGTCGGGCGTGCGCCCGGGCAGCGCGGTCTGCAGCGCCTCGGTCGCCGCGAGCGCGAGCGGGACGAACGTCGCCCACGCGAACGCCGGGCCGCCGAGCGCGACGCCCGCCGCCACCGAGGCGGCGGCGAGCGCGCCGAACCAGCAGGCCGTCTGGATGCCGCCGATCGGGTCGCCGTGCAGCACCACCACGCGCCAGCGGAACGCGTGCGTCGGGCCGTACTGCGGCTCGAGCTGGTAGGCGAGCAGCGCGACCGCGACGGCGGCGAGCGCGAGCGCCGCGCTCGCGCGCCGGCCGGCGAGCGGCACGAGCGCGACGGCGAGCAGCGCCGGCGGCAGCGTCGCGAGCGCCTCGACCGAGGGTACGGCCGTGCCCGGCAGCAGCAGCCGCCAGCCGAGCACCGCGGTCGCGATCGCGGCGAAGGGCAGCACCGCGAGCGCGGGGCGGCGCAGCGGCAGCGACATCGCGAGCCCGATCGCCAGCCACTCCCCCGCGGCGCGCGCGAGCCGCCACGGGTCGACGAACGCCTCGCCGCGCGCGACGCCGGCCAGCGCGACGATCACCGCCTTCGCGTGGCGGCGCACGAGCTCGGCGTCGAGCACCGGCACCCAGGGCGCGCTCTCGGCGATCGCCCAGGCGGCGATCGCGACCAGCACGACCGCGAGCATCGGGCCGTCGCGCCCGCTCGCGCCCTGGCGGCGCACCATCACGGTCCAGGCGGGCAGCACCGCCCGCGCGAGCAGCCAGCCGATCGCGCCGCCCGACGCGTTCCAGAGCACGTCCCAGCCGGTGGACACGCGCTCGGTCAGGCAGGCCTGCGCCGCCTCCATCGACACCGACAGCGCGGTGCACGCGGCGGTCGCGGCGATCCCCGCGACGAACGCGCGCGCGCCGCGCGCGCGGGCCGCGCCGGTGCGCGCCGCCCACGCGAAGGCGAGCGCCGCGCCGAGCAGCACGTAGGCGAAGACGTTGCCGAGCAGGTCCGAGCCCGACACCCCGCGCGACTCGCGGAACATCGTGTCGAGCGCCTGCGCGCAATCGATCTCGCCGCGGCGGGCGAGGCTCGCGTACAGCACGCCCAGCACCACCGCCACGACCGGCGCGTCGGCGGCGCGCGGGCCGCGGCGCGACGCGCTCATCGCGCGCCCCCGAGCGGCTCGAGCCGCGCCGGATCGGGCCGCTCGGCGAAGGCCGCGAAGTCCTCGGCCATCGCCGCGCACTCGGCGATCGCGCGGCGCCAGTCGCGCAGCCGTCCGTCGTGGTCGAGGCCGTGGCGATGGAAGTCGCCGCGCTCGGGCAGGCGGCCGCCGGGCAGGCGCGCGAGCAGCTCGGGCGAGGGCACGACGAGCAGCACGTCGTCGAGCCAGTGCGCCGAGCCGCGCAGCCCGCGGCGACGCCACGGCAGGCCCTTGTCGAGCCAGCCCGGCGTGAGCCACGGCGTGAAGTGCGGATAGAGCAGCAGCCCGTCGAGGTGCCGCCAGCGCAGGAACAGGTGGTAGTCGACCAGGCCGCCGTCCCAGTAGTGGCCGGGCGGCGCCTTCGCGGGATCGCGGACCGGCTCGGCGAGCAGCGGGATCGTGCCCGAGGCGAGCAGCGCGTCGACGGCGTTGTCGGCGTCGAGGTCGACGCGTCGCGTGCCGAACGAATCGTCGGGCCAGACGCCGCGGTGACCGTCGTCGTGCGCGCCGAGCGCGAACACCACGCGCTGCAGGTGCGCGCCGAGCGCGCCGCGCGAGGCGAGGTTGGCGAGCGCCGGGCGCGCGAACGCGAGGCGGTGCGTCGCGCGCTCGATCGCGCCGCGGCCGCGCGCGGTGACCACCGCGAGCGGCCGGTCGCGGCGCGCGCGCTCGACGAACCGGCGCGCATCGCCGATCGTCGCCTCGACGATCGCGCGGCAGGTCCTCGCGACCCGCCGCGCGCTCGGGCGAACCGGATAGCGCTGCAGCTCGAGGTAGGCCTCGCCGAGCCGGCGCGTCGCGGCGACGCCGTCGGGGTGCGCGGCGGCGGCCATCCGCCATGCGCCGATCGACGCGCCGGCGAGCAGCACCGGCCGACCGGGCGCGGCGAGCCAGCTGCCGAACAGCCACTCGTCGAGCGCGAGGAACGCGAGGCCCTTCGGGCCGCCGGCGGCGGCCGCGACCGCGGCGATCGACGACGGCGCGAGCCCGTCGCGCGCGATGCGCTCGCGGGCGCGCGGCCCGGCGAGCAGACGGACCGCCCTCATCCGCGCGGGATCCTCACGACGCGCGCTTCGGCACGGTGTGCAGCCGCTGCCCCGCGCGCTCCCAGTGGCCGGCGGCCAGCAGCGGGACGACCTCGAGCGCGT
>DASPJX010000207.1:0-16666 GCA_035628395.1 Burkholderiaceae bacterium | reverse complement strand
TCGCGCCGGCGATTGAGCTCGCCCGCGAGCTCGAACAGCACCGACGTCGCGACCGCGGTGTTGAAGTCGTCGTCCATCGCCTCGCGGAAGCGCGCGGCCTCGGGCCGAGGCGGCCGACTACGTCGCGCGCGCCGAGGGCCGGATCGGCGCGACGATCACCGCGCACCACCTGCTGTACGAGCGCAACGCGCTCTTCCGCGGCGGCATCCGTCCGCACTGGTACTGCCTGCCGGTGCTCAAGCGCGAGACGCACCGGCTCGCGCTGCTCGCGGCCGCCACCTCGGGCGATCCGCGCTTCTTCCTCGGCACCGACAGCGCGCCGCACGCGCGCAGCCAGAAGGAGATGGCCTGCGGCTGCGCCGGCTGCTACACCGCGCCGCACGCGCTCGAGCTGTACGCGACCGCGTTCGAGCAGGCCGGCGCGCTCGGGCGGCTCGAGGGCTTCGCGAGCCTGCACGGGCCGGACTTCTACGGGCTGCCGCGCAACGAGGCCCGCGTGACGCTGCGCCGCTCGACCTGGACGGTCCCGGAGTCGCTGCCCTTCGCCGACGAGGCGATCGTGCCGCTGGCGGCCGGCGAGGCGCTGTCCTGGAAGCTCGCGGCCTGAGCGCGCCCGCGGCCGCGCCCTGGCGCGCGCCGTACGAGGCGCGCCTGCGGGCGCTCGAGCCGCTCTCCGGCGACGCGCGCCTCGCCCGGCTCGACGCCTGGGCGCGCGAGGCGCGGATCGTCGCCGGCGCGGGCCGGCCACTGCGCTTCGTGCCGGCCGACGCGGCGGCCGGGGACGACGCGATCGCGCGCGCCGGCTACGAGGCGCGGATCCTCGCGACCGGCGAGGTCGCGACCCGCGTCGAGGGCCGGGGCGCGCGCCACGACCTGTACAACGCGCTCGCCTGGCTGACCTGGCCGCGGACCAAGGCGCGGCTCAACGCGCTGCACGCGCAGGGCCTCGCCGGGGGCGCGGCGCCGGCGGGCGGGCGCGGGGCGCTGCGCGACGCGACCACGCTGTTCGACGAGAACGGCGCGCTGTGGGTGGGCACCGACGCGTCGCTCGAGGCGGCGCTGCGCGCGTTCGACTGGGCGACGCTGTTCGTCGCGCGCCGCGACGCGCTGCGCGCGGCGGTCGCGGTGCACGTGCCGGGGCACGCGCTGCTCGAGAAGCTCGACGCGCCGTACAAGGCGATCACCGCGCACGCGTGGCCGCTGCGGCTGCCGGCCGACGCGCCGCTCGACGCGGTCGACGCCGCCGCGGCCGCGTCGCTCGACGCCGGCCTGCCGTCGACGCGCGCGCTGTGCCCGCTGCCGGTGATGGGACTTCCGGGATGGTGCGACGCCAACCGCGATCCCGCGTTCTACAATGATCCGATGGTGTTCCGCCCCGGCCGCCGGTCATCGCGCGCCGGCCCTCCCACGTCCCGATGAGGACACCCATGCTGCTGGGCTGCATCGCCGACGACTTCACCGGCGCCTCCGACCTCGCCAACACGCTGACCTCGGGCGGCATGCGCACCGTGCAGACGATCGGCGTGCCCGACGACGGCGCCGCGCCCGACGCCGACGCGGTCGTCGTCGCGCTGAAGTCGCGCAGCATCCCCGCGGACGAGGCGGTCGCGCGCAGCCTCGAGGCGCTGCGCTGGCTGCGCGCATGCGGCGCGCGGCAGATCCTCTTCAAGTACTGCTCGACCTTCGACTCGACGCCCGAGGGCAACATCGGGCCGGTCGCCGCCGCGCTGCTCGACGCGCTCGGCGCCCCGATCGCGGTCGCCTGCCCGGCGTTCCCGACGAACCGCCGCACGGTGTACATGGGTCACCTGTTCGTCGGCGACCGGCCGCTGCACGAGAGCGGGCTGCAGCACCATCCGCTGAACCCGATGACCGACCCCGACCTGGTGCGCTGGCTGCGCCGGCAGACCGACGCGGGCGTCGGCCTCGTCGAGCATCCGACGGTCGCGCGCGGGGCGGCGGCGGTGCGCGAGCGGCTCGACGCGCTCGCGGCCGCGGGCGTGCGCCTCGCGATCGCCGACGCGATCGCCGACGCCGACCTGCGCACGCTCGGCGAGGCCTGCGCCGATGCGCCGCTGGTCACCGGCGGCTCGGGCATCGCGCTCGGGCTGCCCGACAACTTCCGCCGCGCCGGCCTGCTCGCGCCCGGGGCCGGGACGCTCGAGCCGGTCGGCGGCCCCGCCGTGGTGATCTCCGGCAGCTGCTCGGCCGCGACGCGACGCCAGGTCGAGCGCTACGCGGCGCGCGCGCCGGCGCGGCGCGTCGACGTCGACGAGGTGGTCGACGGGCGCGTCGACGCGCGCGCGCTCGCCGACTGGGTGCTCGCGCAGCCGTCCGGCGCGGCGCCGCTCGTCTACAGCTCGGCCGATCCCGAGGCGGTGCGCGCCGCGCAGGCGCGCCACGGCGCGCAGACGGCGTCCGACGCGATCGAGCGGGTGCTCGGCGAGCTCTCGCGCGAGCTGTACGCCCGCGGCGTGCGACGCCAGGTGATCGCCGGCGGCGAGACGTCGGGCGCGGTCGTGCAGGCGCTCGGCGTGCGCCGGCTCGCGATCGGCCCCGAGATCGAGCCCGGCGTGCCGGCGCTCGCCGGGCTCGACGCGCCGGTCGCGCTCGCGCTGAAGTCGGGCAACTTCGGCGGCGACGATTTCTTCGACAAGGCGCTGGCGGCGGTCCGCTGAGCCGCGCCGCACGTGGAGGCACGCACATGAGGATCCTGATCACCGGCGGCGCCGGCTTCCTGGGCCAGCAGCTGATCGCGCGGCTGCTCGCGGCCGGACGCATCCGTCTCGACGACGAGGGCGCCGCGCGCGAGGAGCCGATCGACGAGATCGTCTGCTTCGACCAGGGCGAGGGACGGCTGCGCGACGCGCGCGTGCGCAACGTCGCCGGCGACGTCTCCGACGCGGCGACCGTGCGCGCGCTCGTCGACGCCGACACCGGCGTCGTCGTGCACCTCGCCGCGGTCGTGAGCGGCACGGCCGAGGCCGACTTCGACCTCGGCATGCGGGTGAACCTCGACGGCACGCGCCACCTGCTCGAGGCCTGCCGGGCGCAGGGGCACGTGCCGCGCCTGCTGTTCTCGAGCTCGATCGCGGTGTTCGGCGGCGCGCTGCCGCCGGTGGTCACCGACGCCACCACGCCGACGCCGCAGGGCTCGTACGGCGTGCAGAAGCTCGTCGGCGAGCTGCTGGTGCAGGACTACTCGCGCAAGGGCTTCATCGACGGCCGCTCGGTCCGCGTGCCGACGGTCGTCGTGCGCCCGGGCCGGCCGAACGGCGCGGCCTCGGGCTTCGCCTCGGGGATCGTCCGCGAGCCGCTCGCCGGCATCGAGGCGCCGCTGCCGGTGCCGCCCGAGACCGAGATGTGGGTCGCGTCGCCGCGCGCGGTGGTCGGCATGCTGATGCACGCGATCGGGCTGTCGCCGCAGGCCTGGGGCTGGCACCGCAGCCTGAACCTGCCGGGGCTCACGGTGTCGATGCACGAGGAGATCGCCGCGCTGCGCTCGGTCGCGGGCGAGGCGGTCGCCGCGCGGATCCGCATCGCCCCCGACGAGGCGGTGCAGCGGCTGGTGCGCACCTGGGCCGCGCGCTTCGACACCGCGCGGGCCCGCGAGCTCGGCTTCGTCGCCGACGCCGACTTCGTGTCGATCGTGCGCGCCTACGTCGAGGACAACCCGGGGGCGATCGCCGGGCGCGGGTGAGCGCGGGCGACCGGCCCCCGGGCGGGACGCGCGCCGCTCAGGCCGCCGCGGCCGCCGCCTCGGCCCGGCGCGCCAGCGCGCCGCCGCGCGCCGCGACGAACGCGCGCAGCAGCTCCGGGTAGCGCGGGTGCGCGGCGGCGCGCACCGACGGGCGCCCGGCCAGCGCACGGCGCCAGCGCGCGGTGCGCGGCAGGCCGGCGAGGATGCCGAACTCGCCGATCCCGTCGAAGACGTCGAAGTAGCGGAACACCGGCCCGAAGACCGCGTCGACCATCCCGAAGTCGCCGTCGAACCAGTCGCCGTCGCCCAGCGCCGCCTCGACGCGCTCGAAGCGCTCGCGCAGGCGCCGCGCCGCGGCGTCGAGCGCGTCGTCGTCGCGGGCCGAGTAGAACGCGCCGATCGCGTCGAGCACCTCCGAGCCGAACTGCATCCACGCGCGGTGCGTGGCGCGGCGCAGCGGATCGGCCGGATGCAGGCGCGGGCCGATCGTCTCGTCGAGGTACTCGCAGATCACCGCCGACTCGAAGATCGACGCGTCGCCGACGCGCAGCACCGGCGTGCGGCCGAGCGGCGAGATCGCGAGGAACCAGTCGGGTTTCGCCGCCAGGTCGACGTCGCGCCGCTCGAAGGCCGCGGCCTTCTCGCCGAGCACGATCGCCGCGCGCTGCACGTACGGACACAGCGCGTGCGAGACCAGGACGAGCCCGGGGTCGCGTGCCCGCGTCGGGTGGGATTCGGAAGCCATGACGTTCTCCTCGGATGGGTGGGGGCGGGCGAGGCGTGCGCGCGCCGTCAGGCGGAGGCGGGCGCGAACCGCGCGCTGCGGCGCAGCGCGAGGGCGCCGTCGCCGAGCAGCCACTGCGCGAGGCAGGCGACGACCAGGAAGGCGGGATACTCCCAGCCGCCGCCGGGGCTGGTGTGCAGCCAGCCGTTGGGCAGGTGCACCCACGCGGCGACCGCCATCACGGGCACGAGCGCGAGCGCCGCCTGCCGGGCGAAGACGCCGAGCAGCAGCGCGATGCCGCCGGCGAGCTCGACGGCGAACACCGGGTAGGCGAGCCAGCCCGCGAAGCCCACGGTCTCGAAGAACGCGGCGGTGCCGGGCAGGCCGAACACCAGCAGCTTCAGCAGCGCGTGGGCGATCCACATCGTGCCCAGCGCGACGCGCAGCAGCGCGATGCCGTAGGCGGTGGGGTCGTTCGTCGTCTTCATCGTGTCGCTCCATCGGAGTGGTGAGGGGAGGTGTCACTGTAGGATGGCGATGTCGCAACGGGAATCGACGAGCGGGCAAACGATGATTGCGAGAACGCAATACGAACTGAGCGCCGACGACCTGGCGGTGGTGCTCGCGCTCGCGCGGGGACGCACGCTCGCCGGCGCGGCCGAGCGGACCGGCCTGGACGCCTCCACGGTGTTCCGTCACCTGCAGCGCATCGAGCGCGGGCTCGGGCAGCCGCTGTTCGCGCGCACCCGCGCGGGCTACGCGCCCACCGAGTCGGCCGCGCGGCTGGCCGCGCACGCGGAGGAGGTGGAGGCGGCGGTCGAGGCGGCGCGCTCGGCGCTGCAGGCGACGCCCGAGCGCGTGTCGGGCACCGTGCGGATCGCCACGACCGACACGATCCTGCACGGCCTGGTGGCGCCGGCGCTGCGCGAGCTGAAGGCCGCGCATCCGCTGCTCGACTTCGAGCTGCAGGCCGGCAACGAGCTCGTCAGCCTGACCCGTCGCGACGCCGACGTCGCGCTGCGCGCGACGCGGCGCCCGCCGGGGCACCTGGTCGGGCGCGAGCTCGGCACGATCCGGGTCGCGGTGTACGCGGCGCGCGCCCGGGGCGCGCCGCGGTGGCGCGACGTCGAGGCGGGCGCCGCCGACTGGATCGCCCCCGACGACGCGCTGCCCGAGCATCCGTCGGTGGTCTGGCGCAGGCGGCGCTTCCCGAAGGCGATGCCGCGCTACCGGGTGAACAGCATCCTGTCGGTGCTGGAGCTGGCGGCGCTGGGGCTGGGCGTGGGCGTCGTGCCGCTCTTCCTCGCCGAGGGCCGGCGCGACCTCGTCCGCCTGACCGAGCCGATCGAGGAGTGCGACACGCCGCTGTGGCTGCTCGCGCACGCGGAGGCGAAGCACCTGAGGCGCATCGCGGTGACCTACGCGCACCTGTCGGCGCGGCTCGCGCTCGACTGAGCGCGGTACCCGCGCCCCGCGGCCGACGCGCGCTCAGCGCGCCAGGTAGCCGCCGTCCACCGGGTAGTACGCGCCGTTGACGAACGACGCGCGGTCCGAGCACAGCCAGGCGACCAGCTCGGCCACCTCCTCCGGCCGCCCGAGCCGGCCGACCGGATGCGCGCGCTCGAGCCGGCTCCGCACGGCGGGCTCGCGCTCGATCGCGGCGATCATCGGCGTGCCGACGAAGCCCGGCCCGACGGCGTTCACGCGCACGCCGCGCGCGCCGTGGTCGAGCGCCGCGACCTTCGTCAGCCCGATCACGCCGTGCTTGGCCGCGACGTACGCGGGCGCGCCGGCCATGCCGACCTGCCCGAGGATCGAGGCGACGTTGACGATCGCGCCGCCGCCGGCGGCGAGCATCGGCGGCAGCTGGTGCCGCATGCAGAGGAACACGCCGGTCAGGTTGACCGCGAGCACGCGCTGCCACTCGTCGACGGGGTAGTCGGCGACCGGCGCGACGCCGCCCGGGACGCCGGCGTTGTTGCACGCGGCGTCGAGCCGTCCGAAGCGCTCGAGCGTGCGCGCGACGAGCGCCGCGCAGTCGGCCTCTCGGGTGACGTCGGCCTCGACGAAGATCGCGTCGGCACCGGCCGCCCGGGCCCGCTCGACCGTCTCCTCGCCGCCGGCGCGCGCCCCGGCGAGGTCGGACACCACGATGCGGGCGCCCTCGCGCGCCCAGGTCGTCGCGATCGCGCGGCCGATGCCCGAGGCGCCGCCGGTGACGACGCAGACCCGGTCCTTCAGCACGGCCGGCGTCCGCGGGCGGCGCCGGCGCGCCGGGCGCGCGTCGTCATCGGCCGCTCAGTGCGGCGGCCGCATCCGGCCGTGGTCGCCGTTGCCGTAGGTCGTGCCGGTGAGGGCCGCGCCGGCCATGCCGAGCAGCCGCAGCATCCTGCTCGAGTTCGAGTCCCACCACTCGATCGAGTTCGCGCGCACGCGCAGCGCCACCAGCGTCGGGTCGTCGACGCCGTCGGGGAACCAGGGCTTGGCCATCGGCGACCACAGCGCACGGATCGTGTCGCGGTCGCGGACCACCTCGCCCGAGCCGCTCATCGACACGTAGTCGGCATCGTCGCGATCGGCGAACCCGAGGTTCACGTGGCGCAGGTGCTCGAGCTTGTGGGTGCCGTCCTTCGTGAAGAACCACACCGAGCCGTCGTCGTCGACGCGCATCACCGCCATCGGACGGCTCGACAGCGTGCCGTCGTCCTCGTGCGTGGTCATCATCGCGATGCCGATCTTCTCGACCGTCTTGACGATGTCCTCGTACCGCTTCTCGCTCTGCGCCATGCTTCGGCCTCCTGCCCCGGTCGCGCCGGGAATGTGGGCCGATCAGCCTAGCGGACGGACTGCGCGGGGCGCGTAGGAACGCGTCGGGCGGGGCGCTCGGCGGCGGTCGCGCGCACCGGCGAAGCCGCGGCGAGCACGGGTGCGGCCGCGCGCGGCGCCGGCACCGCGATGCGCCACGTCTGCTCGGAGCCCGGCTGGTCGGCCACGCGCACCGCGAGCAGCAGCTCGGGCGCGTCGACCGGCTCGCGCGACTGGAGCAGCACGAGGTTGCGGCGCTCGGGCTTGGCGATCGTGAAGTCCGCGGGCTCCGGCGCGCGGCCGCCGGCCGGCGCCTGCACCGAGACCACCTCGAAGCGCGACACCGACACGCGCTCGCCGGGCGTCGAGCCGTAGGGGAGCGCGAGCTTGAGCCGCTGGCCCTGCTGCGACATCACGCTCGGGTCGCCGAGGTCGACCGCCGCGGCGGCGAGGGCGGGCGCGGCGCAGAGGACGGCGAGGAGGGCGGCGCGCAGCGGCGGGACGACGGTCGGCATCGCGGGTGTCCTAGAGCAGTGGGATCGGCCGAGCTTAGGCCGGAAATCCGCATCGCGCGAGGCCCGCCCGTCGGCGCGCCGCGCGTCGCCGAGCGGATAGAATCGGTCGCGGAGCGGGTCGGACGGTCGCCGGGGCAGCGATGCCCGGGAGGAAGGTCCGGACTCCTGAGGGCAGGGTGCTGGCTAACGGCCAGGCGCAGCAAGCGCGTCCGAGAGGTCGCGCCCAAGGCGACGGACAGTGGCACAGAGAACAGACCGCCGACGCGGCCGTGAAAGCGGTCGCGGGCAAGGGTGAAACGGTGGGGTAAGAGCCCACCGCGTCCCCGGTGACGGGGGCGGCACGCCAAACCCCACCCGGAGCAACACCGAATAGGCACGCGTGCGGCCGAGAGGTCGCGACGGACGCCCCTCCGAGCGTGCGGGTTGGTGGCTCGAGCCCCCGGGTGACCGGGGGCCTAGACGAATGACCGTCACGCCGGGCGACCGGCGCACAGAATCCGGCCTACAGACCCGCTCCATCCTCACCCCCTACCTTAACGGTTTCCGTTAAGACACTGATTCGACGCACTTTAGTGCGCGCGGCTGGATATCGATCCAGCTGTTCGAAAGTGCGTCTAAGTGCTTGTCCCGATTGAAGAAAACCGCAAGTCGGCTTGACCGGCATTCAGCATTTCCGTACAGTGGGAAAAGGTGCAAGAAAGTGGTTGAAAGTGGGACTCCGGCCCGCTTTCGGAAGGCACCGGCCGGTCCCGGACGACACGGACAAGGTGGGGGATGTTCCAAGGCAGATCAGCGCTGTCGCTGGACGCGAAGGGCCGCATGTCGGTCCCGGCGCGCCATCGCGACGCCCTGATGCTGCAGTGCGAAGGTCGGCTGACGCTGACCCGGCACCCCGACGGGTGCCTGCTCCTCTACCCCCGTCCCGCCTGGGAGACGGTCCGCGAGCGGATCGCGGCGCTGCCGATCAGCGCGAGCGCGTGGAAGCGGTTCTTCCTCGGCAACGCGACCGACGTGGAGCTCGACGGGACCGGGCGCGTGCTGATCGCGCCCGAGCTGCGGCAGGGGGCCGGACTGGACAAGGAGATCGTGCTGCTCGGCATGGGCGCCCACTTCGAGGTGTGGGACGCGGCGGTGCTGACGGCGAAGGAGAACGAGGCGATCGCGGGCGGGCTCCCCGAGGCCCTGTCCGGACTGTCGATCTAGGTCGGCGGGACGTGGCGCGGGAGGACGGGGCTCACCTGCCGGTGATGCCGCAGAAGTGCATCGAGGGGCTGGCGATCCGGCCCGACGGTGCGTACGTCGACGGGACCTTCGGGCGGGGCGGGCATTCGGCCCGGATCCTCGCCGCGCTGGGGCCCGGCGGCAGGTTGGTGGCGGTGGATCGCGATCCGGAGGCGGTCGCGGCGGGGCGGGGTTGGGAGGATGGGCGGTTCGAGATCGTGCACGCACGGTTCTCGGAGATCGAGTCGGTGCTCGACGAGCGCGGCCTGGCCGCCGTCGACGGCGTGCTCCTCGATCTCGGCGTCTCGTCTCCCCAGCTCGACGATCCCGCCCGCGGCTTCAGCTTCCGGGCCGACGGTCCGCTGGACATGCGGATGGACCCGACCCGGGGCATGTCGGCGAGGGAATGGCTGGGTCGGGCGACGGAACACGACATCGCGCAAGCGCTGAGGGACTATGGGGAAGAACGGTTTGCTGTTCCGGTTGCAAAGGCGATTGCTGCTCGCTGCAGGGACGCCGGCGACGATGCGTTCCGCACCACCGGAGAGCTTGCCGCGCTCGTGGCGCGCGTCGTCCGCAGCCGCCAGAAGCGGCCGGAGGTGGGCAAGGACCCGGCCACACGCACCTTTCAGGCTCTACGGATTCTCGTCAATCAAGAGCTTGAGGAGCTCGCGCTCGTCCTCGATCGGATCGCACGCCGGCTGAAACCCGGCGGGCGGCTGGTCGTCCTCAGCTTCCATTCCCTCGAGGATCGGATGGTCAAGCAGTTCGTCGCGCGCGAGTCGGGCCGCCAGGCTCGCCGCGACCCGATCACCGGCGCGCCGGTGCACGACGTGCCCCCGCGCCTGCGCGCGGTCGCCCGCGTGCTCCCCGACGCGACCGAGATCTCCGCCAACCCCCGCGCGCGCTCCGCCGTGCTGCGGATCGCCGAGCGGATCTGACCCATGCTCAAGGTCAACACGCTCCTCGTGTCGGTGCTGCTCACCTGCGCGCTGCTGCTGGTCACCTCGCAGCACCGCGCCCGCAAGACCTTCATCGACCTCGAGCGGGCCGAGGCGACGGCGCGCAAGCACGAGGTCGAGTGGAGCCGGCTGCAGCTCGAGCAGTCGCGGCTCGCGAAGCATTCGCTGATCGACGCGGCCGCCCGCGTCGACCTGAAGATGCAGCCGGTCACGCCCGACCGCACGCTCTACCTCGAGGCGCCCGCCTCGCTCGTCTCGCGCGGCGCGGCCCGGCCCGACGCCCGCTCGCCCGCACCGGCGGGCGTACCCGGCCCGGTCGCGCGACTGCCGGAGGTCCGCTGACGTGGGTCGTCCCGGCAAGTCGACCCGCGGCTCCGCCCGTCCGGTCAGGCTCACGCGCAATGCGCTGCTCGTCACGAAGCTGCCCGCGTGGCGCTCGCGCTTCATGCTCGGGCTGGTCGCGATCGCGTTCGTCGCGCTCGGGCTGCGCGCGTTCTGGCTGCAGGTCTGGAGCAACGACTTCCTGCAGGCGCAGGGCAAGTCGCGCTACGAGCGCACGCTCGAGATTCCGGCCAACCGCGGCCGCATCGTCGACCGCAACGGCGCGATGCTCGCGACGAGCCTGCCGGCCAAGGCCGTCTGGGCCGATCCGGACGACGTCCAGGCGCCGCGCGACAAGCTGGTGACGCTCGCGAAGCTGCTGCAGATGGAGCAGCGCGAGCTCGACCGCCGGCTCGCCGAGGAGAAGAACTACGTCTACCTGCGCCGGCAGGTCGAGGCCGACGTCGCCGCGCGCGTGGCCGAGCTGAAGATCCCCGGCGTGCACCAGCGCAACGAGTTCAAGCGCCACTACCCCGAGGGCGAGACCGTCGCGCACGTGGTCGGCTTCACGAACGTCGAGGACGCGGGCCAGGAGGGCTTCGAGCTCGCGCAGCAGCAGCGCCTGTCGGGCAAGCCGGGCAGCCGCCGCGTGATCAAGGACAACCTCGGTCGCGTGATCGAGCAGATCGGCTCGGGCCGCGAGCCGCAGGACGGCGCCGACCTCGCGCTGTCGATCGACATGCGCGTGCAGTTCCTCGCGTTCAACGCGCTGCGCGACGCGATCCGCGAGCACCGCGCGAAGGCGGGCGCCGCGATCGTCGTCGACGTGCGCACCGGCGAGGTCATCGCGCTCGCGAACTGGCCGACCTACGACCCGAACCAGCGCGGCCAGCTCACCGGCGCGCAGCTGCGCAACCGCGCGATCACCGACACCTTCGAGCCCGGCTCGACGATGAAGGCGTTCTCGGTCGCGATGGCGCTCGAGAGCGGCCGGTTCCGTCCGGCCTCGATGATCGACACCTCGCCGGGCCGGATGACGATCGGCTCGGCGACGATCGGCGACGCGCACCGCTACGGCGTGCTGAGCGTCGAGGAGGTGCTGCAGAAGTCGTCGAACGTCGGCACCGTGAAGATGGCGCTGACGCTGCCGCCCCAGAAGATGTGGGAGCACTTCACCTCGCTCGGCTTCGGGCAGGCGCCGCAGATCGGCTTCCCGGGCGCGGTCGCGGGGCGGGTGCGCCCGCACAAGACCTGGAAGCCGATCGAGCAGGCGACGATGTCGTACGGGCACGGCATCTCGGTGTCGCTGATGCAGATGGCGCGCGCGTACACGGTGTTCGCCCGCGACGGCGAGCTGATCCCGGTGACGATGCTGCGCGCCGACGGCCCGGCGCAGGGCGTGCGGGTGTTCCGGCCCGAGACCGCGCAGTCGGTGCTGAAGATGCTCGAGATGGCCGCCGGCCCGAAGGGCACCGCGCCGCTCGCGCAGATCCCCGGCTACCGCGTCGGCGGCAAGACCGGCACCGCCCACAAGCAGGAGGGCGGCACCTACCAGAACAAGTACATCGCGTCCTTCGTCGGGCTCGCGCCGGTGTCGGCACCGCGGATCGTCGTCGCGGTGATGGTCGACGAGCCGTCGGCCGGCAAGTACTACGGCGGCCAGGTCGCCGCGCCGGTGTTCGCCCGGATCGCCGGCGAGACGCTGCGCGCGATGCGCGTGGCGCCCGACGCGCCGTTCAGCACGCTGATCGTCCCCGCCGATCCGGTGAAGGAGAGCCTGTGACCGGCACCGCGGCCGCGACCGACGTCGCGCGCTGGCTGAGGGCGGTCCTGCCGGCCGGGGCGGCGCTCGTCGCCGACAGCCGCGCGGTGGCTGCGGGCGACGCGTTCTTCGCGTACCCGGGCGAGCGCGCCGACGGCCGGCTGCACGTCGAGCAGGCGATCGCGCGCGGCGCGGCGGCGCTCGTCGTCGAGGCCGGCGCCGCCGGCGGCTGGCGCGTGCCGCATCGCGAGGTCGTCGGCCTGAAGCGTCTCGCCGGCCCGATCGCCGACGCGTTCCACGACGCGCCGAGCGCGCGGCTCGACGTCGTCGCGGTCACCGGCACCAACGGCAAGACCAGCTGCAGCCACTGGATCGCCCAGGGCCTGCAGGCGCCCGGGCGCGACGCCGCGGTGATCGGCACGATCGGCGCCGGCCGGGCCGGCGCGCTCGCCGACGTCGGGCTGACGACGCCCGACGCGCTGTCGCTGCAGGCGCTGTTCGCGCGCTTCGCGTCGCAGGGCGTGCGGGCGGTCGCGATCGAGGCCTCGTCGATCGGGCTGCACCAGCACCGGCTCGCGGGCACCCGCGTGGCGGTCGCCGCGTTCACCAACCTGACGCGCGACCACCTCGACTACCACGGCTCGATGGACGAGTACGCGCGGGCGAAGGCGCTGCTGTTCTCGCAGCCGGGGCTGCGCGCGGCGGTCGTCAACCTCGACGATCCGTGGCACGCGACGATGCTCGGCGCGGTCGAGCCCGGCGTGCGGCGCATCGGCACGACGATCGCGGGCGGCGCCGCCGACGACACCGGGGGGAGCCCGGCCTGCGAGCTCGTCCCGACCCGGGTCGAGCGCGTGCTGCGCGCGGTCTCGATCGAGACGCGCCCGCAGGGCATGCGCATCGAGCTCGACGGCGACTGGGGCGCGGCCCGCGTCGAGACGCCGATGCTCGGGCGGTTCAACGCGTCGAACCTGCTGGTCGTGGCCGCCTCGTGGCTCGCGCTCGACCGGCCGTTCGCCGAGGTCGTCGAGCGGCTCGGGCGGCTGCGTCCGGTGCCCGGCCGGCTTCAGCCGGTCGCGGTGCCCGGCGGCGCCCCGGCCCCGCTCGCCGTCGTCGACTACGCGCACACGCCCGACGCGCTCGCGAGCGCGCTGCAGGCGCTGCGGCCGGTGGCCGCCGCCCGCGGCGGGCGGCTGTGGTGCGTGTTCGGCGCCGGCGGCGACCGCGATCCGGGCAAGCGTCCGCTGATGGGCGCGGTCGCCGAGCGCGGCGCCGACCGCGTCGTGCTGACCAGCGACAACCCGCGCGGCGAGCGGCCCGAGGCGATCCTCGACGCGATCGAGGGGGGCTTCTCGCACGCGCCCGCGCTGCGCGAGGTCGATCGCGCGCGCGCGATCGCCGCGGCGATCGGGAGCGCCGACGCCGCCGACGTCGTGCTGATCGCCGGCAAGGGACACGAGTCGTACCAGGAGATCGCCGGCGTGCGCCGGCCGTTCGACGACGCCGAGCACGCCGCGCGCGCGCTCGCCGCGCGCACCGCCCCGCGGGAGGCCGCCGGTGCTTGAGCTGCGCGAGGCGCTGGCCTGGCTGTCGGCCGGCCGGATCGAGGCGGACGACCCGCGGGCCGACGCGACCGTCGTCGGCGGCGTGTCGACCGACACCCGCTCGGTCCGCCCGGGCGAGCTCTTCGTCGCGATCCGCGGCGAGCTGCACGACGCGCACGACTACGTCGGCCGCGCGATCGACGCCGGCGCCGCGGCCGTGCTGGTCGAGCGCCCGGTGCCCGATCGCCGCGTGCCCGCGCTCGTCGTGCCCGACTGCCGCCGCGCGCTCGGCGAGATCGCCGCCGGCTGGCGCCGCCGCTTCGCGCCGCCGGTGATCGCCGTCACCGGCAGCAACGGCAAGACGACGACCAAGGAGATGATCGCCGCGATCCTCGCCGCGCACGTCGGCGAGGACGCCCGGCTCGCCACCCGCGGCAACCTGAACGGCGACATCGGCGTGCCGCTCACCGTGCTGCGGATGCACGCCGGCCACCGCGCCGCCGTCGTCGAGCTCGGCATGAACCATCCGGGCGAGATCGCCTGGCTCGCGTCGATCGCGCAGGCCACGGTCGCGCTCGTGCTCAACGCGCAGCGCGAGCACCAGGAGTTCCTGCGCACGGTCGAGGCGACCGCGCGCGAGAACGGCGCCTCGCTCGCCGCGCTGCCGGCCGACGGCGTCGCGGTGTTCCCGGGCGACGACGCGCACGCGCCGATCTGGCGCGAGCTCGCCGGCGCGCGCGCGCGCATCGAGTTCGGCACCGCGCCGGGCTGCGCCGTGAGCGCCGCGCCCGACGCGCGGCCCGAGGGCTTCGAGATGCGGGTCGACGGCGCGGCGATCGAGGTCGCGCTCGCGATCGACGGCGCGCACAGCGTCAGGAACGCGCTCGCCGCGGCCGCGTGCTGCAGCGCGATCGGCGTGCCGCCGGCCGCGATCGCCGCCGGCCTCGCCGCGTTCCGCCCGGCCTCGGGCCGGCTGCGCCGCCTGGTCGCGCGCACCGGCGCGGCGCTGATCGACGACAGCTACAACGCCAACCCCGACTCGGTGCGCGCCGCGATCGACGTGCTCGCCGCGCAGCCCGCGCCGCGCGTGCTCGTGCTCGGCGACATGGGCGAGGTGGGCGAGCAGGGCCCGCGCTTCCACGCCGAGGTCGGCGGCTACGCGAAGGCGCGCGGCGTGCAGACGCTGCTCGCCTTCGGCGCGGCGTCGGTCGGCACCGCCGCCGCGTTCGGCGAGGGCGCCGAGCATTTCGGCACGATCGAGGCGGTGTGCGACCGGGCCGCGGCGCTCGCCGCGCCCGGCGCGACCGTGCTCGTCAAGGGATCGCGTTCGATGAGGATGGAGCGGGTGGTGCAGGCGCTGGCCGGCTCGGCCGCGTCGCAGGGAGGGCACCACTGATGCTGCTGGAGCTGAGCCAGTGGCTGGCGAAGGACTACCGGTTCTTCACGGTCTTCAACTACATCACGCTGCGCTCGGTGCTCGCGACGCTGACGGCGCTGCTGATCGGCCTGGTCGCCGGGCCGTGGCTGATCCGCAAGCTCGCCCAGCTGAAGATCGGGCAGGCGGTGCGCACCGACGGCCCGCAGACGCACCTGACCAAGTCGGGCACGCCGACGATGGGCGGCGCGCTGATCCTGATCGGCGTCGGCTTCTCGACGCTGCTGTGGGCCGATCTCGCCAACCGCTTCGTGTGGGCGGTGCTGATCGTCACGCTGGGCTTCGGGATGATCGGCTGGATCGACGACTACCGGAAGGTCGTGCACAAGAACCCGAAGGGGATGTCGGCGCGCGACAAGTTCTTCTGGCAGTCGTTCATCGGCGGCATCGCCGCGGTGTACCTCGCGTTCGCGGTGCCGGCGGCGTCGAACTACGAGGCGATCCAGCTCGTCGTCGGCTGGTTCGCGACCGGCTTCGAGATGGGCCTGCCGCCGCGCGCCGACCTGATCGTGCCGTTCTTCAAGACGGTGTCGTACCCGCTCGGCGTGTTCGGCTTCATCGTGCTCACCTACTTCGTGATCGTGGGGACGAGCAACGCGGTCAACCTGACCGACGGCGCCGACGGGCTGGCGATCCTGCCGGCGGTGCTGGTCGGCTCGGCGCTCGGCATCTTCGCGTACGTGACCGGCAACGCGGTGTTCGCGAAGTACCTGCTGATCCCGCACGTGCCGGGTGCGGGCGAGCTGACGGTGTTCTGCGGCGCGATCGCCGGCGCCGGCCTCGCGTTCCTGTGGTTCAACGCGTACCCGGCGCAGGTGTTCATGGGCGACGTCGGCGCGCTCGCGCTCGGCGCCGGGCTCGGGACCGTCGCGGTGATCGTCCGCCAGGAGATCGTGCTGTTCATCATGGGCGGCGTGTTCGTCGCCGAGACGGTGTCGGTGATGCTGCAGGTGACCTGGTTCAAGTACACGAAGAAGCGCTACGGCGTGGGCCGGCGGATCTTCCGGATGGCGCCGCTGCACCACCACTTCGAGGTGGGCGGCGTGAAGGAGTCCCAGGTCGTCGTCCGCTTCTGGATCGTCACGATGATGCTGGTGCTGTTCGGCCTGTCGTCGCTGAAGCTGAGGTGATCGGGAGATGAGCATCGTCGATCCCGAAGACTTCGAGCGCGCCGACCCGGCCGGCGACGCGTCGGCCGAGCCGACCGCGTCCGCGGAGCCCGCGGCGTCGCTCGAGTCGGTCCGGGCCGACGAGCCGGTCGCGTCGGACGAGATCGTCGCGTCCGAGGAGATCGTCGCGTCCGGCGAGCCGGCCGCGTCCTCCACGGCCGAGGCCTCCGTCGCGGTCGACGGATCCGTCCGCCCCGATCCGACGGCCGCGGTCGTCGAGCCGGCCGGATCGGCGGCGCCCGCCGCGCCGACCGACCCCGCCGCGACCGAGCCGGTCGACGCCGCCGACGCCCCTGCCCGCCCCGCCGTCCGCACGGCGTCCGAGGCCGCGACCGCGTTCGTCGCCGCGCTCGCCGCCGAGCTCGGCGCGCCCGATCCCGAGCCGAGCCGCGACCCGGCCGCCGAGCGCGAGGCCGCCGAGCGCGCCGAGCGCGAGGCCGAGCGCGCGCGGCTCGACGCCGAGGCGCGCGCCGAGGCGATCGCGCGGGCCGAGGCGCGCGCCGCGCTC
>DASPJX010000206.1:0-3677 GCA_035628395.1 Burkholderiaceae bacterium | reverse complement strand
GTCCGGCGTGGCAAGGAGCTCGACGCGCGCGGCATCCGGGCCGCCGCCCAGGCGCTCGGCGCCGACGGTCCCGCGCCCGGGCCGGTAGCCCTGCTGGCCCACCCCCGGCTCGCCGCCGACGCGGCCGGCCGCCAGCTGCTCGGGCTGCTCGAGGCGCTGCGCCGCGCGGCCGACGGCCCGGCGCACGGCCGCCCGATCGCGTTCGCCGAGTTCCGCGCGCTGCTCGCGCTCACCTTCGAGCGGCACCGCTTCTTCGGCGCGATCGACAGCCCCGTCGAGCTGCTGACGCCGGTCGACGCGGCCGGGCGCGACTTCGACGGCGTGCTCGTGCTCGGGGCGGCCGACGGCGCGCTGCCCGGCCCGCCGCCGCCGCTGCCGCTGCTCAACGAGCCGCTGCGCGCGATGCTCGGGCTGCCGACCGCGGCGGGCCAGGCCGCGCGCCAGCAGCGCGACCTCGCGCTGCTGCTGACGCTCGCCGACGACGCCGCGCTCACCTGCCGCACCGATCCGTCGGACGGCACCCGCCCGAGCCCGTGGGTCGAGCGGATCGAGGCGATCGTCCGCGACGCGCCGCTGCACGAGCGCGTCGACCGTCCGGGCGTCGACCGCCGGCTGGTCGCGACGCCGGCGTCGCGACCCTCGGTCTCGATCGGCACGATGCCGCCGCGGCTGTCGGTCGGCGGCATCGAGCGGCTCGTCGCCTGCCCGTTCCGCTTCCTCGCGCAGGACGGCTGGCGGCTGCGCGAGGCCGACGAGCCGGTCGACGTGCCCGGCGTGCGCGAGCGCGGGGAGCTGGTGCACGAGATCCTCGAGCGCTTCCACGAGACGGCCTCGGCCCGCGGCCTCGCGCTCGGCGAGCGCACCCGCGAGGAGGCCCGCGAGCTCCTCGTCGAGGTCACCGACTCGGTCGCCGAGCGCGAGCTCTCGAGCGGCGGCGGCACGCTCGGCGAGCTCGCCGAGTGGCGCGCGACGCTCGACGCCTACGTCGACTGGGCGGTGAAGGACGCCGCCGACGGCTGGCGCTGGATCGCCGGCGAGCAGGACGGCACCGCCGAGATCGCCTGGGAGGGCGCCTCGGGACCGCGCGCGGTGCGCGTCGACGGGCGGCTCGACCGCCTCGACGAGGGGCCGGACGGGCTGCGCATCGTCGACTACAAGCTCGGTGCCCCGGATCGCCTGCGGCGGATCGCGGCCACCCCCGACCGGGCCGCGCAGCTCGCGATGTACGCCTGGTTCGCGTCGGCGCACGGCGGGGTCGCGGCGAGCGGCTACCTGTCGCTGCGGCGCGACCGGATCGAGTGGGTGCCGCTCGCGCGGCCGGCCGACGAGGTGCTCGCCGCGTGGCGCGAGGCGATGCCGCGCTACCTCGCGCGGATCGACGCGGGCGCGCCGCTCGGCGCCTCGGGCACCGAGTGCACGCACTGCGCGAGCCGCGGCCTGTGCCGCAAGGGGCACTGGTCGTGAGCGCGGGCGGGCGCTTCTTCGTCGGCGGCCGCGCGGTCGACGCCGACGCGTTCCGGCTGGCCGCGATCGACCCGTCGGGCAGCGTCGTCGTCGACGCGTGCGCGGGCAGCGGCAAGACGACGCTGCTGGTCGCGCGGATCGTGCGCGCGCTGCTCGAGGGCGCCGAGCCCGACCAGATCCTCGCGGTGACCTTCACGCGGCTCGCCGCGCACGAGATGCGCGAGCGGCTGGTCGGCGAGCTGCGCTCGCTCGCGCTGCTCGACGACGCCGGGCTGCAGGAGCGGCTCGCCGGCTGGTACGGGCTCGGCGAGGCGCGCGCCGACGCGCTCGCCGCCCGCGCGCGCGGGCTCTACGAGGCGGTGCTCTGCCATCCGCGCGGCCCCGACATCACCACCTTCCACCGCTGGTTCCGCACGCTCGCGATGATCGGCCCGCTGTCGGCCGACTCCGGCGAGGGCACCGAGCTGACCGAGGAGGCCGCGGCGCTGATGCAGCAGGCGTGGTTCGCCTGGCTCGACGGGCTGCGCGACCCGCGCCGGGTGGCGCTGCGCGCCGCCTTCGAGGCGGTCGTGCAGCGGATCGGGCTCGCCGGCGCCCGCCGCTGCCTGGAGTCGCTGGTCGAGCAGCGCACCGACTGGGCGGTCGCGCTCGAGGTCGACCCCGACGGTCCGACCGAGGCGCTGCAGCGCGCGGCGGCGCGCGCGGCCGACGACTACCTGCGCTGCTGGCGCGACGCGGCGACCGCGTTCGTGCGGCGCGCCGATCCCGCCGCCGCGCCGGTCGACGACGTCGACGGCCTGCTCGCGGCGCTCGCCGACGACGCGCCGATCCGCGACGCGGTCGACGGCTTCGCGCGGCTGCTCGATCCGGCGGGCGGCGAGGCGCGCAAGCTCGCGGGGCGGCTCGGCGAGATCGCGCGCGTCGCCTGCACCGACGCCGACGAGGTCCGCCGCTGGCTCGCCGACCTCGCCGACGAGGTGCTGACGAAGGAGGGCGGGCCGCGCAAGTGGCGCCCGAGCAAGGCGCTCGAGACGGTGCTCGCCGCGGCGCCGGGCGGCGCCGACGCGCAGCGCGAGGGCTGGACGGCGCTCGCCGACCGGCTCGCGCACGCGCTCGCGCTGCTCGAGGAGTGGGAGGGCGTGCAGGTGAACGCCGCGACCATGCACTGCGGCGCCGACCTGCTCGACACGCTGCGCCGGCTGAAGCGCGCGCAGGGCACGATCGACTTCGCCGATCTCGAGGCGATCGCCTACCGGATGCTGCGCGACCCCGAGACCGCGGCCTACCTGCAGTGCCGTCTCGACCGCCGCTACCGGCACCTGCTGTTCGACGAGTTCCAGGACACGAGCAGCCTGCAGTGGCGCGTGATCGCCGACTGGCTCGGCTCGTACGCGGGCGCGTCCGACCGCCCCGCGGTGTTCGTCGTCGGCGACCCGAAGCAGTCGATCTACCGGTTCCGGCGCGCCGAGGCCCGGGTCTTCGACGCCGCCAAGATGCTGCTGCGCGACGCGTTCGACGCGCGCGAGGCCGGCACCGACACGACCCGGCGCAACGCTCCGGCGATCGTCGAGGCGCTCAACCGCTGCCTGCCGCCGGTGATGCCGCACTACCGCGAGCAGGCGACCGCGGTCGACGCGCTGCCGGGCCTCGTCTGGCGGCTGCCGCTTGTGACGGCGCCGGCCGCCGCGAAGGACGAGCCCGAGCCGCCGTTCGACTGGATCGACTCCGAGCGCGAGGACGACGCGTCGCTGCGCCACGAGGAGGGGCTGCGGATCGCCGACGCGATCCTCGCCGCCCGCGCCGAGCTCGAGCGCCAGGGGCGCGCGGTGCCGTGGCGCGGCATCTACGTGCTCGCGCGCAGCCGCACCGGCTTCGAGTCGTACGAGCGCGCGCTGCGCGAGCGCGGCCTGCCGGTGCAGTCCGACCGCGCCGGCGGGCTGCTGCGCACGCTCGAGGGCGACGACCTGCGCGCGCTGCTCGCCTTCGTGCGCCGGCCCGGCGACGACCTCGCGCTCGCGCAGGTGCTCGCCTCGCCGCTGGTCGGGCTCGACGCCGCCGCGATCGGCTGGATCGCCGCGCACGGCCCGGCGCCGCGCGACCCGCGCGAGGAGGCCGCCGTCGCGGTCGCGGCGGCCGTCGAGGCGGCGCGGACCGCGCCCGCGCCGCCGGCCCCGGCCGTGGTGCCGCTCGCGGTGCCGGTGCAGGCCTCGTTC
>DASPJX010000205.1:0-3513 GCA_035628395.1 Burkholderiaceae bacterium | reverse complement strand
CGCGCGGCGCGCCGCGGCCCCGCCCGCGTGCCGCGCCGGCATGCGGCGCACGCGGTCGGGCGCGGCGCGGCCGCGCTGCGTCGGGCGCCGTCCGGGTCCGTTCCGCGGGCGGCCCGGCCGTCCCCGGCGGGGCCCCCAAGGTAGAATCGACCGCGATGAAAGCCATCGAAGCGTTCGAGATCGGCGTCGTGGGGACGGGCGCCATGGGACGCGGCATCGCCCAGCTGTTCGCGCAGGCCGGGCATGTCGTGCGGCTCCACGACGCGGCGCCCGGCGCCGCGCAGGCGGCCCGCGCATCGGTCGCCGACGCGCTCGGCAAGCTCGCCGACAAGGGCAGGCTCGCGCGCGACGCCGCCGACGCCGCGATCGCGCGGCTGCGACCCGTCGAGGGCCTGCCGGCGCTGGCCGGCTGCGACCTCGTCGTCGAGGCGATCGTCGAGAACCTCGACGTGAAGAAGCGGCTGTTCGCGGAGCTCGAGGCGGTGGTCGGTCCCGACGCGCTGCTCGCGACGAACACCTCCTCGCTGTCGGTCACCGCGATCGCGGCCGCGTGCGCCCATCCCGCGCGCGTCGCCGGCTACCACTTCTTCAACCCCGTGCCGCTGATGAAGGTGGTCGAGGTGATCCGCGGCGCGCGCACCGCGCAGCCGGCGGTCGACGCGCTCGTCGCGCTGACCCGCCGCACCGGCCACGCGCCGGTGCTCGCGCAGGACACGCCGGGCTTCCTGATCAACCACGCGGGCCGCGGCTACGGCACCGAGGCGCTCAAGCTCGTCGGCGAGGGCGTGGCCGATCCGCACGCGGTCGACCGGATCATGCGCGAGCAGGTCGCGTTCGGCGGCTCGGGGTTCCGGCTCGGGCCGTTCGAGCTGCTCGACCTGACCGGTCTCGACGTGTCGCATCCGGTGATGGAGTCGATCTGGCGCCAGTTCTACGGCGAGCCGCGCTTCCTGCCCTCGGTGATCGCGGCGCAGCGCGCCGCCGGCGGGCTGCTCGGCCGCAAGAGCGGCGAGGGCTTCTACCGGCACGAGAACGGACAGCAGGTCGCGGTGCCGGAGCCCGAGCCGCCCGCCGCGTCGGGCGCCCCGCCCTTCGCGCGCGTCTGGGTCGCCAACGGCGCCTGCCGCGTCGAGCTCCAGGACCTGGTGGAGGCGCTCGGCGCGGCGCTCGACGAGGGCCCGGCGCCGGCCGCCGACAGCCTCGTGCTGCTCGCGCCGCGCGGGCACGACGCGACCTGGGCGGCGACCGAGGCGGGGCTGCCCGCCGAGCGCTGCGTCGCGATCGACACGCTGTTCCCGTTCGCGGCGAAGGCCTGCCGGCGCCGCACGCTGATGGGCACGCCCGCGACCGACCGCGCGACGCTCGACGCCGCGCGCCGGCTCTTCGCCGCCGACGGCGCGAAGGTGACGGTGCTGCGCGACTCCCCGGGCTTCGTCGCGCAGCGCATCGTCGCGATGGTGGTCGCGATCGCCTGCGAGATCGCGCAGCAGCGGATCGCCTCGCCCGCGGACATCGACCTCGCGGTGCGCCTGGGCCTCGGCTACCCGACCGGTCCGCTGTCGATGGGCGACGCGCTCGGCGCCGACGTCGTCGAGCGCGTGCTCGACGGCATGCACGAGACCACCGGCGATCCCCGCTACCGGCCGAGCGCATGGCTGCGCCGGCGCTCCCGGCTGCGGCTGTCGCTGCTGCACGAGGACTGAGCGCGGCCGAGCCGACGACGATCACGAGACACCGGAGACACGATGACCGACACCTCCGCCGACCCCAACGTCGGCACCAAGCCGGTGGCCGAGCGCCACCGATTCGACGTGGGCGCGCTCGAGGCGTGGATGCGCACGCACGTCGAGGACTACGCCGGGCCGCTGTCGGTCGAGCAGTTCAACGGCGGGCAGTCGAACCCGACCTTCAGGCTGAGCACGCCGAGTCGCGCGTACGTGATGCGCGCCAAGCCCGGCCCGGTCGCGAAGCTGCTGCCGTCCGCGCACGCGGTCGAGCGCGAGTACCGCGTGCTCGCCGCGCTGGCCGGCACCGACGTGCCGGTCGCGCGCGTCCACGGCCTGTGCGAGGACGAGGGCGTCATCGGTCGCGCGTTCTACATCATGGACTGCGTCGACGGCCGCGTGCTCTGGGACCAGACGCTGCCCGGGGTGTCGGTCGCCGAGCGCGGCGCGATCTACGACGAGATGAACCGCGTGATCGCCGCGCTGCACACGGTCGACGTCGCGCGCGTCGGGCTGACCGACTTCGGCAAGCCGGGCAACTACTTCGCCCGCCAGATCGGCCGCTGGTCGAAGCAGTACCAGCTGTCCGAGACCGAGAAGATCGAGGAGATGGACCGGCTGATCGAATGGCTGCCGGCGCACGTCCCCGAGGGCGACGAGACCACGATCGTCCACGGCGACTACCGCCTCGACAACATGATCTTCGCGCGCGACGAGCCCCGCGTGCTCGCGGTGCTCGACTGGGAGCTGTCCACGCTCGGGCATCCGCTCGCCGACTTCTCGTACCACTGCATGAGCTGGCACATCGAGCCCGGGCAGTTCCGCGGCATCGCGGGCGTCGACCACGCGGCGCTCGGCATCCCGACCGAGCGCGAGTACATGCGCCGCTACTGCGAGCGCACCGGCCGCGGCGAGATCGAGCACTGGGACTTCTACCTCGCGTACAACGCGTTCCGGCTCGCCGGCATCCTGCAGGGCATCGTCAAGCGCGCGCTCGACGGCACGGCCGCGAGCCCGCAGGCCCTCGAGCAGGCCAAGCGCGTGCGTCCGCTCGCCCGGCTGGCCTGGTCCTTCGCGCAGAAGGTCCGCTGACCGCCCCACCGCACCCATTTCCAGGAGGAGAGACGATGGACTTCGATTATTCGCCGAAGGTGAAGGAGCTGCAGGCGCGGCTCACGGACTTCATGGACCGGCACATCTATCCGAACGAGGATCGCTTCCACCACGAGGTGGAGTCGAACCGCGCGAAGGGCGACGCCTGGATCCCGACCCGGGTGGTCGAGGAGCTGAAGCCGAAGGCGCGCGAGGCGGGCCTGTGGAACCTGTTCCTGCCGTTCTCGAAGCGGGTGCCCGAAGGGCTGACCAACCTCGAGTACGCGACGCTGTGCGAGATCATGGGCCGCGTGCACTGGGCCGCCGAGGTGTTCAACTGCTCGGCGCCCGACACCGGCAACATGGAGACCCTCGAGCGCTACGCGACCGAGGACATCAAGCGCCAGTGGCTCGACCCGCTGCTGCGCGGCGAGATCCGCTCGGCGTTCCTGATGACCGAGCCGGCGGTGGCCTCGTCCGACGCCACCAACATCCAGCTGTCGATCCGCTCCGACGGCGACCACTACGTGCTCAACGGCCGCAAGTGGTGGAGCTCGGGCCTCGGCGATCCGCGCTGCAAGGTGCTGATCGTGATGGGCAAGACCAATCCCGACGCCGGCCGCCACGAGCAGCAGTCGATGGTCGTCGTGCCCACCGACACCCCCGGGATCAAGGTGCTGCGCCACCTGTCGGTGTT
>DASPJX010000204.1:0-71882 GCA_035628395.1 Burkholderiaceae bacterium | reverse complement strand
CCGACCACGTGATCCTCTACCGCGAGGAGAACGTCGCCGAGCGCGTGCGCGAGATCACGAAGGGCGCGATGGTGCCGGTCGTCTACGACTCGGTCGGCAAGGACACCTTCCAGGCGTCGATCGACAGCCTCGCGCCGTTCGGCCTGATGGTGAGCTTCGGCAACGCGTCGGGCCCGGTGCCGCCGATGCCGCTGACCGCGCTGAAGGGCACGCTCTACATCACGCGCCCGTCGCTGATGCCGCACACCGAGAAGCGCGAGAACCTGCTCGAGATCGCCGGCGACCTGATGAAGATGGTGTCCTCGGGCAAGGTGCGGATCGAGATCGAGCAGCGCTATCCGCTCGCCGACGCGGCGCAGGCGCACCGCGACCTCGAGGGCCGGAAGACGACCGGCTCGACGGTGCTGCTGCCCTGACCGGGCGGCGCGACGCGATGGTGCCGGACGACGCCGACGGCGGACCCGACGCGGCCGCGCGCGAGGCGGTCGACGCGTCGCTCGCGTGCGCGCTGGGCGCCGCCGCGGCGCCGGTCGCGTCGCGCCGCTTCGGCGGCGTCGCGCGGCTGTACGGCGAGGCGGGCGCGCGCCGCATCGCCGGCGCGCACGCGGTGGTGATCGGCGTCGGCGGCGTCGGCTCGTGGGCCGCGGAGGCGCTCGCGCGCTGCGGGATCGGGCGGCTCACGCTGATCGACATGGACCACGTCGCCGAGTCGAACGTCAACCGCCAGGTGCACGCGCTCGAGTCGACGCTGGGCGCGTCGAAGATCGCGGTGATGGCCGCGCGGATCGCGGAGATCTCGCCGGACACCGAGGTCGAGCAGGTCGACGCGTTCGTCGGCGTCGACTCGGTCGAGGCGCTGGTACCGGCCGCGGCCGACGTGGTGATCGACGCGATCGACGCGCCGCGCGCGAAGGCCGCGCTGATCGCCGCCTGCGCGCGTCGCGGCCAGGCGGTCGTCGTCTGCGGCGGCGCGGGCGGGCGCGACGATCCGCTCGCGCTGCGCCGCTCCGACGTCGCCGAGGCCGCCGGCGACGCGCTGCTCGCGTCGGTGCGCGCGCGGCTGCGCCGCGACCACGGCTTCCCGCGCGAGACGGGCCGCGCCTTCGGCGTGGCCGCGATCTGGTCGCCGGCGCCCCCGGGCGCGGCACCCGCCGGCGCCGAGGCGGGCGCGCCGCTCGCCTGCGCCGGCTACGGCTCGGTGGTGACCGTCACCGCGACGATGGGCATGGCGGCCGCGTCGGACGCGATCGGCGCGCTGCTGCGCGCGCCGCGGCCGGGCAGGCGCCCGCCGGCGCGCCGGGCGGACGTGCCCGACCACGCGGCCTGATCGGTCCGCCCCGTCCCGCGGGCGGTCGAACCCCGCTCCGGAACCCCGGCGCGTCGCCCGGGATCACGGGCGACGCCCGGCGCGGCGGTCGAGACCTCCGAGCCGCCGGCACAGCCTCAGGTACAGGCAGCAGCAGGTCCGGCCGAGCCGCGACGGCAGCGACCGTCCCGGCCCCCGGACGTCGTCGCGGAGCCCCGGATCGAGGCGGAGGTCGATCATCGAACGCGCGTGCATGGTTCGCTCCTCGGTGCGGGTCGCGACGCGACCGTGGACACCATTGGAGCGGACCGCCCGCCGCCGTCCCCGGGACCCGTGTCCCGATCGCGAGGCCCGGTGCGTCCGGACCGGGGACATCCGTCCCGCCGATCGCCCTATCTCGGGGCGCGCTGGCCGAAGCCCGCCTCCCGGGCCCGCACGATCGCCTGCGCCCGGGTCTCCACCTGCAGCTTGTCGAGGATCCGGACGACGGTGTTGCGGACCGTCTTCTCGGCCAGCCCCATCCGCGCGGCGAGCTGCGCGTTGTCGAGTCCGCGGGCCAGATGATCGAGGAGCTCGCGTTCCTTGGCCGTCAGGGACGCGAACGCCTCGAGCGGAGCACTCCCGCTCGCCGGAACCAGGAAGCCGCGCAGCTCCTCGAAGAAGTGCGTCCAGGCCGGTTCGCCGTCGAGCAGCGCGTGGTTGCGGCTCTCGAGCGGCACCAGGCGGGCCCCGGGAATGCCGGCGGCGATCGTGCGACCCTCCTCGAACGGCACGCGACCGTCGTCGCGCGAATGGAAGACGAGCGTCGGGGCGCGGATCCGGCCGAGCTCCGCGGTCGCATCGAACTCGAGCGTCGCGCCCAGCAGCCGGCTCGCCTGCTCGGGGGAGGTGCACAGCCGCTGCATCTCGTTGAAGGTCCGCTGCAGCGCCGCCGGGGCGTCCGGCATGAACTGCGTGGTGAACATCTGGTTGAACGCCGGATTCGCCTGACCCCAGCCCACGCGCACCAGCCCGATCGACAGCCGCGCGGCCTCCTTCGCCGCCTCGGGCACGTCCCGGCGCAGCGTCCCCCGCACGAACGCCCCGAGCATCACGAGGTGCGAGACGCGCTCGGGGTGTCGGGCGGCGTAGGTGGCCGCGATCGCGCCGCCCTGGGACAGCGCGAGCAGCACGAACCGATCCAGCCCGGCGGCGTCGACGACCGCTTCCAGGTCGGCGACGTGAGCGTCCAGCCCCACGTCGGCGACGTCGCGATCCGACAGGCCGCAGCCGCGTTCGTCGTAGCGCAGCAGCTGGCCGACCCGGGACAGCTCGGCGATCCAGGGCCGCCAGACGCCGGACTCGAGCTCGTGCTCCACGTGCGTGAGCCAGTGCGCGGCCCTGACGATCGGCACGCCCCGTCCGGTGCGCGCGTAGGCGATGCGGGTGCCGTCCCGGCTGCTGCAGAACCGGACCTCCTGGGCAACGTGCGCGGGCATGTCGACTCCCGTGGACTCGGCGACCTCCCATCCTAGGCCCTCGGCGCGTCGTCGCGCAGGCGTCGCGGTGACCGGTGCATTCCGGATCGGGCCGGGCCGTCCGGCCGGCCCGCGGTGATCGCCGACGCGGCCCGGGTGCCGCATCCGCGGTATCGTGTCGCTCCAGCGGCCGCGTCGCGGCCGGTTCGAGGAGACCCCGTGGACGGATCCTTCGTCACGACGACCGCCGAGCTCGACGCGCTGTACGGCGAGCCGTCGCCCGCGTCGATCGCCAAGGAGACCGATCGGCTGACGCCCGCGTACCGGGCGCTCGTCGAGGCCTCGCCGTTCGTGCTGCTCGCCACCGTCGGGCCCGACGGGCCCGACTGCTCGCCGCGCGGGGACGCGCCGGGCTTCGTGCGGGTCGCCGACGACCGCACGCTGCTGATGCCCGACCGGCGCGGCAACAACCGCCTCGACACGCTGCGCAACCTGACGCTCGATCCGAGGCTCGGCCTGCTGTTCGTCGTGCCGGGCCTGGGCGAGACGCTGCGCGTGCGCGGCACCGCGCGGATCTCGCTCGACGAGGCGCTGTGCGCGTCGTTCGCGGTGGACGGACGCGCGCCGCGCAGCGTGATCGTCGTCGCGATCGAGACGGTGTTCTTCCAGTGCTCGCGCGCGGTCGTGCGCGCGGGGCTGTGGGACACGTCGGCGCGTCCGGCCGGGCTGCCGACGCCCGGCGCGATGCTCGCGCAGGCGAGCGACGGGCGCGTGGGCGGCGCCGACTACGACGCGGGGCTCGCCGAGCGGGTCAGGACGACGCTGTACTGAGCCGGCCCGACGGGCCGCTCAGCCCGCGTGATATCCGGTGACCCGCTCGACCTCGTTGCGCGAGCCGAGGAACACCGGCACCCGCTGGTGCAGCTTGCCCGGCTGGATCTCGAGGATCCGCTGGCGGCCGTCGGTGGCCAGGCCGCCCGCCTGCTCGACGAGGAAGGCCATCGGGTTGGCCTCGTACATCAGCCGCAGCTTGCCGGGCTTGTCGGGCTCGCGCGCGTCGGCCGGGTACATGAAGACGCCGCCGCGGGTCATGATCCGGTGCACGTCGGCGACCATCGACGCGACCCAGCGCATGTTGAAGTCCTTGCCGCGGGGACCGGTGCGCCCGGCCTTCAGCTCGTCGACGTAGCGGCGCACCGGCGCGTGCCAGTGGCGCTCGTTCGACGCGTTGATCGCGTACTCCTTCGTGTCCTCGGGGATCCGCATGCCGTCGACGGTCAGCCACCACGAGCCGGTCTCGCGCTCGAGCGTGAAGCACGCGACGCCGTCGCCGACGGTGAGCACGAGCAGCGTCGACGGGCCGTAGACCGCGTAGCCGGCGGCGAGCTGGCGCGTGCCGGGCTGCAGGAAGTGCTGCTCCAGCGGCTCCTTGACGCCCTCGGGCAGGCGCAGCACCGAGAAGATCGTGCCGATCGACACGTTGACGTCGATGTTCGACGAGCCGTCGAGCGGGTCGAACAGCAGCAGGAACTCGCCCTTCGGATAGCGGTTCGGGATCGAGTACGGGTGGTCCATCTCCTCGGAGGCCATCGCCGCGAGGTGGCCGCCCCATTCGTTCGCCTCGAGCAGCGTCTCGTTGGCGATCACGTCGAGCTTCTTCACCGACTCGCCCTGCACGTTCTCGGTGCCGGCGTCGCCGAGCACGCCGCCGAGCTCGCCCTTGCCGACCGCGTAGCTGATCCGCTTGCACGCGCGGGCGACCACCTCGAGCAGCAGGCGGAGCTCGCCGGGGATCAGGTTCTTGTCGCGCTGCTTCTCGACGAGGTACTGCGTGAGGCTGATGCGATGGGCCATCTCGGGCTCTCCGGAGATCGGTCGACGACCGCGGATTATCGCAAAGCCGGGCCGTCGGGACGGTGACGCCCGACACGGCGCGGCGGGCGCGCACGCCCGGCCGAGGCGAACCGGCGGGGCGCTTCCGCGCCCCGTCCGGACGGGCGGCGCGCGCCTCCGAGGCGAAGCCCGCCGACGCTCGGGCGAGCGCCTCCGAGCCGGAGATCGCCGACGCTCAGGCGAGCGCCTTGCCGACCACCTCGAGCACGTCGGGCGAGCGCGCCGCGGCGCGCACGCGCTCGAGCGCCGCGCGCATCGCCGACTGGCGGGCCGGGTCGAACTTGCGCCAGCGGTCGGTGGCGCGCGAGAGCCGCGCGGCGACCTGCGGGTTCAGCGCGTCGAGCGCGAGCACCTGCTCGACCCAGAACGCGTAGCCCGAGCCGTCGGCCGCGTGGAACTCGGCGAGGTTGCCGCCGCAGAACGCGGTGAGCAGCGCGCGCACCTTGTTCGGGTTGCGCAGCGAGAACGCCGGGTGCGACATCAGCCGGCGCACGCGCTCGACCACCGGCGCGTCGCCCGGCTGGCGGTGCATCGTCGCCTGCAGCATGAACCACTTGTCGAGCGCGAGCGGCTCGTCGGCGAACTCGGTCGCGTACGCGGCGAGCGCGTCCTCGCGCAGCGGCGAGCGCGACATCGCGAGCGCCGACAGCGCGCCGAGGCGGTCGGTCATGTTGTCGGTGCGCGCGATCCGCTCGACGGCGAGCGCGTCGGCGCCGGGCACGCCGGCCTCGACCATCAGGCCGAGCGCGGCGTTGCGCAGGCCGCGCCGGCCGGCCGCGACCGGGTCGGGCGAGTAGGGGCCCTCGTCGAGCATCGCGTCGAAGGTGGCGCGCAGCCGCCCGGCGAGCGCCGCGCCGAGCGCGTCGCGCACCGCGTTGCGCGCGGCGCGCAGCGCCGCCGGGTCGACCACCGGCAGCTGCTCCGCGACGAAGCCCTCCGACGGCAGCCCGATCAGCTGCTCGCGCAGCGCCGGATCGAGCGCGTCGTCGGCGAGCGCCGCGTCGAGCGCGGCGGCGAGCGGCGCGGCCGCGCGCGCGGCGGGCGCGCCGCCGATCGTGCGCAGGATCGCCGACACCGCGAGGCGCTGCGAGGCCTCCCAGCGGTTGAACGGATCGGTGTCGTGCGCGAGCTGGAACGCGAGCGACTCGTCGTCGGTCTCGTGCTCGAGCACCACCGGCGCTGAGAAGTCGCGCAGCAGCGACGGGACGACGAAGCGCCGGCCGTCGGGGCCCGGCGCCGGGTCGATGCCCTCGAACACGAAGGTCTGCGACGGCTCGACGAGCTCGAGCATCGCGTGCATCAGCTCGCGGCCGTCGGAGCCGAGCAGGCCCACCGCCACCGGGACGTGGAAGGGCAGCTTGCGCGGCTGCCCGGGCGTCGGGGGGCACGTCTGGGTCAGCGTCAGCGTCCAGCGGCGCGCGCCGGCGTCGAACCGGTGCTCTGCGCGCAGCCGCGGCGTGCCGGCCTGCGAGTACCAGCGGCCGAACTGCCCGAGGTCGCGGCCGTTCGCGTCGGCGATCGCGCGGACGAAGTCGTCGCAGGTCACCGCCTGGCCGTCGTGCCGCTCGAAGTAGAGCGCGAGACCCTTCGCGAAGCCCTCGCGGCCCACCAGGGTCTGGAGCATCCGGATGACCTCGGCGCCCTTCTCGTAGACGGTGACGGTGTAGAAGTTGTCGATCGCCTGGTAGCTGTCCGGGCGGATCGGATGCGCCATCGGGCCCGCGTCCTCGGCGAACTGCACGCCGCGCAGCACGCGCACGTCGTCGATCCGCTTGACCGCGCGCGCGCTGCGCGCCGAGGCCTCGTCGGGGCACGCCGCCGCGAGCATGTCGGCCGAGAACTCCTGGTCGCGGAAGACCGTCAGGCCCTCCTTCAGCGTCAGCTGGAACCAGTCGCGGCAGGTGACGCGGTTGCCGGTCCAGTTGTGGAAGTACTCGTGCGCGACGACCGACTCGACGTTCGCGAAGTCGGTGTCGGTCGCGATCCGCGGATGGGCGAACACGTACTTCGTGTTGAAGATGTTCAGCCCCTTGTTCTCCATCGCCCCCATGTTGAAGTCGCCGACCGCGACGATCATGAATCGGTCGAGGTCGAGCTCCAGCCCGTAGCGCTCCTCGTCCCAGCGGATCGAGCGCACCAGCGAGCGCATCGCGTGCTCGGTGCGGTCGAGCTGCCCGGGCTCGACCCAGACCTGCAGCAGCGCGTCGCGCCCCGACTTCGTGACGAGCCGCTCCTCGCGCGCGACCAGCGTGCCGGCGACCAGCGCGAACAGGTAGCAGGGCTTCGGGTACGGATCGACCCAGCGCGCGAAGTGGCGGCCGCCGGGCAGCGTGCCCGAGTCGACCAGGTTGCCGTTCGACAGCAGCACCGGGAAGCGCGCCGCGTCGCCGACGAGCTCGACCTCGTAGCGCGACATCACGTCCGGCCGGTCGGGGAAGTAGGTGATCCGCCGGAAGCCCTGCGCCTCGCACTGCGTGAAGAAGTTGCCGTTCGACACGTAGAGCCCGGTCAGCTCGGTGTTCGCCTCGGGCGAGATCGCGACGACGGTGGTCAGCACGAACGCCGCCGGCACGCCGTCGATGCGCAGCCCGTCGGGCTCGACGTGCAGCCGGTCGGCGGGCACCGGCGTGCCGTCGATCGCGGCCGACACGAGCTCGAGCGCCTCGCCGTCGAGGCGCAGCGGCGCGTCGGCGGGCGCGTCGTCGCGCCGGCGCACCTCGAGCGTCGCGGTCACGAGCGTGCGCGCCGGGTCGAGCTCGAAGCGGAGCGCGATGCGCTCGATCCGGTGGACCGGGGGCGTGTAGTCGAGACGTCGGACGGTGACCGGCTGGTCGGTGCGCATGGAGTATCGGGGTCGCGGGAGAGGACCGCCGATTGTATGCCCCGCGCCGGAGCGCCCCAGCGGGGCGGGCGCCGCGCCTACTTGCGGGTGCGCCGCACCCACCAGTTGGGCTGGGCCGCGGCGAAGCGGCCGCTCGCGTGCAGCCGGTTCGCGAGCTCGAGCGACGCGAGGCCGGCCGGCGACTCGACGAGCCAGGCGGTCTCGCCGAGCCGGCGGGCCGGCACGGCGCCCGCCGAGGCGATCAGCGCGCGCGCGGCCGCGTCCTCGAGCGGCGCGCGCAGCACGACGATCGCGCCGCCCGGCAGCGCGCGCAGCCGACCCGACTCGTCGACCAGCACCGGCGAGCCGAACGCCCCGGCCGACTTCGGCGTCGCACCGGCCGGCCGCAGCGGATCGCCCGGGGCGCCGGCGCCGGGCGCGAAGTCGGCCTCGAGCGACGGGTCGACGCGCAGCGCGCGCCAGGCGGTGCCGTCGTGCCACGCGAGCGGGGCGGCGAGCGCCTTGGTCTCGACGCGGGCGTGCTTGGCCGCGGGGACCCCGGGCCCGGCGGCGGGGCGCGGCGGCTCGGTCGCGCCGGCGGCCGCGGCGAACGCGAGCGCCGCGCAGGCCGCGAGGCGCGCGACCGGGAGTCGGAGCGGTTCAGGGGCGACCATGGATGCGCAGCGTCCAGCCGTTCAGCGAGCCGACGTCGGCGGGCAGGCGATCCTGGACCGTCAGCCGCCAGGTGCCGTTCGAGGGTTCGTTCAGGTGGCGCACCGAGCCGAAGGTCCAGCCCTCGAAGGCGCCGCAGGGGTCGGAGCCGGCGCCGCCGCACAGCCGCGTGTCGGCGAGCTCGCTGACCGTGCTCGACGGGCTCTCGAGCGTGATCCGCAGGTCGCCCGCGTAGGCGTGCGCGAGCCGGGGGATCACCTCGACGAACTCGATCCTGCCGATCCCGCAGCCGGCGACCGCGACCGCGTCGACGAGCGGCGCGCCCGGCGCGTTGCCGACCGCGTCGGCGATCGGGCGCGGGCCGGCGGCCGCGTTCGCGGTGCAGACCAGCAGGTCGTCGCGCCGGCCGACCGTGGTCCAGGTGCGGGCGCGGGCGACCGCGGCCCGGGCGTCGGCCACGCCGAATCCGTACTTGTGGTTGAACCACAGCCCGGAGGCCGGGCTCTGCGTCCAGCCGGAGTCGGCGGGGTCGTTGCGGCGCGCGGTCTCGGCGAGGATCAGCCGCACGTCGCGCCAGCTCAGCTCCGGCTTCGCCGACAGCATCAGCGCGACGACGCCCGAGACCATCGGCGTGCTCGCCGAGGTGCCCGAGAAGTCGTTGCGGTACGCGCCCTTCAGCGCGGTCGTGGTCACGCGCTGCGGCCGGTCGCCCGACGACGGCGCGCAGACCAGCACGTTCGCGCCGGGCTCGCCGTACCAGGGCTGGCGGCCGGTGTCGTCGACGGCGCAGACCGCGATCGTGCCGCGCTTGTTCACGTAGCCGTCGAAGTTGGCGTTGTCGCGCTGGCAGGTGGAGGCGTTGCCGCCCTCGGGCAGGTAGCAGCCGCCGTTGCCCGCCGGGAAGACGAACACCGAGCCGAGCCCGCCTCGGCCGGTGCCCAGGCCGTCCTCGATCGCGGTCGTGAACGCGACCTCGGCCGGGTGCAGCTTGCCGTTGTCGATCGAGCCCCAGCTGTTGTTGTAGACGGCGTTGACCTCGCGCTCGCGGCCGAGCGCGTCGGCGATGTCGGCGTCGAGCGAGGTGGACAGCGCGTCGAGGCCGACCAGGCCGGCGCGCGGCGCGACGCCCGCGCCGCCGATCGCGTTGCCGTCGCGCGCGGCGATCAGGCCGGCGACCGCCGTCCCGTGGTCGTCCTGCTCGGCGCGGCACGGCAGCGGCAGCGCGCTGCCGCGGCTGGACGGGCGGTAGCTGAAGCTCGCACCCGGCACGACGTTCGGGGCGAGGTCGGGGTGGACGGTCTCGACCGCGTCGTCGATGACCGCCACGCGCACGCCTTCGCCGCGGGTCGGGGGCGAGGCCGTCCAGACGTCGAGGGCGCGCAGGTCCTCGCCCGGCGTGCCGCCGTTCTGCCCGGTGTTCCGCAGGTGCCACTGCTCGCCCAGCAGCGGGTCGAGACCGGCCAGCAGCGGCGAATCGGTGACGGTGTAGGCGAGGTCGCAGCTCGGCGCCGCCGCGGGCCCCGGGGCCGCGGGCGAGCCGCCCCCGCCGCAACCCGCGAGGGTGAATCCTAGGGCGCAGGCCGCGAGCGTCGCGGACACGCTGCGACGCCCCGCGGAAGCGGGCCTGGCGCGAAACAAGATCGAACGCTCCACCATGTGGTCCAACCCGTCGAGTCTACCCGCAAAGCGGGGGGCTTCTCCGTGACGGGATCCCGGGGGGCCGGCGATGCGGCGTCGCGCCGACAGTTCCGGGCGGGGCGGCGGCTCGGCCGTCGGGCCGCCGGGAAACCGTCCGGCTCGCCCGGTCGAGGGAGCGGGCGAGCGTGGCCGCGGACGCGCGGCCGCGGCGCCGGCGTCCTCGTCCCGGGCGGGCGGGACCCCCGATCGCGGCCGGGCCCCGCCGGTCAGACGGCGTCGAGCGCGCGGCGCAGGTCGGCGATCAGGTCGTCGGGATGCTCGAGCCCGACCGACAGCCGGACGAGGTTGGGCTCGATCCCGGAGGCGCGCATCCGCGCGTCGTCGAGCGTGCCGGCCCACATCGCCGCCGCGTGCACGACCAGCGACTCGACGCCGCCGAGGCTCACCGCGTGCTGCGCGAGCGACAGCCCCGACACGAAGCGGGCGGTGCCCGCGTAGCCGGTGCGCAGGCGCACGCCCATCACGCCGCCGAAGCCGCGCATCTGGCGCCGGGCCACCGCGTGCTGCGGATGGCTCTCGAGACCCGGGTACGACACCGACTCGACCGCCGGATGCGCCGCCAGCGCGCGCGCGACCGCGAGCGCGCTCGCGTTGATCCGCTCGACGCGCACCGCGAGCGTGCGCAGGCCGCGCAGCAGCAGCCACGCGTCCATCGGCGAGAGCGTCGCGCCGAGCACGATCTGCGTCGACCAGAGCCGCTCGATCGTCGCCGCGTCGCCGACGACGACGCCCGCGGTCAGGTCGTGATGGCCGCCGAGGTACTTGGTCGCGCTGTGCACGACGAGATGCGCGCCGAGCGCCAGCGGCGACTGGTTCAGCGGCGTGGCGAAGGTGTTGTCGACCGCGATCGTCGCGCCCGCGTCGCGCGCGAGCCGGCACACGGCGGCGAGGTCGGTGAGGCTGCAGTCGGGATTGGTCGGCGTCTCGAGCATCACGAGCGCCGCGGGCGTCGCGAGCGCGCGCTCGAACGCGCCGGTGTCGGTCTGCTCGACGAACTCGGCGACGACGCCGAAGCGCGCGAGCAGCTCCGACAGCAGCTTCGTCGTGCCCATGTAGTGGTTGCGCTGCGCGACGACGCGGTCGCCCTGGCGCAGCAGCCCGAGCGCGAGCGTCGAGATCGCGCCCATGCCGCTCGCGGTGACGAGGCCGGTCTCGGCGCCCTCGAGCCCGGCGACGATCGCGGCGACGCGGGCGTGCAGCGGATTGCCGTAGCGCGTGTAGTAGCGCGGGTGCATCGGCTGCGAGGCCATGCGCGCGAAGTCGTCGGCGTCCTCGGCGACGAAGGTGGCCGACCACGGGATCGGCGGCGTGATCGACGCGCCCTCGTGCAGCGGGTCGTCGGCGTGCAGCAGCAGCGTGTCGGGATGCGGGGTCGGGCGCGGATCGGTCATCGTCGCTCGCGGCGGGGAGGCCCGTTCATTGTGCGCGAAACCGCCCGCGGCGCGCCGCGCCGGACGACCCTTCGCGGCGCTGCGGCCGCGTTGCGCCGCGCGGGCCGATCGGGTACGGTCGCGGGTCCTCCCGACCGCCGATGACCGCCCACGCTTCCCCGTCCCCGGACCGCGCCGCGTCCGACCGACACCCGGCACCCGATGCCCGCCACCTGCGCGACTGCCTCGGGCAGTTCGCCACCGGCGTCACGATCGTCACGACGCTGGACGCCGCCTCGCGTCCGACCGGCCTGACGGTCAACAGCTTCAACGCGCTGTCGCTCGATCCGCCGCTGGTGCTCTGGAGCCTGTCGCTGCGCTCGGCGAGCCTGTCCGCGTTCGAGGCGTGCCCGAACTTCGCGATCAACGTGCTCGCCGCCGACCAGGTCGCGCTCGCGCGGCGATTCGCGCGCTCGGGCCACGACCGCTTCGAGGGCGTGGCGACGCGCGAGGGGATCGGCGGCGTGCCGCTGATCGACGGCGCGATCGCCGCGTTCGAATGCGAACTGGCGAGTCACCAGCGCGCCGGCGACCACGTGCTGTTCATCGGACGCGTGCGCCGATGCGCGCGCGAGTCGGGCGGCGAGCCGCTGCTCTTCTGGAACGGCGCGTTCGCGCACGCGGCGAGCGACCGACCCGGATGACCGCTCGGAAACCCGCATGGAACGGGGATCCCTGTGGGAAATTGCCCGACGGGCGTAGGCGTGCGGCGACCTGAGCGGGTAGAATTCCGCGCTGTTCCGGCTCCACCGGGCGCGCCGCGACCGGAACGTCCGGATGATCGCGCCACCCGCAGCCGAATCCGAGAGACACCCTCACACACTGGACAACGAGGTCGCTAGATGAACAAGAGTGAACTGATCGAGACCGTGTCCGCCGAAGCGGACATCAGCAAGGCGGCCGCGGAGCGTGCGCTCAACTCGATGGTCGAGGCGATCACCAAGGCCGTCACCAAGGGCGATCGCGTGACGCTCGTCGGATTCGGCACCTTCTACTCGAGCAAGCGCGCCGCGCGCACGGGCAAGAACCCGCGCACCGGCGAGAAGATCAAGATCGCCGCGGCCACCGTGCCGAAGTTCTCCGCCGGTGCCGCCTTCAAGGCCACCGTCAACAAGAAGAAGGCGAAGTAGCACCGGGCTCGACCCGCCGCCGGGTCCGACGCCGCGCGTCCCCGGCCTCCGAAGCGCCCCGCACGTCGGGGCGCTTCGCGTTTGGGCCCGCCCCGGGCCTCACGCGAGCCGCAGCAGCGCGATGCCCGCGAGGATCGACGCGGCGCCCGCCCAGCGCAGCGGCCCGAAGCGTTCGCCGAGCGCGAGCCGCGCGATCACCAGCGCGAACAGCACCGAGGTCTCGCGCAGCGCCGCGACCAGCGCGATCGGCGCGAGCGTCATCGCCCAGAGCGCGACGCCGTAGCCCCCGACCGCGGCGACGCCGGCCGCCATCGGCGAGGCGCCGCGCGCACGCGCGTAGTCGACGAACGGGCGACCGTGCCGCGCGAGCACGATCGCCGCGATCGCCGCGCCCTCGACGGCCGCGAGCCACGCGACGTACGACCACGCCGAGGGCGCGTGGCGCGCACCGTGCGAGTCGATCAGCGTGTACGCGACGATCGTCGCGGCGGTGAGCAGCGCCCATCCGATGGAACGGCGACGCGCCGCCGGATCGACGCCGCGCGCGCGCGCGAGCCCGATCGCGAGCACGCCGCCGCAGACGGCCGCGATGCCGGCCCAGCCCCACGCGCCCGGCCACTCGCCGAGCGCGATCCCGGCGAGCAGCGCGGTCAGCATCGGCGCGCTGCCGCGCATGACGGGATAGGCGAGGCTCAGGTCGCCGTGCCGGTACGCGGCCGCGAGCGCGTGGTAGTACAGGCAGTGCACGGCGGTGGACGCGACGAGGCACGCGGCGGCCACCGGTCCCGGCGGCGGCAGCCAGGGCAGCGCGATCGCGGCCGGCAGCGCGACCCAGCCGTGGATCAGCGCGGTCTCGAAGAGCGGATCGCCGCCGCGCTTGACCATCGCGTTCCAGCCCGCGTGCACGACCGCCGCCGCGAGCACGGCGAGCGTGACCTCCCAGCTCAACGCGAGGCTCCTTCCATCGCCCGATTCGAAGCGCGTCGCGCGCGCGTGTCAACCCGCGGTGCCGAGGCCGCCGGTCCGATCGCGCGCGACGCGCGTGCCGTCTCGTGCCGGCGATCCGACCCCGTACCGTGCCGCCGATCCGATCCGATCCGATCGCGTGCCGTGCCGTGCCGCCGATCCGAGCCTCTGCCGCGCCGCCGATCCGAATCCGTGCGGCGCGGCCGATCGGACCTCGTGCCGTGTAGCCGATCCGCACCAGTCCCGTGCCGCCGATCCGATCGCCGCGCCGCGCCGCGCCGCGCTGCGGGGCTCGCCCGCGGACGCTACCATCGCGGGCCGCGACGACGAGGAGAGACCGCATGGACACGGACGCCGCCGAGGGCGTGATCGCGATCGACTGGGGCTCCACGCGCGTGCGCGCATGGCGGCTCGACGCCGGCGGCGCGATCGTCGAGCGGCGCGCGGGCGACGAGGGCGCGATCGGCCTGCCGCGCGAGCGCTTCGACGCGGTGCTCGCGGCCCTCGTCGGCGACTGGGCGGCCGCGCATCCGGGCGCGCCGATGATCGCCTGCGGGATGGTCGGCGCGCGGGGGGCGTGGGTCGAGGCGCCGTACCTCGACCTGCCGGCCGGCGTCGACGCGATCCGCGGGCGGCTGACGAGGGTGCCGACCTCGCTCGGTCGTCCGCTCGCCGTGGTCGGCGGGCTGCGCGCGCCCGGACCCGACGTGCTGCGCGGCGAGGAGACTCAGGCGCTCGGCACCGGTCTCGCGGACGGGCTGCTGTGCATGCCGGGCACGCACGCCAAGTGGCTCGCGCTGCGCGGCGGCACGATCGAGCGCTTCGCGACCTGGTTCACCGGCGAGCTGTACGACCTGCTCGGCACGCACGGCAGCCTCGCGAAGGCCTTCGGCGCGCCGGGGACGCTCGACGAGCGCGCGTTCGACGAGGGCGTCGCGTCGGCGCTCGAGCCCGGCGCGGACGCGCGCTGGCTGAACCGGCTGTTCGGCTTCCGCGCGCGCGTGGTCGGCGCGGGGGCGGACGGCGCCGCCGAACGCGCGCGCCTGTCGGGCTGGCTGCTCGGCACCGAGCTGCGCCAGGCCGTCGAGGGTCCGTTCGCCGACGACGTCGCGCGCGGCCTCGTGCTGGTGGGCGCGCCCGCGCTCGCGAGCCTCTACGAGCGCGCCTGGGACGTGCTGCGCGCGAGCGGGCCGCGGGCCGCGCTGCCGGCGCGCGTCGTGCGCGCCGACGCCGAGTGCGCGGCGCGCGGACTGTTCCGGATCGCGACCGGCCGCTGAGTCGGGAGCGCCGCGCTCAGCGCGGGCCGGTCGGCGCGTCGTCGTCGAGCAGCCGCTCGATGCGGCGCAGCCGCGCCTCGTCGACGGGCGCGGACGAGGCGGCCGGGGCCGGCCGGCGTCGCGCGAGCCGCAGCACGACGATCGCGCCGATCGCCAGCAGCACCGCGGGCCCGGCCCACAGCGCCGCGTTGCGCGCCGAGAGCGCGGGACGGTACAGCACGAACTCGCCGTAGCGCGCGACCAGGTGCTCCTTGATCGCGCCGTCGTCCTTGCCGGTGGCCATCTGGCGCAGCACCTCGTTGCGCAGGTCGATCGCGAGGTCGGCGTTCGAGTCGGCGAGCGTCTGGTTCTGGCACACGAGGCAGCGCAGCTCGGCCGCGAGCGCCCTGAAGCGGTCGCTGCGCAGCAGCGCCTCGGCCTGCTCGGCGGGCAGCTGCGGCGGCAGGCGCGACGCCGACGCCGCGGGCTGCGCGTGCGCGCCGGCCGGCGCGAGGCCGAGCCCGGCCGCGAGCGTCGCCGCGAGCAGCAGCGCGCGCAGCCGCCTCATCGCGACAGCTCCCGGATCAGCGGCATCAGCCGGCCGGAGACGATCTCGGGCGTCAGCGGCCCGACGTGCTTGAAGCGGATCGTGCCCTCGCGGTCGATCAGGAAGGTCTCGGGCACGCCGTAGACGCCCCAGTCGATCGCGGACGAGCCCGGACGGTCGGCGACGATCGCCGTGTAGGGGTCGCCGTGCTTCGCGAGCCAGCCGGTCGCCGCGCCCGGCTCGTCCTTGTAGTTGTAGCCGACGATCGGGACGACGCCGTCCCGGCGCATCTGCAGCAGCACCGGATGCTCGACGAGGCAGGGCACGCACCACGACGCGAACACGTTGAGCAGCCACACCCGGCCCGCCATCGCCTGCGACGACCACTCCTTCGGCTCGCCGCCGGGCGCGGCGAGCGCCGGCAGCGCGATCGCGGGCGCGGGCCGGCCGATCAGCGGCGAGGGGATCTCCCGCGGGTCGCGCCCGGGCTTCAGGCCGAGCAGCAGGAACGCCGCGAGGACCGCGAACACCGCGGCCGGAACGACGTACTTGAGCGTGCGCATGCCGGGCCCGCGTCAGGCCGCGGCGCCGGCGCCGCGCGCGGCGGCCGCGGCGCTCCGCCGCACGCTGCGGTAGCGACGGTCGGAGATCGCGACGAAGCCGCCGATCGCCATCAGGAAGCAGCCCGCCCAGATCCAGTCGACGAAGGGCTTGACCCAGGTCTTGAGCGTCCAGCGGCCGTCGGGCAGCTGCTCGCCGAGCGCGACGTAGAGGTCGCGGGTCAGGCCGGTGTCGATGGCCGCCTCGGTCATCACCATCTGGGTCGTCGTGTAGAAGCGCTTCTCGGGCAGCAGCTCGAACAGCCGGCGGCCGTCGCGCGAGACCTCGACGCGCCCCTGCACCGCGCGGTAGTTCGGCCCGGCCACCTCGCGCACGTCGAGCATCTTCAGCACGTAGCCGCGGACCTCGACGGTCTGGTTCGGGCCGAGCGCCGCGTCGACCTCGACGTCGAGCGTCTTGACGCCGGCCACGCCGATGCAGAACACGCCGACGCCGGCGTGCGCGACGATCATCCCCCAGAAGCCGCCGGGCAGCGCGCGCAGCCGCGCGGCGAGCGTCGGCGCCTTGACCTGGCGCGCGCGGTCGGCGACGGCGGCGACGCTCGCGGCGATCAGCCACAGCCCGAGGAAGATGCCGATCGCGAACGCGACCGCGCCGAGCGCGTCGCCCGAGGCCGCGCCGCCGAAGCGGCCCGAGGTCGCGGCGATCAGCACGGTGGCCGCGACCGCGACGCCGAACGCCCACTTCAGGCGCGCCGCGAGCTCGGGCACCGGCGCCTCGCGCCAGCGCGCGATCGGCCCGACGCCCATCAGGAACGCGGCGGGCGCCATGATCGGGAAGAACACCGCCTCGAAGTAGGGCGGGCCGACCGAGATCTTGCCGAGCCCGAGCGTGTCGAGCACCAGCGGGTACATCGTGCCGAGCAGCACCGAGCCGGCCGCGCTCGCCATCAGCACGTTGTTGGCCAGCAGGTAGCCCTCGCGCGAGCTCGGCGCGAAGGAGACCGGCGCGACGTTGCCGGTGACGCCCGGTCCGCGCAGCGCGAACAGCAGCAGCGAGCCGCCGACCACCGCGACCAGGAAGGCGAGGATGAAGATGCCGCGCGTCGGGTCGGTCGCGAACGCGTGCACCGAGGTCAGCACGCCCGAGCGCACGAGGAAGGTGCCGAGCAGCGACAGGCTGAACGCGGCGACCGCGAGCAGCAGCGTCCACGCCTTGAACGCGCCGCGCCGCTCGGTGACCACCAGCGAGTGGATCAGCGCGGTGCCGACCAGCCACGGCATGAACGAGGCGTTCTCGACCGGGTCCCAGAACCACCAGCCGCCCCAGCCGAGCTCGTAGTAGGCCCACCAGCTGCCGAGCGCGATGCCCATCGTGAGGAAGCACCACGCGGCGGTCGTCCACGGCCGCGCCCATCGGGTCCAGGCGGCGTCGACGCGCCCGCCGAGCATCGCGGCGATCGCGAACGCGAAGGCGACCGAGAACCCGACGTAGCCCATGTAGAGCATCGGCGGGTGGATCACCATCCCCGGGTCCTGCAGCAGCGGGTTCAGGTCCCGGCCGTCCGGGGGCGCGGGGAACCGGCGCACGAACGGGTTGGAGGTGAACAGCATGAACGCGAGGAAGCCGAGCGCGACCAGCCCGAGCACGCCGATCACGCGGGCGCGGAACACCCGGGTCAGCGAGCCGCCGAACGCGTTGACCGCCGCGGTCCAGCCGGCGAGCATCAGCGCCCACATCAGCAGCGAGCCCTCGTGCGAGCCCCAGCTCGCCGCGAAGCGGTAGGGCACCGGCAGCTGCGAGTTCGAGTTGTTCGCGACGTTGACGACGGTGAAGTCGTTGCCGACGAACGAGGTCGCGAGCGCGACGAAGGCGGTCGCGACGAGCGCGAACTGCGCGGTGGCGGCGTTCGAGCCGGTGCGCATCCACGCGCCGTCGGCGCGCGCCGCGCCGAGCAGCCCGGCGAAGGCCTGCACCAGCGAGACCGCGAGCGCCAGCCAGAGGGCGAAGTGTCCGAGCTCGGCGATCATCGCGTCTGCACCGTGCCCGACTTGACGGGATGGCCCGCCTTCTCGAGCGCCTCGGCGGCCTCGGGCGGCATGTAGTTCTCGTCGTGCTTGGCGAGCACCTCGGAGGCCTTGAACGTGCCGTCGGCGCCGAGCGTGCCCTGCGCGACCACGCCCTTGCCCTCCTTGAACAGGTCGGGCAGCGTGCCGCGGTAGACGACCGGGATCGTCTTCGCGCTGTCGGTCACGCGGAAGCTGACCTCGAGGCCCTCGCGCTTCACGCTGCCCGGCTCGACGAGCCCGCCGACGCGGAACGCGCGACCCTGCGGCGCCTCGTTCGCGGCGACCTGGGTCGGCGTGAAGAAGAACACGATGTTCGAGCGCAGCGCCGACAGCACGAGCGCGACGATCACCGAGAGCGCGACGAGGCCCGCGACGATCCAGGCGAGCCGCTTGCGGCGGGGGGTCATGCCGCGCGGCGGCGGCGCGGCGGTGGCGGGTGCGTTCATCGGGGTACGGCGTCCGATATCCGTGAGGTGGGGCGGGGCCGGGCGCGATTCAAGCGTCGCGCTCGTCCTCGTCGTGGTCGCGCTCGGCGTTCGCGCGATCGAGCGCCCGCCGCCGCCGGCGCACGAGCGACACGACCTCGGCGACGATCAGCGCCGCCGAGACGGCGTACGCGACGACGATGAAGGTCCAGTGCTGGTCGGCCATCGACGCGGATCCTGTCAGCCCGCGAGCTGGCGCACCCAGCGGGTGTGGCGCTCGCGCTCGAGGATGATCGAGCGCACGCGGTGCAGCGCGGCGGCGATCGAGTACATCCAGGCCGCCAGGCTCATCAGCAGCATGCCGGCGAGCATCGTCGAGGCCATCCGCGGCGCGGCCGAGAGGGACACGCTCGCGCCCTGGTGCAGCGTGTTCCACCACCGCACCGAGAAGTAGATGATCGGCACGTTGACGACGCCCACCAGCAGCAGCAGCGCGCCGGCGCGGTCGGCGCGCTCGGTGTCCTCGATCGCGGCGATCAGCGCGAGGTAGCCGAGGTAGAGGAACAGCAGGATCAGCGTCGAGGTGAGCCGCGCGTCCCAGACCCAGTAGGTGCCCCAGGTGGGCCGGCCCCAGATCGCGCCGGTCCACAGCGAGATCGCGGCCATCAGCGCGCCGGTGGGCGCGAGCGCGCGGCACATCATGCCCGACAGCCGGGTGCGGAACACCAGCGTGAACACCGCGTAGCCGGCCATCACCAGGTAGATGAACATCGCCATCCAGGCCGAGGGCACGTGGATGAAGATGATCCGGTAGACCTCGCCCTGCTGGAAGTCGGCGGGCGCGATGCCGAAGCCGACCCAGAGCCCGGCGAGCGCGAGCGCGATCGCGGCCGCCGCGAACCACGGCTGGAGCCGTCCCGCGAGCGGATAGAAGGTCTGGGGGGCGGCGTAGCGGAACAGGTTCATGCCGGCGGGTCACTCGACGGAGATGCGCAGCGCCTGCGCCGCGACCGGGGGGGCGGCCAGCGCGACCGCCAGCATACCAGCGCCCAGCAGGGCGAGATGCGCGTAGGGGGACAGCCCCGCGGCCTGCGCCTCGACCGCGCCCGCGCCGAACACGAGCACCGGCACGTACAGCGGCAGGCACAGCAGCGTGACCAGCGTCGGGCCGGCCTTCAGGCCGAGGGTCAGCGCGCCCGCGATCGCGCCCAGCCCGAGCAGCACCGGCGTGCCGAGCAGCAGCGCGCCGAGCATCGTCGGCACCGCCTCGGCGGGCATCGCGAACGCGAGCGCGAGCAGCGGCGTCAGCACGATCAGCGGCAGCGCGGTGACGAGCCACGCGGCGACCAGCTTGCCGGCCACGATCAGCGACAGCGGGCGGCCGCTCGCGATCATCGCGTCGAGCGTGCCGTCGGCATGGTCGTGCTCGAAGAGCCGCGGCAGCGCGAGCATCGTCGCGAGCAGCGCCGCCACCCAGATCACGCCGGGACCGATCCGCTGCAGCCACTCGCGCTGCGGACCGATCGCGAGCGGGAACATCGAGCAGGCGAGCACGAAGAAGCCGAGCACGTTGAGCGCGTCGGCGCGCCGGCGCATCGCGAGCCGCAGGTCGCGTCGCAGCGCCCAGGCGAAGGTGCCGAGCTCGGTCATCGCGCGAGGCCCGCGGGCTCGGGGACCGCGGCCGCCGGGGGCGCCGCGCGGCGCGGCGCGAACGCGTCGACGCGCAGCTCGCGCACCCGCGCCGCGCCGGGGGCGATCGGCAGGTGGGTCGCGACGATCGCCGCGCCGCCGGCCGCCGCGTGCGCGTCGAGCATGCGCTGCAGCAGCGCGGCGCCCTCGCGGTCGAGGGCGGCGCTCGGCTCGTCCATCAGCCACAGCGGGCGGACCCGCGCGCGCAGCGCGAGCGCGAAGCGCGCGAGCGCCAGCCGCTGCTTCTGCCCCTGCGACAGCCGCCGGGTCTCGACGTCGCGCTGCCGCGCGAGGCCGACCTCGTCGAGCGCCGCCGCGAGCGCGGCGTCGCCGTCGCCCGCCGTCGTGCCGTCGAGCGCGGCGGCGAGCGCGAGGTTCTCGCGCGCGGTGAGCTCGCCCTTGGCGCCCGCCGCATGGCCCTGGTAGAGCGCGCGCTCGCACAGCGCGCGCGGCCGGATCGTCTCGCCGGCGAGCGCGAGCGTGCCGGCGGCGAGCGGCGCGAGGCCGAGCAGCGCGCGCAGCAGGCTGCTCTTGCCGGCGCCGTTGGGGCCGACGAGCAGCAGCACCTCGCCGGCGCCGAGCTCGAACGACAGGCCGGCGAACAGCCGCCGGCCGCCGCGCGCGAGCGCGAGATCCGCGGCGCGAAGCCCCGCGAACCCGGACGCGGTCAATCGATCACCGTGTCGATCAGCACCCGCAGGCCGGCCGCCCCGGGGCGGATCGGCGTCGACGCGCCCTGCAGGTCGCCGGGGCGGGCGCCCGCCTCGCCGTGCCGCGACAGCCGGGCGACGACGACCACCTGGGTGCCGGCCGGCACCGACGACAGCCGCGCGGCGGGGCTCATCGCCTGGCGGTCGTCGAGCACGAAGTCGAGCGGCAGGTCGGCGCCGCGGCCTCGCAGCACCGCGACCGGCGGGCCGACCGGACGGCCCGCCTCGTCGATCGTGCGGGCGACGACGAACAGCGTGTCGTCGGGCCGCAGCCGGTCGGCGAGACGGCGATCGAGATCGACGCGGCCGCGCAGCGTCGCGGCGGGGGAGGGCGCGGCGGATGCGCCGCCGGCGCCGCCCTGCGCCGCGGGGCCGCCCTGCGCCGCGCCGCCGGCCTGCGCCACGGAGCCGGTTGCGGCGGGGCCGGTCGCGGCGGGGCCGGTCGCCGCCGCGCCCGGGGCCGGTGCCTCGCCCGGCGGGGTATCGGCCGCGGCGACGCGGGGCATCCGTCCCGCCCGCAGGTCGGCGATGAAGCCCGCCACCTGCTTCGCCTGCTCGGAGTCGGCCGGCAGCACCTCGAGCAGCACCGTCCAGTGCGCGATCGCCGCCGGGAAGTCGCGCCGCGACACCTGGTACGCGCCGGCGAGCGCGAGCGCCTTCGGATTGCGCGCGTCGAGCGCGAGCGCCTCGCGGATCAGCTCGATCGGACGACCCTCGAGCACCGCTCCCTGGGCCTGCGCGGTCGCGTCGGCGAGATCGACCTTCGCCTGCGCGTCGTTCGGCGCGAGCTCGAGCGCCCGGGCGAACGCGTCGCGCGCCTCGCCGGGCCGGCCGCGGGCGAGCTCGACGCGACCGAGCAGCCGCCAGCCGTCGAGCTCGTTCGGATCGGCGCCCAGCCGGCGGCGCAGGTCGGCCGCGAGCTCGTCGAGGCTCTGCGGCTCGCCCGCGCCGGCCGCGAACTCGGGCGAGACCGCCTGCGGCGCGCCGGCGAGCAGGTACAGCACGAAGCTCGGCACCACCAGCAGCGCGGCGAGCGCGGCCGCGGTCCAGGGACGGCGGACGGGCGCCGCGGCCGCGGCCGGCGCGGCGGGCGCGCCGTCGCCGAGCTCCTCGTCGGCCTGGGCGGCGAACTCGGCGAGCGCGGCGCGCCGCTCCGGCGCGTCGGGCGGCAGGTGCGCGAGCGCGGCCTCGATCTCGCGCCGCCGCTCGCGCAGCACCGCGCGCGCGACCGCCGAGGCGTCGACGTCCGGTCCGCCGCGGCCGCGTCCGAGCAGCGGCCACAGGACCCAGGCGCCCACGAGGAGGGCGACCGCCAGCAGCAGCGCGAGGAGCAGGATCGGGGCGGTCACGGAAGGGGCGTCGGACGGAGCCGGTCGTGGGACAACCCGTCATTGTCCCACGCGCCGACGCGCCCCTCCAGCCGCGTCGGGTTCCCCCGAGGGGCGTCCGGGCGCCTTCCCGCCGTGCGGCGGCCCGGTCTCGCCGGGCCGGGGCGGCTGGACGGATCGCCCCGGCCGACGCGCCTCGGCCGGCCCGGCCGACGGGCTCCGGCCCGGCCGGCCGCCGGGCCTCAGCCGGGCCGGCCGGAGACCGGCACGCGCCCCTCGAGCGGATACGCCGGGTCGTTGTAGCCCGGCGTCGACGGGTGGCCGGGCGCCACCATCGCGTCGATCAGCGCCTCGTCCTCGGGACCGAACGGCCGGTCGATCGCGCCGAGGTACTCGCGCATCTGCTCGAGGGTGCGCGGCCCGACGATCGCCGAGCTGACGAGGCGGTTGTTCAGCACCCAGTTCACCGCGAACTGCGCCGGCGTCGTGCCGCGCGCGCGGGCGTGCTCGGCGACGCGCTGCGCGAGCACGAGCGACTCCTCGCGCCACTCGGTCTGCATGATCCGGCGGTCGTTGCGGGCGGCGCGGGAATCCTCGGGCGGCGGGCGGCCCGGCGCGTACTTGCCGGCGAGCACGCCGCGCGCCACCGGCGAGTACGAGGCGACGCCGATGCCGAAGTGGGCGCAGGCCGGCAGCACCTCGACCTCGGGCATCCGGTTGAACGCGTTGTAGTACGGCTGGCAGACCGCCGGCGCGCCGAGCCCGGCCTCGCGGCACAGCCGCACGATCTCGGCGATCCGCCACGCGCGGAAGTTCGAGACGCCGAGGTAGCGGACCTTGCCCGCGCGCACGACGTCGGCGATCGCGGCCACGGTCTCCTCGAGCGGCGTCTCGTGGTCCTCCTTGTGCAGGTACCAGACGTCGACGTGGTCGGTGCCCAGGCGCTCGAGCGAGGCGTCGATCGCGCGCATCAGGCGGCGGCGCGACAGGCCGCGCCCGTTCGCGCCGTCCTCCATCGGGTTGCCCACCTTCGTCGCGAGCACCCAGCGGTGCCGGTCGGCGGCGATCGCGCGTCCGGTGATCCGCTCGGACTCGCCCTTCGCGTAGATGTCGGCGGTGTCGATGAAGTCGATGCCGGCGTCGCGGCTCGCCGCGACGATCTCCACGGCCTCGGCCTCGCTCGTGCGGTCGCCGAACATCATCGTGCCGAGGCACAGCGCCGAGACCGAGACGCCGCTGCGGCCGAGCTTGCGGTACTGCATCCGACTCTCCTGAACGGGGATGGGTGGAACCCGGATCGCGCGAGACGCGTCGCGCGCGATCGATTGTGCAACGGACGGATCGGGTACGGCCGTTGCCTACACCTCGGCCATCCCGTTTTCCGAAAGTCGCGCCGACGTTGACGGTATCCTCCCCTCCCGAACGCCTCCCTGGAGCCGCCTGATGCTCGGCACCCTGTTCTGGCGATTCGCGCTTCCCGTGCTGGTCGCGCTGTCCGTGGGCGCCTGGATCGCCGTTCCCTACGTCGAGCGCATGCTCACCGAGTGGTTCCGCACCGACGTCGAGATGCGGGCCAAGCTGGTCATGAACTCGATGGGCGAGACGCTGCCCACGCTGCTCGACCGGTCCGAGCTGCCGCGCCTGCGCCGCTTCCTGTCGACGGTCACCGAGGACGAGCGGCTGCTCGCGGTGCTCGCGTGCCGTCCGAACGGCCAGACGATCTACCAGACCGACCGCACGCCGCCGCAGGTCTCGTGCGCGCTCGCCGCGCTGCCCGACGAGCCGGAGAGCCGCGTGATCCGCGCGCCGCAGGGCACGGTGCACCTCGCGCGCTACGCCGTGACGCCGCCCGACGGCGAGCCCGCGGTGCTGCTGATCGTGCACGACCTGTCGTTCGTCGACCGCCGCCAGACCCGGGCGCGCGACTACCTGATCGCGTTCGGCGTGATGTCGGCGGTGGTGCTCGCGCTGCTGTCGGTCGCCGCGGCGTGGCTGCTGCTGCGGCGCTGGGGCAAGCTGCTGGTGCGCGACATCCAGAGCCGGCGCTTCCTCGACGACGCCGAGTCGACCGCGAGCGCGCCGATCCTGTCGCAGGTGCGCAAGGTGCTGCGCGAGATCGAGCACGACCAGCGGCTCGAGATCGACTACCGCGAGAACTGGACGCCGCAGGCGCTCGCCCACCTGGTCAAGCAGAGCCTCGACTCGCCGCAGATGATCGTGGTCTCGAACCGCGAGCCCTACATCCACAACCGCGGGCCCGACGGCCGTCCGGTGGTGCAGGTGCCGGCGAGCGGCATGGTGACCGCGCTAGAGCCGATCATCCGCGCGTGCAGCGGCGTCTGGGTCGCGCACGGCAGCGGCAGCGCCGACCGCGACGTCGTCGACCTGCACGACCGCGTCAGCGTCCCGCCGGCCGATCCCGCGTACACGCTGCGCCGGGTCTGGCTGAGCGACGACGAGGAGAACGGCTTCTACTTCGGCTTCTCGAACGAGGGGCTGTGGCCGCTGTGCCACCTCGCGTACGTGCGGCCCTCGTTCCGCGAGGCCGACTGGCGCCAGTACCAGGCGGTCAACCGCAAGTTCGCCGACGTGGTGCTGAAGGAGGCGCGCAGCGACCACCCGGTGGTGTTCGTGCAGGACTACCACTTCGCGCTGCTGCCGGAGATGGTGCGCAGCCGGATCCCGGGCGCGACGATCGTCGTCTTCTGGCACATCCCCTGGCCGAACGCCGAGACCTTCGGCGTGTGCCCGTGGAAGGAGGAGCTGCTGAAGGGGATGCTGTCGGCCGACATCCTCGGCTTCCACACGCGCTACCACTGCCAGAACTTCCTGGAGACCATCGACCGCTTCGTCGAGTGCCACATCGACCGCGAGCACATGACGGTGACGATCCAGGGCCACGTCTGCCATGTCGCGCCGTACCCGATCTCGATCGAGTGGCCGCCGCGCTGGATCGAGCAGCTGCCCGGCGTCGAGCAGTGCGCGAAGGCGGTGCGCGAGCGCTACGGCCTCGCCGACGACGTGCGGATCGGCGTGGGCGTCGAGCGCTGGGACTTCACGAAGGGCATCGTCGAGCGCTTCCTCGCGGTCGAGCAGCTGCTCGAGCGCCATCCGTCGTGGCGCGGCAAGGTGAGCCTGCTGCAGGTGGCCGCCCCCACGCGCAGCAAGCTGCCGGCGTACCGCGCGCTGAAGGAGGAGACCGAGGCCGCGGCCGCCCGCGTCAACGAGCGCTTCGGCACCGACCGCTGGAAGCCGATCGTGCTGATCGGCGAGCACCAGGAGCCGCTGCAGGTCTTCGAGCTCTACCGTGCGGCGGACTTCTGCCTGGTCAACAGCCTGCACGACGGGATGAACCTCGTCGCGAAGGAGTTCGTCGCCGCGCGCGACGACCACGACGGCGTGCTGATCCTGTCGACCTTCGCCGGCGCGTCGCGCGAGCTGATCGAGGCGCTGCTCGTCAATCCGTACGACATCACCGAGACCGCCAACGCGATCCGTCAGGCGCTCGAGCTCGACCGCGACGAGCGGCGCGAGCGGATGCGGATGATGCGGCGCACGGTCAAGGAGAACAACGTCTACCGCTGGGCCGGCAGGCTGCTGATGGACGCGGCCCGCGTGCGCCAGCGCGAGCGGCTGCGGCTGAAGACCGAGTCGCGGGCGCGCGAGCGTCGGGACCTGGCGGCGTGACGCCGCGCCGGGCCGGCGGCGCGCCGGTCCGGACGCGGCCTCAGTACGCGTCCTCCCAGGGCCGCGACAGCCGCATCGCGCACTGGATCAGGCCGACCATCGTGTACGTCTGCGGGTAGTTGCCCCAGAGCTCGCCGGTCGCCGGATCGACGTCCTCGGCCAGCAGCCCGAGCGGGCTGCGGATCGCGAGCAGCTTCTCGAAGATCGCCCGCGCGCGGTCGGTCTCGCCGAGCGCGGCGAGCGCGAGCACCCACCACTGCGTGCAGACGAGGAACGCCGTCTCCGGATAGCCGAAGTCGTCCTGCTCGTCGTAGCGCAGCAGGAAGTCGCCGCGCCGGAGCCGCGACTCGATCGCGCGCACCGTCGACGCGAAGCGCGGGTCGCTCGCGGGCAGGAACTGCAGCTCGGCGAGCAGCAGCAGGCTCGAGTCGAGCCGGTCGCCGCCGAAGGTCGACGCGAAGGCCTGCAGCTGCGGGTTCCAGGCGCGGTCGCAGATGGTCGCGTGGATCCGCTTCGCGTGACCGGCCCAGTGCTCGCGCCGCTCGGCGAGGCCGAGCTGCTGCGCGATCCGCGCGAGCCGATCGCAGGCCGCCCAGCACATCAGGCTCGAGAACGTGTGCACGCGCTTCGTGCCGCGCAGCTCCCACAGCCCCGCGTCCGGGTCCTCGTAGTGCGCGACCGCGCGGTCGCCGAGCTTCTCGAGCTCGCGGAAGATCTGCTCGTCGGCGCCGTGCTCGAGGCGGCGGTCGAAGAACGCGTGCGCGCCGGCGAGCACCGCCTCGCCGTAGACGTCGTGCTGCACCTGGAAGTAGGCGGCGTTGCCGATGCGCACCGGCCCCATGCCGCGGTAGCCGGGCAGCGCCGGCGCGACCGACTCGTCGATCGCCGCCTCGCCGGTGATCCCGTAGACCGGCTGCAGCGGCCGCGGGCCGGTCTCGGCGACCACGTTCAGGATGTAGTTCAGGTGGCGCTGCATCGTGCCGGTCGCGCCGAGCCGGTTCAGCACGTTGACGACGAAGTACGCGTCGCGCAGCCAGCAGTACCGGTAGTCCCAGTTGCGCCCGCTCGCCGGCGCCTCGGGGATCGACGTGGTGACCGCGGCGACGATGCCGCCGGAGTCGTCGAACGCGTTGAGCTTCAGCGTGATCGCCGCGCGGATCACGACGTCCTGCCACTCGAAGGGCACCGCGAGGTTGCGCACCCAGCGCAGCCAGTACGAGCGCGTCTCCTCGAAGAACGTGCGGCCGACCTCGGCCGGCGCGCCGCCGAGCGTCTCGTCGGTGCCGAACAGCAGCGTCACCGTGCGGTTGACGAAGAACGCGCGCTCCTCGACGACCTGCGTGATCGGCATGTCGGTGGTCAGCCGGATCGCGCCGTCGCGCTGCAGGAAGCGGATGTGGTGGGTGCCTACGATGCGCTCGGAGCGCTTCGCGCCGTAGTCGCAGGCGAGCCGCGCCCGCACGATCACGCGCGGGCGGCCGGTGAGCCGGCGCACGATCCGCACCAGCATCGCCGGATTGAACATGCGCCCGAACTGGTAGAAGCGCGGCGCGAAGTCGAGCACCTCGACCGAGTTGCCGTCCTCGTCGTGGATCGTCGTGGAGAGGATCGGCGTGTTGGTCAGGTACTTCTGCTCGGTGCGCGCCTGGCGCTCGAGGCGCACGTCGACGTAGCCGTGCTGCGGCCGCGTCTCGCCCGACAGCAGCGCGCTGCACACCGGATCGCCGTCGAGCCGCGGATGGCACCACCAGACGATGCCGGCCTGCGGATCGACGAGCGCGCCGGTGCGCGAGTTGCCGATCAGGCCGAGGTCGAGCGAGCTGCCGGAGGCGGCCGTGGGAGCGGACGGGGTCGTGCGGTCGGTCATCGTGGGCGGGTCGGGCGCGGGGGGAGGCGGAGGAACGAACGGCGGGTCGCGCGCGGACGCGACCCCTTACTCTCTCACGAAGACGAGGCGCGGTACGCGATCGCCGCGCCGCGCAGCGCGGCGAACGGCGAGGCCAGCACGTCGACCGGAACGGTCGCGAGCCAGGCCGCGAAGCGGCCCTTGTCCTCGAAGCGCGCGCGCAGCGCGTCGAGCGGCAGCACGGCCGCGAGGCTGGGCAGCACGCCGCCGGCGATCGTCACGCCGCCGGTCGCGTCGTACAGCAGCGCCAGGTCGCCGGCGAACTCGCCGAGCAGCGCGACGAAGTTGCGCGCCGCCCGCAGCGCGAGCGGGTCGCCCCGGCCGCAGGCCTCGACGACGCCGGCCGCGTCGAGCCCCGCGGGGGGCAGGCCGGCCTCGGCGCACGCCGACTCGTGCAGCAGCGCGAGACCCGGTCCCGACAGCAGCCGCTCCCACGACACGCGACCGAAGCGCGACGCGGCCAGCTCGAGCGCGGCGTGCTCGGACGGCGTGCGCACCGCGACGCTCGCGTGCCCGCCCTCGGTGGCGAGCGGGTGCCAGCGATCGCCGACGCGCAGCAGCGCGGCGACGCCCAGGCCGCTGCCCGGCCCGACGACGACGCGGTTGCCGAGCGGGTCGCCCGGGGGCGGCGCGCCGTGCGCGAGCGCGTGCGCGCCGCCGGGCGCCGCGACCCGCTCGTCGGGGCCGAGCTCGGGCAGCACCCAGGCGAGGGCGGCGAAGTCGTTGAGCACGCGGATCCGGGACGGGCGCAGGCCGAGCTCGCCGGCGAGCGCCTGCGGGTCGACGGACCAGTCGGCGTTGGTCATCGCGATGCGGCCGCCCTCGACGCGCCCGGCCGCGGCGATCGCCGCGCCGTCGATGCGCGGGGCGCCGGAGGTGCCGCCGAGATGGTGCCGGCAGGCGCTCGCGAGGTCGGGGAAGCGCGCGCGCTCGAGGCGCTGCGGCGGCTGCAGCAGCCGGCCGTCGCAGGCGAGCGCGAAGCGCGCCCAGGTGCCGCCGACGTCGGCCGTCAGCACGACGTGGCCGTCGCGCGACTCAGGCATGGGCGCGGCTGCGCAGCAGCCCGACGATGCGCTCCGACCGCGCGCCGTCGCGCAGCGCGTCCTGGATGTCGCGCAGCAGCGCGAGGCTCTCGTCGGGCGCGTCGAGCTGCAGGTCGCCGCTGCCGGCGATCCGGGGCCCGACCGCGACCGCGATGCCGCCGTGACGGCGGATCGCCTCGAACATGTCGAGGTCGGTGATGTCGTCGCCGAACGCGATCGGCACCGAGCCCGCGAACGGCGCGACGGCCATCAGCGCGTCGACGCCGTTCGCCTTGGTCGCGTCGGCCGGCTTGATCTCGAGCACCTGCCGCCCGCGCAGCACGGTCCAGCCGGGCGCGTGGCGCTCGCCCGCGGCACGCAGCTCGCGGCACAGCGCCTGCATCGCCGGGGCGGGCAGCCGGTGGTGGACCGCGATCGCCGGGCCCTTGTCCTCGACGAGCGCGACCCCGGGCCGCTCGGCGATCCGGGCGACGCTCTCGCGCAGCGCGCCGGGCGGGCCGTCGGTGCGCCTGCGCTCGGGCTCGGCACCCGGGGACAGGCGCATCTCCATGCCGTGCAGGCCGACGGCGACGCCGCAAAACGGAGAGAAGAGCCGGTCGAGCGACTCGATCGAGCGGCCGCTCACCAGCGCGAGGGCACCGCCGCTGGCGCGGTGCAGGCCGTCGAGCAACGCGACCAGGCTATCGCCCACGATCACCGCGTCGGGATGCGAGGCGAACTCCAGCAGCGTGCCGTCGACGTCCAGGAACAGCGAGATCGGGCGATCGATGGTCGGACTCCGGCAGGGTGTCCGACCGATTGTACGGGCCGGGGCTCGTCAGCCGGAGTGCCGGCGCGCCGCGCTGCGGGGTCGGTGCGCGGGAGGGCCGTCGCGTCGGGGGGCGCCGCGATGCGACTCCTGGCCGCGACCGCCGAAGCCGTCGTCGCGGCCGCCGGCGTCCGCCGAGCGGGCGCCGCCGAATCCGCCGATGCCGCGGCGCGCCGGGTCGGACGGACCCGACGGGCGCGAGCCCGACGGCCGGCCGCCGGGACCGGGCCGCGCGTCGAAGCGGCGGGGCGGCCGCGACGGCACGCTGCGCGGCTCGAGGCCGGGCAGCACCTCGACCGGGATCCTCGTCTGCAGCAGCCGCTCGATGCCGGCCAGCAGGCGCCGGTCGCGCGCGCCCACCAGCGTGATCGAGGTGCCCGAGCGACCGGCGCGCGCGGTGCGGCCGATCCGGTGCACGTAGTCCTCGGCGCGCATCGGCAGGTCGAAGTTCACGACGTGGCTGATCGTCGGCACGTCGATGCCGCGCGAGGCGACGTCGGTGGCGACCAGCACGCCGATGCGGCCGTCGCGCAGCGAGCGCACGACGCGGTCGCGCACCACCTGCGGCATGTCGCCGTGCAGCCCCGCGGCCTGGCGGCCGTCGTCGCGCAGCTTCATCGTGAGCTCGTCGACCGCGGCCTTGGTGGACGCGAAGACGATCGCCTGCGCGACGTCGCCGCGGCCGAGCACCGCGTCGAGCAGCGCGAGCTTGTGGCGCAGGTCGTCGACGTGGTGGACCACCTGCGTGAGCGTGCCGGCGTCGGTGCGCGCATCCACCTCGATGCGGCGCGGATCGCGGGCGACCTTCGACGCGACGCCGCCGATGCGGGCGTCGAGCGTGGCCGAGAACAGCACCGTCTGCCGGACGTCGGGCAGGCGGCGGCAGACCGCGTCGATCTCGTCGGCGAAGCCCATGTCGAGCATCCGGTCGGCCTCGTCGAGCACCAGCAGGTTGACCGACGACAGGTCGATGCGGCCGCGCTCGAGGTGGTCGACCAGGCGGCCCGGGGTGGCGACGACCAGGTCGACGCCCTCGGACAGCCGGCGCAGCTGCGGGCCGAACGGCGCGCCGCCGATCAGGCTGACCGTGCGCATCCTGCGCAGGTGACGGCCGTAGAGCAGCGCGGCCTGCTCGACCTGCAGCGCGAGCTCGCGGGTCGGGGCGAGCACCAGCACGCGCGGCGCGCCGCGCCGGCCCTCGGGCGAGGCGGCGAGGCGGTCGATCGCCGGGAGCAGGAACGCCCCGGTCTTGCCGCTGCCGGTCTCGGCCGAGACCAGCAGGTCGTGGCCCTCGATCAGCGCGGGGATGGCCTCGCGCTGCACCGGCGTCGGCGTCTCGTGGCCGAGGCGGGCGAGCGTGCGCAGCATCGGCTCGGACAGGCCGAGGGCGGCGAAGGCGGACGGAACGGTCGGCGCGGCCTCGACGGCGGCGGCGACGGGCGATGCGGACGCGAACGCGCCCGACTCCAGGTCGGAATCACGGAACATGACAAATCCTCTTGCGCCCGGTGCGGACCGGGCGGCGGTTGGCGTGACATCGGCGCCAACCGCGTCCCCCGCGGGGGGCGCGTCCGCCCGGCCGGCCCGGTGAGACGGGCCCGACGCGCTCGGCGGAGTCGGAGGCGATGGAAGGAACGGTCGGCGAACGCGATGCATCCAGCCGACCGAGCCGCTCATTGTACCTCATTACCGCGATGGCATGATGCGGAACATGCGTATCGAATACGAACCGAAGCTCGACTTCCGCGACGTGCTGCTCCGGCCCAAGCGCTCCACGCTCGGCAGCCGGGCCAACGTCGACCTGGTCCGCGAGTACCGCTTCCGCCACTCGCCGCTGCGCCGGCCGTCGGTGCCGATCATCGCGGCCAACATGGACACCGTCGGCACCTTCGAGATGGCGGCCGCGCTCGCGCGCCACGGCCTGCACTGCGCGCTGCACAAGCACCACCCGGTCGACGCGCTGGTCGAGTTCTTCGCCCGCGAGAACGCCGAGCGCAACCGCTACGCGTTCTACTCGCTCGGCATCCTGAAGGCCGACCTCGAGAAGTTCGAGCGGGTCTGGAGCGGCACCGGCGGGGCGATCGAGTGGGTCTGCATCGACGTGGCCAACGGCTACACCGAGGCCTTCGTCGACTTCGTCAGGCGCTTCCGCGAGCGCTGGCCGTCGATCGCGCTGATGGCCGGCAACGTGGTGACCGCCGACATGACCGAGGCGCTGATCCTCGCCGGCGTCGACATCGTCAAGGTGGGCATCGGGCCGGGCTCGGTGTGCACGACCCGCAAGATGACCGGCGTCGGCTACCCGCAGCTCTCCGCGATCATCGAGTGCGCCGACGCCGCCCACGGGCTCGGCGGCCAGATCTGCGGCGACGGCGGCTGCACGGTGCCCGGCGACGTCGCCAAGGCCTTCGGCGGCGGCGCCGACTTCGTGATGCTCGGCGGCATGTTCGCCGCGCACGACGAGTCGGGCGGCGAGCGGGTCGAGCAGGACGGTCGGGTCTTCCGGCGCTTCTACGGGATGAGCTCGGCCGAGGCCATGGAGCGCTACGCGGGCGGCGTCGCCCGCTACCGGGCGTCCGAGGGCAAGTCGGTGCTGCTCGAGGCGCGCGGCCCGGTCGAGGAGACCGTGCAGGAGATCCTCGGCGGGCTGCGCTCGGCGTGCACGTACGTCGGCGCGCGCAAGCTGAAGGACCTGTCGAAGTGCACGACCTTCGTGCGCGTCGGGCAGCAGCTGAACGAGGTCTACGGACGCTCCTGAGGCGCGACGGCCGCCGGCCCGGCGGCCCCGGGCGGCGGCGCGCCGAGCCGCGAGCCGCCGTCGCCCGGCGCGAGGTGCACGCGCCGCGCGTGGAACTCGGCCACCGACGGGTCGTGCGCGATGCTGACGATCGCCGCGCCGGGCAGCCGCTCGAGCAGCAGCCGGTACATCGCGACGCCGGTCGCCTCGTCGAGCGCCGCGGTCGCCTCGTCGAGGAACAGCCAGTCGGGCCGGTTGAGCAGCGCGCGCGCGACCGCGAGCCGCTGCTGCTCGCCCGGCGACAGCCGCCGGTCCCAGGCCGCGACCTCGTCGAGGCGGTCGGCGAGCGCGGGCAGCCGGGCGTCGCGCAGCGCCCGCGCGATCGCCGCGTCGTCGAACGCGTCGGCCGCCGCCGGGAACGAGACCGTCGCGCGCAGCGACCCGATCGGCAGGTAGGGCCGCTGCGGCAGGAACAGGATGCCCCCCCGGGGCGCGCCGACCCGCCCGTCGCCGTACGGCCAGATGCCGGCCAGCGCCCGGAACAGCGTGCTCTTGCCGCTGCCCGACGGGCCGGTGAGCAGCACGCGTTCGCCCGGGGCGATCGCGAGCGTCGCGGCGGCGACGATCGGCGTGCCGCGCGGCGTGTCGAGCCGCACGCCGTCGAGCGCCGGCGCGGCCGCGGGCGCGGCGTGCAGCAGCGAGGCCTCGGACGCGCGCAGCGCGGCGAGCGCGTCGTCGAAGGTCAGCAGCCGGTCGGTCGTCGCCTTCCAGGTGGCGAGGTCGGCGTAGGCGGCGACGAACCACGACAGCGCGCCCTGCACCTGCGCGAACGCGTTCGAGATCTGCATCACGTCGCCGAGCTTCAGCGAGCCGCCGAAGTAGCGCGGCGCGGCGACGACGAAGGGGAAGATCACCGCGAGCTGCGAGTAGAAGCTCTGCACCCAGATCAGCCGCTTCTGCGCGCGCACCAGCGCCCAGTAGTTGGCGACGACGCGCCCGAAGCGCTCGAGCGTGCCGCCCCGCTCGGCGTCCTCGCCGCGGTAGAGCGCGATGCTCTCGGCGTGCTCGCGGATGCGCACCAGCCCGTAGCGGAAGTCGGCCTCGAAGCGCTGCTGCGCGAAGTTCAGCGGGATCAGGCGCCGGCCGATCGCGTGCGACAGCAGGCTGCCGCCGATCGCGTAGAGCAGCGCCACCCAGACCATGTAGCCGGGGATCGTCACCTCCGTGCCGCCGATCGCGACGGCGAGCGGCCCCGACACGACCCACAGGATCGCGACGAAGGACGCGAGCGTGACCACCGAGTTCAGCAGCCCCATCGACAGCGACACCGTGTACTCGGTGAACAGCCGGACGTCCTCGGCGATCCGCTGGTCGGGGTTGTCGGCCTCGGCGCCGCCGAGCTCGAGCCGGTAGTACGCGCGGTGCTCGAGCCAGCGGTCGACGTAGCGCTCGGTGAGCCAGGTCCGCCAGCGCAGCTCGAACAGCTGGGTCAGGTAGAACTTGTAGACCGCCACCAGGATGAACGCGAACGCGAGCCCGCCGAAGCGCATCAGCTGGCGCCAGAACTCGGCCTGGTCGCGGCTCTCCATCGCGTTGAAGAAGTCGCGCTGGAAGTCGTTGATCAGCACGTCGACGTAGACGGTGACCAGGTTCAGCGCGACCACCGCGGCGAGCAGGCCGATCGCCTGCCAGCGCCGCTCGCTCGCGAAATAGGGCGCGACGAGCGCCCACGCGCGCCGCGCGAAGCGGCCGCGCGGGCGCTGCGCGGGCGCGACCGGGTCGTCGGCGGCGACGGGCAGGGCGCTCACGGCCGCCTCACGCGGGACGCGTCGCCTCGAGCCCGGCCCAGTCGAACTCGATGCCGTGGCCGGGCCGCGACGGCGCGATCGCGACGCCGTCGCGGATCGCGAGCGGCTCGGCGACGTAGCGATCGAGCCCGAAGCCGTGCGCCTCGAGGTACGAGCGGTTCGGTGCCGCGGCGAGCAGGTGCACGGTGACGTCGTGCGCGCCGTGCGAGGTCACCGGCAGGTTGAACGCCTCGGCGAGCGCGGCGACCTTCATGAACACCGTCACGCCGCCGCAGTTGGTGACGTCGGGCTCGGGGTAGGTGACGCCGCCGGCCGCGATCATCTGCCGGAACTCCCAGAGCGTGCGGAAGTTCTCCCCGGTGGCCACCGGCAGCCCGCCCTCGCGGACGATCCGCGCGTGCCCGCTCACGTCGTCGGGGATGGTCGGCTCCTCGATCCACGTCGGCGCGAGCGGCTGCAGCGCGCGGGCCGCGGCGATCGCCTGGTCGGGCGTCCAGCGCATGTTCGCGTCGACCATCAGCGGGAAATCCTCGCCGAGCATCGCGCGCATCGCGCGGACCCGCTCGACGTCCTCGGACAGCCTCGCGCGGCCCACCTTCATCTTGATCGCGCGGAAGCCCTTGGCGAGGTTGTCCTCGGTCTGCTTCAGCAGCCGATCGAGCGGGAACATCAGGTCGATGCCGCCCGCGTAGCACGGCACCGCCGGGTCGAATCCGCCGAGGTGGCGCCACAGCGGCTGGCCCGCGCGCTTCGCGGCGAGGTCCCAGAGCGCGATGTCGACGGCCGAGATCGCGAGCACCGCGGCGCCGCCGCGCCCGCCGTAGTGCGTCGCCCACCACATCGCCTGCCACGCGGCGGCGATGTCGGCGGCCTCGCGCCCGGCGAGCAGCGGCTGCAGGTAGCGCTCGAGCGTCGCGTGGATCGCGACGCCGTTCGCGCCGACGGTGAACGTGTAGCCGACGCCCTCGGCGCCGTCGGCGTCGGTCACGCGCACGGTCACCAGCTCGAAGTGCGTCATGTCGCCGTGCGTGCTGTCGGACAGCACGACGGGCAGCGCGATGCGGTAGAGGTCGGAGCGGACGGCGGCGATCAGGGCCATGGAGTCTCCCGGGTTCGGAGGGCGCGGCGACGGACGAGCCGCGGCACGAGCGGCACCGCGACGGCGGCCGCGAGGAAGGCGAGCGACAGCGGCCGGGTCGCGAAGACCGACCAGTCGCCCTGCGAGATCGACAGCGCGTTGCGCAGCTGCTTCTCGGCGATCGGGCCGAGGATCATGCCGACGATCACCGGCGTGGTCGGGAAGCCGAAGCGGCGCATGCCGAGCCCGACGAGGCCGACGGCGAGCAGCAGCGCGAGGTCGAACCACGACTGGCGGATCGAGTACGCCCCGAGCGTCGAGAACACCAGGATGCCGCCGTGCAGCAGCGGCGGCGGCACGCGCAGCACCCGCACCCACAGGCCGATCAGCGGCAGGTTCAGCACGAGCAGCATCGCGTTGCCGACGTAGAGCGACGCGATCAGCGTCCAGACCAGCGGCCCCGAGGTCTGCAGCAGCGTCGGGCCGGGCTGCAGCGAGTAGTTCTGGAACGCGGCGAGCAGGATCGCGGTGGTGGCCGAGGTGGGGATGCCGAGCGTCAGCAGCGGCGCGAGCGCGGCGGTCACCGACGCGTTGTTCGCCGCCTCGGGCCCGGCCACGCCCTCGATCGCGCCGCGCCCGCCCGAGGTCGAGAACTCCTGCGGTCGCTTCGACAGCCGTTTCTCGGTCGCGTACGACACGAAGGTCGGGATCTCGGCGCCGCCGGCCGGCACGAGGCCGAACGGGAAGCCGATCGCCGTGCCGCGCAGCCACGCGGGCAGCGAGCGGCGCCAGTCCTCGCGCGACATCCGGGTCGGGCTCAGCCGGTTCGCGGACGCGGCGGCGCCGCGCGTCGTCACGCCGTGCAGCGTCTCGCCGACGGCGAACAGCCCGACCGCGACCACCACCACGTCGATGCCGTCGAAGAGCTCCGGGATGCCGAGCGTGAAGCGCGTCGTGCCGGAGACCTGATCGATGCCGACCAGCCCGATCGCGAGCCCGGCGAGCAGGCTCGTCAGGCCCTTGAGGACCGACGCGCCGAGCACCGCCGAGACGGTCGTGAACGCGAACACCATCACCGCGAAGTACTCGGCCGGCCCGAAGCGCAGCGCGACGCTGGCGAGCAGCGGCGCCGACAGCGTGAGCAGCACCGTCGAGACGGTGCCGGCGACGAACGAGCCGATCGCCGCGGTCGCGAGCGCGGGGCCGGCCCGCCCGTCGCGGGCCATCGCGTTGCCCTCCAGCGCGGTGACCATCGTCGCCGACTCGCCCGGCGTGTTCATCAGCACCGAGGTCGTCGAGCCGCCGAACATCGCGCCGTAGTAGACGCCCGCGAACAGGATCAGCGCCGACGAGGGCTCGACCTTCGAGGTGAGCGGCAGCAGCATCGCGACGGTCAGCGCGGGCCCGATGCCGGGCAGCACGCCGATCGCGGTGCCGAGGAAGCAGCCGGCCAGCGCCCACGCGAGGTTCATCGGCGAGACGGCGGCGGCGAAGCCGCCCGCGAGCGCGAGCAGCGTGTCGGTCATCGGGCGAGCAGCGGCACCAGCGGCAGCGACACGCCGAGCCCCAGGGCGAACACCGCCCACGTCGGCAGCGTGACCGCGAGCGCGACGGCCGCGTCGCGCAGCGGGCGGCGGCTGCCCCAGCCGCGCGCCACGCAGGTCCAGAGCAGCGTGCCCGCGGCCACGAACCCGATCGTGCCGATCGAGGCCAGGTGCAGCAGCAGCCCGCCGAGCACCCAGGCGAGGTCGCGCCGCGCGGTGGGCGAGGGCGGCGCGTCGCCGGACGCGTCGTCCGGGCCGGCGACGAAGCGGCCGCGCAGCGCCGAGACGACGATCGCGACGCCGAGCGCCGCGAGCCCGGCGACGACCAGCGACGGCAGGAAGCGCGGCGAGAGCCCGGCGTAGCCGCCCGCGTCGTCGATCGACGCCAGCCCGAGCGCCATCGCGCCCGCCGCCGCCGTCACGGCCGCGCCGACGGCGACGCCGGCGCGCGCCCCGGCTCTCACTTCGCCATCCCCAGCTCGCGCAGGATGCCGCCGATGCGCTTCGACTCCGACTCGACGTACGCGCCGAACTCGGCGCCGGTCAGCAGCACGGGCGTCCACTCGTTCTTCGCGAGCGTCTCCTTCCACTGCGGGGTCTGCGTGCCGCGGACCACCGCGTCGACGAGCGCCTTCTGCTGCTCGGGCGTGATGCCGGGCGCGCCGTAGACGCCGCGCCAGTTCTGCATCTCGACCGCCAGCCCCTGCTCGCGCAGCGTCGGGATCCCCTGCACCGGCGCGGGCGACGACACCGCGAGCGCGCGCATGCGGCCGTCCTTCACGTAGGGCAGGAACTCCGACAGCCCGGCCACGCCGACGCTCACCTGCCCGCCGAGGATCGCGGCGAGCGCCTCGCCGCCGCCGGCGAACGGGATGTAGTTGGCCTTCGTCGGCTCGACGCCGGCCGCCTGCGCGACCAGCCCGACGAGGATGTGGTCGACCGAGCCGCGCGAGCCGCCGCCCCAGGAGACCGAGCCGGGCGCCGCCTTCATCTGCGCGACCAGCTCGGACATCGAGCGGATCTTCGAGGCGGCCGGCACGACCACGACCAGCGTGTCGGCGAAGAGCCGCGCGATCGGGGTCGCGTTGCGCAGCGTGACCGGCGGCCGGGCGGTCTCGATCGCGCCGACCATCACCGCGCCGGTCACCACCAGCGCGTTCGGGTTGCCCTTCTCGGTGTTGACGAACTGCGCGAGCCCGATCGTGCCGCCGGCGCCGCCGCGGTTCTCGAAGGTGACCGCGCGCACCGCTCCGGCCGCCTGCATCGCGGCGGCGATGCCGCGGCCGGTCTGGTCGTAGCCGCCGCCGGGGTTCGCCCCGATCATCACCTTCAGCGTGTCGATCTGGGCGAGCGCCGGCGAGGCGGCGGCGAACGCGACGAGCAGGCCGGCGAGCGCGCGGCGGACGGCGGACGAGGGGATCATTCGGACGTTCCTTGGCTGGCGGGCCCCGGGGCCCGCGACGCGGGGATCATACGGCCTCGCACCGGGCGCGAGGCGCCGCGGCGCGCCGGCTTCCGGCACGCGCGGCGGACCGGTCAGGGCTCGTCGATCGGCACCGGCTGCGGGTCGGGCAGCCGGGCCACGAGCATCTTGTCGACGCGGTTGCGGTCCATGTCGACCACCTCGAAGCGGAAGCCCGCCGCCTCGAAGTAGTCGGCCACGGTCGGGATCCGGCCGAGCCGGTGCATCGCGAAGCCGCCCACCGTGTGGAACCCGTGCTCGTCCTCGTCGGGCAGCTCGTCGATCTCGAGGACGGCCTTCAGCCGCTCGAGGCCGGTCGAGCCGTCGACCAGCCACGAGCCGTCCTCGCGCTGCACGACGTCGGTGTCGCCGCCCTCGTCGTGCTCGGGCAGCTCGCCGACGATCGAGGTCAGCACGTCGGTCAGCGACACCAGCCCCTGCAGGTCGCCGTACTCGTCGACGATCAGCGCGAACTGCACGCGCTCGCGCCGGAAGCTCTCGAGGAGCTGGGTGGTGCTGATCGACTCGGGCACGAACAGCGGCGGCGACAGGTGCCGCTCGACGTCGAGCGGACCGCCGGCGAGCGCCGACTTGAGCAGGTCGCCGACCCGCAGCACGCCGAGGATGCGCTCGAGCCCGCCGCGGCAGACGACCATGCGCGAGTGCGGGCTGTCGGCGATCCGGTCGCGGACCGCGTCGTCGCCGTCGTCGAGGTCGACCGCGTAGATGTCCATCCGCGGCGTCATGATCGCGCCGATGCGCTGCTCGTCGAGCCGCAGCACGTTCGAGACGATCGCCTGCTCGCTCTGGTGGAAGACGCCGGCCTCGGCGCCCTGTTCCATCAGCACCTTGATCTCGTCGTCGGTGACCGGCGGCTCGTCGGTGCGGCGCGCGCCGAACAGCCGCAGGATCAGGTTGCTCGACGAGGACAGCGCCCAGACGAGCGGGCGGGTGACCCGCGCGATCCAGACCATCGGACGGGCGACGACCGAGGCGATCCGTTCCGGCGCGAGCAGCGCGAGCTGCTTGGGCACGAGCTCGCCGACCACGACCGACAGGTAGGTGATCAGCACGACGGCGAGCGCGACCGACAGGCCTTCGGCGTACGGCGCGATCGGGGGGAAGTTCGACAGCCACGCCTGGATCGGGACGGCGATCAGCCCCTCGCCGACCACCCCGCTCAGGATGCCGATCGAGGTGATGCCGACCTGGATCGTCGAGAGGAACGCCGACGGCTCCTCGTTCAGCCCCATCGCCGAGCGGGATCCGGGGAACCCGTCGTCGGCCATCCGCTGCAGCCGGGCCTTGCGGGAGGACACCACGGCCATCTCCGACATCGCGAACAGCGCGTTCAGCAGGATGAGGAGCAGCAGCAGCAGCAGGTCCATCGAGGTCGTGACAGGGCCGGGATCGGCCGAGGATAGCACCCGGTTCGCCGCGGACGGCCCGTGCGGACCGGTCCGCAGTCGTGGCGGGCGGCCCGCCCGGACGGGCCGCCGGGCCCCCGCCGGAGGGAGGCGGACGGGCGATCGCCCGATGCGGTCTTCGCCCGCGGCCGGGCCTTTTCGGGGCACAATCACGGCCTCGCTCGGTCCGCAGGACCGGCGATCCGAACCGGGGCGCGCCGACGTCCGTCGGGGTGCGTCCGCCCGCCGCGGCGGGCCGTGCCCCGTGTCCCGGCGTGCCGCCCCGCCTACCGCGTCGTCGCCGTGCCCCATCGCTGGTCCTCGTACAACCTGCAGTTCCGACGGGCCATCGACGAGGCCGCCGCCGCCGTCCGGTGGTCGCGGGCCGCCGTGCTCGCCGCGTGGGTGGTGCCGGCGCTGCTGTTCGCGGTCGCCTGCGCGGTCAGCTACCGCTCGACCTTCGCCGAGGCGGACGAGCGGCTCGAGCGCGCCGCCCGGATCGGGCAGGAGCACGCCGCCCGCGTGTTCGAGACCAACGAGGTGATCGCGCGCTCGGTGCTGCAGGAGGCCGGCGACCTGCCGGACGAGCGGCTCCGGGCGGCCGAGGCCGACCTGCACCGGCTGATGGTCGGGCTGACCCGCGGGCTCGGCCAGTTCCAGTCGGTCTGGCTGTGGGACGTCGAGGGCCGGCCGCTCGCGAGCTCGCGCTTCGCGAGCCCGCCGCGCACGCTCGGCGTCGCCGACCGGGAATACTTCGCGTGGGCGCGCGACAACGCCGGCGACGCGTGGTTCGTCAGCCGCCCGCTGATCAGCCGCTCGACCGGGGAGCCGTTCATCGACTTCACCCGCCGGCGCTCGATGGCCGACGGCCGCTTCGGCGGCGTGGTCTCGGTCTCGCTGTTCCCGGCCTACTTCACGAAGTTCTACGAGGACCTGACGCGCCGCGAGCCCGGGCTCACCGTCGCGCTCGTGCGCCGCGACGGCTGGCTGCTCGCCCGCTGGCCCGAGCCCCCGGCGCTCGACACGCGGCTGGGACCGGACAGCGAGCTGCTCGCCCGGATGGAGGAGGGCCTGCGCGCGGGGACCAGCGAGGGCCGGTCCTCGATCGACGGCCGGGACCGGAAGGTCGCGTTCCGGCAGGTCGCCGACCTGCCGGTCTGGGTGGCGGCGAGCCTGCCGCGCGACGTCGTGCTCGCGGCCTGGCAGCGGCAGGTGGCGCTGCTCGGGGCGTTCGTGCTGCCGCTCGCGGTCTGGCTCGCGGTCACGTCCTCGACCGCGGCGCGGCGCGCGGTGCGCGAGCAGGCCGCGCTCGACGGCTTCCGCACCGAGGCCGAGCACCGGGTCCGCGCCGAGGAGGCGCTGCGCCAGGGCCAGAAGCTGGAGGCGCTCGGGCGGATCACCGGCAACGTCGCGCACGACTTCAACAACCTGCTGATGGTGATCAGCAACAACGTGTTCCTGCTGCGGCGCATCGGCGACGCCGCGTCGGCGCAGCCCCGGCTCGACGCGATCCGGCGCGCCGTGTCGGCCGGCACCAAGCTCACCCGGCAGCTGCTCAGCTTCGCCCGGCGCCAGCCGCTGCAGCCGGCGCCGCTGCCGATGGCGGCGACCATGGCCGAGATCGCCGGGCTGGTCCGCACGGTCGTCGGCTCCTCGGTGACGGTCGAGTCGGAGGTCGCGCCCGACGTCGCCGCGATCGAGGTCGACCGCGACGAGTTCGAGCTCGCGGTGCTGAACCTCGCGGTGAACGCCCGCGACGCGATGCCGGCCGGCGGGACCGTGCGGCTGTCCGCCCGGCGGGTGGTCGCGCCCGAGGGCCTGCCCGACGGCGGCGGGCCCTTCGTCGCGGTCGCGATCGCGGACACCGGCCAGGGCATCCCGCCCGACGTGCTCGACCGCGTGTTCGAGCCGTTCTTCACGACGAAGCCCGCCGGGCAGGGCACCGGTCTCGGGCTCGCGCAGGTCTACGGCTTCGCGACGCAGTCGGGCGGCACCGTGCAGGTGTCGAGCGAGCCGGGCCGGGGGACCGTCGTCACGATGTACCTGCCCGAGGCGGGCGCCGCGCCGGAACGGCCGGCGGAGGCCGGTCCGGTGCCGCCGCCGTCGGTCCGGGCGACGGTGATGCTGGTCGAGGACAACCCCGAGGTCGCCGACACGACGCGCCGGCTGCTCGAGGACGCCGGCTGCGTCGTCGAGAGCGCGGCCGACGGCGAGCGGGCGCTCGAGCGGGTGACGGCCGAGCCGGAGCGCTGGGACGTGGTGCTCTCCGACGTGATGATGCCCGGCCCGGTCGACGGGCTGGCGCTCGCGCGGGCGCTCCGGGAGCGGCTGCCCGAGCTGCCGGTGGTGCTGATGACCGGGCACGCGCCGCAGCTGGAGAGCGCGCTCGCCGACGGCTTCGAGGTGCTGCCCAAGCCCTGCTCGCCGTCCGACCTGGTCCGCGCGATCTCGCGCTCGGTCGGCCGGCGGCGCGCGACCTCCTAGCGCCGCGCGACGTCCCGGCGCCGCGCGACGGCGGCTTCGCGCGGGCGGGCGCAGTCCTGCGGGCAGCCCGCGCCGGTCTCCACCTGCAGCGTGACGTGCTCGATGCCGAAGCGGGCGGCGAGCAGCGCGCGGGCGTCGGCGAGGAAGCCGTCGCCCGGGGCGGTCCGCATCTCGAGGTGGGCGCTCATCGCCGCGCCGCGCGTGCCGAGCGGCCAGACGTGCAGGTCGTGCAGGCCGTCGACGCCCGGCAGCCCGCGCAGCGCGCGGTCGACCTCGCCGGGGTCGATGCCGGGCGGCACCGCGTCCAGCGCGAGCGCGAGCGCCTGCCGGCCGAGCGACACCGTGCTCCAGCCGACCAGCGCGGCGATCGCGAGGCCGATCAGCGGATCGACGATCCGCCAGCCGGTGAGCGCGACGACGAGGCCGGCGACGACCACGCCCGCCGACACGGCCGCGTCGGCGACCATGTGCAGGAACGCGCCGCGCACGTTCACGTCGTCGCGGCCGCGCACGAACAGCCAGGCGGTGAATCCGTTGACCGCGATGCCGGCGGCCGCGACGCCGATCACGACGGCGCCGTCGACCGGCGACGGATCGCCCAGCCGCCCGACCGCCTCCCAGGCGATCGCGCCGACCGCGGCGACCAGCAGCGCCGCGTTGGCCAGCGCCGCGAGCAGCGCGGCCCGCCGCCAGCCCCAGGTGTAGCGCGCGGTCGGCGCGCGCGCCGACGCCCAGGCGCCGGCCCAGGCGAGCGCCAGCCCGAGCACGTCGCCGAGGTTGTGGCCGGCATCGGACAGCAGCGCGAGCGAGCCCGACCACAGCCCGGCGACGACCTCGAGGAGCACGAAGCCGGCGTTCAGCAGGATGCCGAGGAGGAACGCGCGGCCGTGGGTGTCGGGCGGCGCGTGGACGTGCGCGCCGAGCAGGCCGTGGCCGTGGTCGTGGCCAGGGTGGCCGTGGTCGTGACCGTGACCGTAGTCGTGGCCGTGGTCGTGACCATGCCCGTGCTCCTGACCACGCCCGGGCTCGTGACCACGTTCGGGCTCGTGACCACGCCCGTGCTCGTGACCTTGCCCCTGACCGTGGCCATGTCCGCGGCCGTGACCGTCCCCAAGGTCGCGCCCGTGCCCGTGCTCGTGGCCGTGGCCGCGCCCCCGGCCGTGCGGGTGGGCGCGGCCGTGCCCCCCGGCCGGGGGAGCGCCGCGATCGTCGTGCCGGGGATGCCCGTCGCTCGCCATCGCCCGATTATCGTTCCCGCGGCGGGCCCCGTCGCGAGACCCCCTGCCGGGAACGGTCGGGCCGCGTCGAACCGCCCGGCCGTTTCGCTTAGACTGCACCGCGATGCGGATGCAGGTGCTGCTCCTCGCGCTGGCCCACGCGGCGGTCTTCGTCGCGGTGACCCTGCGCATCCTCGCGCGGCGCAACCCGCCGGGCGTGTCGATGGCCTGGATCCTGCTGGTGCTGCTCGTGCCGGTCGGCGGGCTCGTGCTCTACGTGATGATCGGCGAGCGCCGGCTCGGCCGGCGCTGGATCGAGCGCGCCGAGGCCGAGCGCGCGGCGCTCGCCCGGCACTTCGACCGGCTCGCGTCCGACGCGCGGCTCGACCCCGCCGACGTCGGGCCGGTCGGCGAGCCGGTCGCGCGCCTCGCGCAGTCGCTCGGCGCGATCCCGGTGATGCGCGGCCACCGCGTCGAGCTGCTCGACGACGCCGACGGCATCCTCGGGCGGCTGATCGAGGACGTCGACGCCTGCGTCGAGCGCTGCTCGCTCGAGTTCTACATCTGGCACGAGGGCGGCCGCGTCGACGAGCTCGTCGACGCGCTGATCCGCGCGGCCGCGCGCGGCGTGAGGGTGCTCGCGCTGATGGACGGGCTCGGCAGCCGGCCGTTCGTCCAGGGCCGGGCGATCGGCCGGATGCGCGCGGCGGGCATCGAGGTGGTCGTGGTGCTGCCGGCGAGCGCGCTGCGGATGGCGGTCGCGCGCGCGGACCTGCGCAACCACCGCAAGATCGCGGTGTTCGACGACCACGTCGCCTGGACCGGCAGCTTCAACCTCGCCGATCCGCGCCACTTCAAGCGGCACGCGGGCGTCGGCCAGTGGATCGACGCGATGGTCCGCATCCAGGGGCCGAGCTGCGCGCTGCTCGGGGCGGTCACGAACGCGATGGCGGTGCTGCAGGAGGGGCCGCGGCTGCGCGACGACCGCCGGGTCGGGCACGGGCCGGTGGCCGGGCCGGTGGCGCTGCAGGCCTATCCGTCGGGGCCGGGCTTCGCGTTCCAGCACGTCGAGTCGGTGATCCTGACCGCGATCCACGCGGCGCGGCGCGAGCTCGTGCTGACGACGCCGTACTTCGCGCCCGGCGAGGGGGTGGTCGGCGCGCTCAGCTCGGCGGCGCGCCGGGGCGTGGAGGTCGTGCTGCTGCTGCCCTGGCAGAGCGACTCGCGGCTCGTGCAGCACGCGAGCGCGTCGTACTTCGACGAGCTGCTGACCGCGGGCGTCCGGATCGAGCGCTTCCGGGGCGGGCTGCTGCACACGAAGAGCATGGTGATCGACCGCGAGGTGTCGGTGTTCGGCACGGTCAACTTCGACCTGCGCAGCTTCCACCTGAACTTCGAGCTGTCGATGCTGATCTACGACCGGCCGTTCGCCGAGGAGCTGCTCGCGCTCGGGCGCCGCTACCTCGAGGCCTGCGAGCCGCTCGAGCTCGGCGCGTGGCGGGCGCGGCCGTTCCGGCGCCGGATGCTGGAGAACGCGGCGCAGCTCGCGTCGCCGCTGCTGTGAGCGCGGCCGTCCCGCGCCCCCGTCAGCCGCGCCCGGTGAGCTCGGCGTACGTGCGGGCGAGCGCGGCGGGCAGCGCCGGCACGTCGTCGATGACGAGGTAGCGGCGCGGCGGGCACATCCGGCGGAGGTAGTCGTGCCCGGCCGGGTCGATCGTCACGCAGAACGTCCGGATGCCGGCGCGCTCGAGGTCGCGCAGCGCGCGCGCGGTGTCCTGGATCCCGTATTCCTCGTCGAGCCGGTCGGGGCCGTAGTCGGTGTCCTGCGGGTAGCCGTCGGACACCACGATCAGCACCCGGCACGATTCGGGCCGTCGCGCGAGCCGGGTCGCCGCGTGCCGGACCGCGGCGCCCATCCGCGTCGAGCCGCGCGGCTCGATCGCCGCGAGCGCGGCCCAGGTCGAGGCCGACGACGCGTCCTCGAACGCCTTCACGACGTGGAACTCGACGTCGTCGCGCCCGTCGCCCGAGAAGCCGTACACCGCGCACGCGTCGCCGAGCGTCGCGAGCGCGTCGACCATCAGCGCGAGCGCGTCCTTCGCGACGTCGATGACGCGCCGCCGCGGACCCGGCGCCGGCTCGTCCGGCGGGTCGTCGTAGGCGCCGTACAGCAGCGCGCCGGTGTCGACCCACGCGGCCGTCGCGGCGGGCGCGGCGCGCGCCGCCGCGTCCGGGTCGGGCAGGGCGACCGCGGTCGAGGCGCTCATGTCGACGAGGAACGCGGCCGCGACGTCGCGGACCGCCGGGTCGCGCCGCACGTACAGGCGCTCGTCGGTCGCGCGACCGGCACGGCGGTCGACGACGGCCTCGACCAGCCCCTCGAGGTCGAGCTCGTCGCCGTCGCCGACGCGGCGCACCCGCAGCCGGCCGGTCGGCCGCATCCGCGCGAAGCGCGCGCGCAGCGCGCGGACGAGCTCGGGATGGCGGGCGCGCACGTCGTCCGCGAAGCCGGTCTCGGTGCCGCGCAGCCGGCGCTCGTGGACCCGGCACCAGGCGCGCAGGAAGCGCCCGGCGCGGTAGTCCCACTCGTCGTGCAGCACGCCGCCCGGCGCCGGACGCGCGTCGCGCGGCGCCCCGCCGCTCCCGGGCGCACGCGGGGCGGGGTCGCGCGGCGCGTCGCGCCCGGCCGGGATCGCCGCGGTGACCGCCTCGGGCGCCTCGCCCTCGCCGACACGCGCGCCCACGGCGCCGGCGGCGACGGCGCGCGGCGCGTCCCGCCCGCCGGACGGCTCGCGCCCGCGGTCGGCCGTGCCGTCGTCGCGCCGCGGGCCCTCGGGCGCCGCGTCGGCGTCGGAGGCGCCGTCCGGCGCGGCGATGCGCACGGTCGCGCCGCCGGCGGCCGGTCGCGTCCGCAGCGCGGCCTCGAGCAGCGCGACGATCCCGTCGACCGCCCGCGCGGTGTCGGACGCCGCGGCGCCCGGCGCGCGCAGCGGAGCGACCGCGTCGAGCACCGCGTCCCGCAGGCCGAGCGGATCGGGTCCGGTCGGCCGCGGCGCGCCGAGCGACTCGGCCACCAGCGCGGCGAGCAGCGCGCGCACCGGGCCGCGGGGCGCCGGACCCTCGAGGCGACGCAGCGCGGCCGCGCGGAGCCGCTCGACGTCGGCCGCCGCCCCGGGCCATCGCCTCGGGATCGCCGCGTCGACCCGGGCCCGCTCGAGCACCGCGGTCAGCCGATCGCGCAGCACCGCGCGACGCGGGCCGCCGCCCCGGCGTCGCGGCGGCGCGCTCGCGACGTCGTCCGCGCGCGCGACCGCCCGCAGCACCGCGACGCGCAGCGCCCGCGGCGACGGCTCGCCGGCGCTGTCGGCGCCCGGGACGCGGATCGTGCCGGGCTCGCCGGGGGGCGGCAGGCGCGGCGACTCGAGCGCGAGCGCGCTCGGCACCAGCCGCAGCGGCCGGCCGGCGATCGCGTGGGCGAACATCGCGAGCGCGCGGTGCGCGTCGGCGAACGCGGACGGCGCCGCCCCGGTCGCCCGAGCGCCGCCGCTCACGGCAGCAGCACGTCGCAGACGTCGGCGACCGCGCGTCGCACGTCGGCGTCCTCGGTGAGCGCGCGCCCGATCGCGACGTCGCAGGCGCGGCGCGGCGCGATCCCGCGGCGGATCAGGTGCCCGGCGTGCACCAGCAGCCGGGTGCCGACGCCGTCGTCGAGGCCGTGCCCGTCGAGGTGCCGCAGCCGCTCGCCGATGCGCGCGAGCCGGTGCGCCGCGTCGGGATCGAGCCCGGTCTCGTGCGCGACGATCGTCGTCTCGTCGTCGAGCGTCGGATAGGCGAAGTCGAGGCTCACGAAGCGCTGGCGCGTCGACGCCTTCAGCGCCTTGCCGGCGGCCGCGTGGCCCGGGTTGTACGACACCACCAGCATGAAGTCGGGGTGCGCGTCGAGCAGCTCGCCGGTCTTCTCGATCGGCAGCACCCGACGGTGGTCGGTCAGCGAATGGATGACGACGGTGGTGTCGCGGCGCGCCTCGACGACCTCGTCGAGGTAGCAGATCGCCCCGGTCCGCACCGCGCGGGTCAGCGGCCCGTCGCGCCAGACGGTCTCGTCGTCGGCCAGCAGCCAGCGTCCGACGAGGTCGGTGGCGGTCAGGTCCTCGTGGCAGGAGACCGTGACCAGCGGCACCTCGGGCGCGCGCGCCGACGCGCCGGCCGCGCGATGCAGGCGCCACGCCATGTGCTCGACGAAGCGCGTCTTGCCGCAGCCGGTCGGACCGCGCAGCAGCACCGGGAGCCGCGCCGCGTAGGCCGCCTCGAACAGCGCGACCTCGTCGGCGGCGGGCAGGTACCAGGGCTCCCGGTCGGGTCGGCCGGCGCCGGCGGGCGAGGGGGTCGGATCGGTCATGTCGGTGCGTCCGGTGCGTCGCGTCGTCCCGTCGGTGCGCGGCGCGCGTCCCGGGCGGGCCTCGCGCCGACGCTCACTCCTGCGGGATGTTCCGGCTCGCGACGATCCGCCGGAACCGCGCGACGTCCTGCTCCACGCGCCGGCGGAACGCGTCGGGCGTCGACGGACCGGCCTTGCCGCCGAGCTCGTCGAGGCGCTGGATCGTCTCGGGCTGCGCCAGCACCGCGCGGATCGCCTGGCCGGCACGATCGACCACCGGCGCCGGCGTGCCGGGCGCCACCGCGACGCCGAGCCACGATTCGTACTCCAGCCCGGGGATCGTCTCGGACGCCGCGGGCACGCCCGGCACCAGCGCGCGCCCCGCCTCCGAGGTCACCGCGACCGCGCGCAGCCGGCCGCCCCGCACGAAGGGCAGGGCCGCGGTCGCGGTCTCGACCATCACGTCGACCCGGCCGGCGGCGACGTCGGCGAACGCCGCGGCCGAGCCCTTGTACGGGACGTGCACGAGGTCGACGCCCGACTCGGCCGCGATCCACTCGCCGATCAGGTGGTGCGCGGTGCCCACGCCGACCGAGGAGAACGAGACCTTGCCCGGCGCGGCGCGGGCGCGCTCGACGAGGTCGCGCAGCGTGCGGATCGGCGACTCGGGCGCGACCGCGACGAACATCGGGTAGGTGGTCAGCGTGCCGATCCAGCCGAGGCCGTCGATCGGATCGAAGGGCATGCGCTTCAGCATCGCCGCCTGGCTCGCGTGCCCGCTCGGCACCAGCAGCCAGGTGTGGCCGTCGGCGGGCCCGCGCGCGACGGCCTCGGCGGCGACCAGCCCGCCGGCGCCCACCCGGTTCTCGACGATCACCGGCTGGCCGAGCAGCGGCTGGATCCGCTGCGCGAGCAGCCGCGCGACGACGTCGGAGCTGCCGCCCGGCGCGAAGCCGACCAGGATGCGCACCGGCCGGGCCGGCCAGGGCTCGGCGGGCTGCGCGCGGACGGCGCGCGCGACGGGCGCGAAGGCCGCGCTCGCGAGCGCGCCGCGCAGCAGGCGGCGTCGGATCGGTGTCATCGGTGGCGTCTCCTCGGCGCGGCCGCGGCCGGGACGGCCGGCACGCGCGCTCGTCCGAGTATCGCGCACCGGGGCGGGTCGGGGCCGCGCGCGCGTCGGGCGGATGGAACGCCGGCGCCCGCCGGAGGCGCGCCGCCCGGCTGATACACTCGCGCCGACCCATGGACGCATCCTCCGAACTGGGTCGCGAGGTCGCCCGCCGGCGCACCTTCGCGATCATCTCGCACCCCGACGCCGGCAAGACCACGCTCACCGAGAAGCTGCTGCTGTTCGGCGGGGCGATCCAGCTCGCCGGCACGGTCAAGGCGCGCAAGAGCGCGCGCCACGCGACCTCCGACTGGATGGAGGTCGAGAAGCAGCGGGGCATCTCGGTGGCGAGCTCGGTGATGCAGTTCGAGCACGACGGCTGCGTGTTCAACCTGCTCGACACGCCCGGCCACCAGGACTTCTCCGAGGACACCTACCGGGTGCTCACCGCGGTCGACTGCGCGGTGATGGTCGTCGACGCGGCCAAGGGCGTCGAGGCGCAGACGATCAAGCTGCTCGAGGTCTGCCGGCTGCGCGACACGCCGATCGTCACCTTCGTCAACAAGCTCGACCGCGAGGTCCGCGAGCCGCTCGAGCTGCTCGACGAGATCGAGAGCGTGCTGCGGATCCGGTGCGCGCCGGTCACCTGGCCGGTGGGCAGCGGCAAGCGCTTCCGCGGCGTCTACCACCTGCTGCGCGACGAGGTCCTGCGCTTCGCGCCGGGCGAGGAGCGCGCGAACCAGGAGGTGGAGACGATCGGCGGCGAGGGGCTCGCCGCGCTCGACGCCGAGTTCCCGCAGGAGATGGCGGCGATGCGCGACGAGATCGAGCTGGTGCGCGGCGCCGGCTCGGAGTTCTCGCTCGACGAGTTCCTCGCCGGCCGCCAGACGCCGGTGTTCTTCGGCTCGGGCATCAACAACTTCGGCGTGCGCGAGATCCTGCGCGCGCTCGCCGACTGGGCGCCCCCGCCGCAGCCGCGCGACGCCGGCGCACGCGAGGTGGAGCCCGACGAGCGGCCGTTCACCGGCTTCGTGTTCAAGATCCAGGCGAACATGGATCCGAAGCACCGCGACCGGATCGCGTTCCTGCGCGTGTGCTCGGGCCGCTACGACCCGGGCATCAAGGTCGTGCACCGCCGGCTCGGGCGCGAGGTCAAGATCCAGAACGCGCTGACCTTCATGGCGAACGAGCGCTCGCTGATGGAGGTCGCCTACGCGGGCGACATCATCGGGCTGCACAACCACGGCAACCTGCAGATCGGCGACACGCTGACCGAGGCGAACGAGGACCTCGGCTTCACCGGCATCCCGTACTTCGCGCCCGAGCTGTTCTCGCGCGCGCGGCTGCGCGACCCGCTGAAGTCCAAGCAGCTGCTGAAGGGCCTGCAGCAGCTCGGCGAGGAGGGCGCGGTGCAGGTCTTCGAGCCCTTCGTCGATCCGACGCCGCTGCTCGGCGCGGTCGGGCAGCTGCAGTTCGAGGTCGTCGAGCACCGGCTGAAGACCGAGTACGGCGTCGAGGCTACCTTCGAGCGCGCGGGCATCGACTCGGCGCGCTGGGTCACCTGCGACGACGAGCAGGTGCTGCGCGAGTTCACCCGCGCGCAGCAGATGCGGCTGGCGAAGGACGTCGACGGCAACCTCGTGTACCTCGCCGACTCCGGCGTCAACCTGCGGCTGACGATGGAGCGCTGGCCGAAGGTCCGCTTCCACGCGACGCGCGAGCACGGCCGGCGCATCGCCGCCTGAGGCACGGCCGATGGCGTCCGACGCCCGATCCACGGACACGGCGCGCGGCACCGCGGTCGCGGTGCTGGTCGCGGGCTTCGTCTGCGTGCTGGTCGGGTTCTCGAGCTCGTACGCGCTGATCGTCCAGGCGGGCCTCGCGATGGGCCTCGACGCCGCGGGGCTGGCGACGATGACGGCCGCGCTCTCGCTCGGCATGGGCCTCACCACGCTGCTGCCGAGCGCGTGGCTGCGCATCCCGGTGGTCACCGCCTGGTCGACGCCCGGCGCGGCGCTGCTCGCCGCGAGCCTGCCCGGCGTGCCGCTGCCGGAGGCGATCGGCGCGTTCGTCGCCTGCGGCGCGCTGCTGACGCTGGCCGGCGCCACCGGGCTCTTCGAGCGCTGGATGAGCCGGATCCCGTCGTCGATCGCGAGCGCGCTGCTCGCCGGCGTGCTGCTGCGCTTCGGGCTGGAGGCGTTCGGCGCGCTGCGCACCGCGCCGGCCGTCGTCGGCGCGATGCTCGCGACCTACCTGCTCGCGCGCCGCGCGTCGCCGCGCTGGGCGGTGCCGGCGACGCTCGTCGCGGGCGTGGTCGCGGCGCTCGCCGGCCCCGGGCTCGGCGACGCGACGGTCGCCGCCGCGCGGCCCGCGCTCGCGCCGCTCGCCTGGCCGCCGGTCTTCGCGGTCTCGTCGCTGCTGGGCGTCGCGCTGCCGCTCTTCGTCGTGACGATGGCCTCGCAGAACCTGCCCGGCGTCGCGGTGCTCAGGGCCTCGGGCTACGGCGACGCCCCGGTGTCGCGGCTGCTCGTCGCGGTCGGCCTCGCGACGCTCGTGCTCGCGCCGTTCGGCGCGTTCGCGCTGAACCTCGCCGCGATCACGGCGGCGCTGTGCATGGCGCCCGACGTGCACCCGGATCCGCGCCGGCGCTGGCTCGCCGCGGCCGTCGCCGGCACCTTCTACCTCGCGATCGCGGCCTTCGCCGGCCCGATCGCGCAGCTGTTCGCGGCGCTGCCGCGCGAGATGGTCGTCGCGCTCGCCGGCGTCGCGCTGATCCCGACCATCGGTCGCGGGCTGCAGGCGGCGGTCGCCGACGAGGCCGAGCGCGAGCCGGCGCTCGTCACCTTCCTGGTCACCGCGTCGGGCCTGACGCTGTGGGGCGTCGGGTCGGCGTTCTGGGGCACGGTGTTCGGCGTCGCCGCGCTGCTCGCGTGGCGCCGCCGCGCCTGAGGGTCGACGGGCACGCGGGTTGCGCCGCGTCGCGCACGGAGGAGCCCGACATGGACCTGATCCTGTGGCGGCACGCGCAGGCCGAGGACGGCACGCCCGACGACGCGCGCGCGCTGACGCCGCGCGGCGAGGCGGACGCGGCGCGGGTGGGGGCCTGGCTGCGCGAGCGGCTGCCCGCGGGCGCGGCGACGACGGTGCTGTGCAGCCCGGCGCGGCGCGCGCGCCGGACGGCCGACGCGCTCGGGCTGCCCTACGGCGTGAGCGGCGCGCTCGCGCCCGGCGCGGACGCCGACGAGGCGATCGCCGAGACCGGCTGGCCCGAGGGGCGCGAGGGCACGCTCGTCGTCGTCGGCCACAACCCGTGGATCGGACGGGCCGCCGCGCTGCTGGTGGCCGGCCGCGACGGGGTCTGGCCGATCCGCAAGGCCGGCCTCTGGTGGCTCGGCTGGCGCGCGCGCGGCGGCGGGCAGGTGCTGGTGAAGGCGGTGGTGTCGCCCGAGCTGCTGCGCTGAGCGGCGCGCGGGCGCGGACGCGCGACCTGCGGCATCATCGGGCATGGACATCCCCCTTCGCACGCTCGGCCGCGACGGCCCGGCGGTCGGCGCCCTCGGGCTCGGCTGCATGGGCATGAGCGAGTTCTACGGCCCCGCCGACCCCGACGAGTCGATCCGCACGATCCACCGCGCGATCGAGCGCGGCGCGACGATGCTCGACACCGCCGACATCTACGGCTTCGGCGACAACGAGCGGCTCGTCGGGCGCGCGATCGCCGGACGGCGCGAGCGCGTCGTGCTCGCGACGAAGTTCGGCATCCTGCGCCGGCGCGACGATCCGTCGTTCCGCGGCATCTCGGGCGCGCCCGACTACGTGCGCGAGGCCTGCGAGGCCTCGCTCGAGCGGCTCGGCGTCGATCGCATCGACCTGTTCTACGTCCACCGGATCGACGGCGTCGTGCCGATCGAGGACACGGTCGGCGCGATGGCCGACCTGGTGCGCGCGGGCAAGGTGCGCTGGCTCGGGCTGTCCGAGGTGGGGCCGGCCACCGTGCGGCGCGCGCACGCGGTCCATCCGATCGCCGCGGTGCAGACCGAGTACTCGCTCTGGAGCCGCGACGTCGAGCCGCTGTTCCCGGTGCTGCGCGAGCTCGGCATCGGCTTCGTGCCGTACAGCCCGCTCGGGCGCGGCTTCCTGACCGGCGCCGCGACCGACCCGTCGGCGCTCGCGGCCGACGACTTCCGGCGAAGCCAGCCGCGCTTCTCGCAGGACAACGCCGCGCGCAACCGCGAGCTGCTCGCCGGCTTCGCGGCGATCGCGCGGGAGGCGGGCTGCACGCCCGCGCAGCTCGCGCTCGCCTGGGTGCTCGCGCAGGGCCGCGACGTCGTGCCGATCCCCGGCACCACGCGGCGGGCGCGACTGGACGAGAACCTCGACGCGGTCGACGTCGCGCTGTCGGCGCGCACGCTCGCGCGGATCGAGGCGCTGCGCATGCACGAGGCGGTGGCGGGCGAGCGCTACCCCGACATGCGCTGGGCGATGCGCGAGTCGGTCTGATCCGCGCGCCGATGGACGCTCCGCGCCACACCGCCGTGCCCGACGCGGCCGAGCGCGCCGAGCTGGTGCCCTTCGCGCTCGAGCTCGCCGCGGTCGCGGCCGCGGTCATCCGCCCGTGGTGGCTCGCCGACGTGCGCGTGCTCGACAAGGCCGACGCGACGCCGGTGACGGTGGCCGACCGCCGCGCCGAGGAGGTGATGCGCGCGCTGATCGAGCGGCGCTACCCCGACCACGGCATCCTCGGCGAGGAGTACGGCGAGACGCGCCCGGGCGCGCGCTACCGCTGGGTGCTCGATCCGATCGACGGCACGCGCTCGTTCATCGCGAACTGCCCGATGTTCGGCACGCTGATCGCGCTGCAGCGCGACGGTCGCCCGACGATCGGCGTGATCGCGAGCCCGGCGACCGGGCACGCGCTCCTCGGCACCGGCGACGAGACCCGGCTCGCCGGCGGCCGCGCGGTCCGGGTGCGGCCCTGCGCGCGGATCGAGGACGCGACGCTGCTGACCACCGACCATCACGCCGTCGCGCGCCACCGGGACGGCGCCGCGTTCGAGGCGCTCGCGCGCCGCGCGAGGCTCTACCGCACCTGGGGCGACTGCCAGGGCTACGCGCTGCTGGCCACCGGCGGCGCCGACGCGATGCTCGACCCGATCCTCTCGCCGTGGGACCTGATGGCGCTGATCCCGGTCGTCGAGGGCGCGGGCGGACGGATCACCGACTGGACGGGCGGGGACCCGGTCGGCGCCGACTCGATCGTCGCGACCGGCGGCACGATCCACGACGCGGTGCTCGCGGCGCTCGAGCCGGTGCGCGCGCCGGGCGGCTGAGCGCACCGGCCGCCGCGGCGCGCGGCCCGATGGAGGCGATCCCGCCTCCGTCCGGAGCGCGGGACGGCGGACGCGCCCTCAGGCCGCCGGGCGCCCGACCACCGAGTACGCGTCCGGATGCTCGTCGAGCCAGCGCGCGCCGAGCGCGCCGCCGTGCCTCGACGGATGGAAGTCCGGCGCGAGGTACGCGCGCCACGCCGCGACGTTGCCGCGCACGAACCCGTCGCGCGAGAACAGGAATCGCGCGGCGCTCGTCCAGGTCGAGGGTCGCAGCAGCGCGCCGTCGTCCCACAGGTTGCGCAGCGTCTGGCGCCCGATGTCGATCACGAAGGTCGTCGTCACGTAGCGGAAGGTCCGCACCCGCCACGCGTGGTCGCCGCCGAGCGCGCCGTAGAGGTCGAACGCGGTCGAGCGGTGCTCGGACTCCTCGGCGGCGTGCCATTCCCACATCCGGCGCAGCCGGGGCTCGACGCCGTCGAACGCCTCGGGATGGCGCAGCGTCCACTCGGCGAACACCGCCGTCAGGTGCTCGGTGGCCGCCGTGGCCGCCACCCGGTTGCGCACGTCCAGGCTCGCGGCGGCGGCCATCCGGCGGCCGGCCCGGGCCTCGACGGTGTTGACCTGGCCCTGGTCGGCGAGGATCGCGTTGAAGCGCGCGTGGACGTGCCGGTGCGTCGCCTCCTGGCCGATGAAGCCCTTCGCCTCGGCGGCGAAGGCCTCGCGCCGCTCGGGCGGCAGCGCCGCGATGCCGGCGCGGACCGAGTCGATGAAGAACTGCTCGCCGACCGGAAAGCTCATCGACAGCGCGTTGAAGAGCGCCGAGCGGAACGCGTCGCCGCCCGCCCAGCGCACCGGGAAGGGCGTGTCGAGGTCGATCGCGAGGCGGCGCACGGGCAGGTCGGTCACGGCGTTCCGGTCACGGTGGGCGAAGGGCTGGGGAGGGATCATAGATCAGGTCCGCCCGACCGCGGCGGCGCGCCGCGCGGCCGAGCCGGGCCGCCGCGGGCACGGCCGCCCGCAGCGGGTCGGGCGGCGCCGGCGACTCGGGCGGCTCCCCCCGGCCGCCCGGCGCGGGCGACCGGGCTCAGGCGTTGCCGTCGATCAGCCGCTGCAGCGCCGCGATCAGCGCGCGCGCGTTGCCCGAGCCGAAGGGCTCGAGCACCGCGCGCTCGTGCTCGCGGGCGGCCTCGATCAGCGGCCCGGCCACCGCGCGTCCGCGCGGCGACAGGCTGACGACGATCCGCCGGCGGTCCTCGGCGTCGGTCTCGCGCCGCACGAGGCCCTGACGCTCCATGCGGTCGAGCAGCTTGGAGACCGTGGGCTGCTTCTGCAGGATGATGTCGGCGACCTCGCGCGCCGACTTCGGCGCGTCCCACAGCGCGGCGAGCACGCGCCACTGCATCACCGGCACCTTCTCCGCGGCCAGGTGCGCGTGGAACTGGCCCGAGATCAGGTGGCTCGCGCGGGCGAGCAGGTACGGCAGGTAGCCGGCGATGAAGCCCTCGAGCGGTTCGTCGTTCGCCGCCGCGCCGGGGGCGAGCGCGTCCGCGCGTCGCGCCACGCTCAGCCTCCCGGCACCAGCGCGATCACGCGCAGCGGACTGCCGCTGCCCTGGCGGATCTTCAGCGGAGGGGCGATCACGACGGCGCCGGTGGGCGGCAGCAGGTCGAGGTTGGTCAGGCACTGCAGCCCGTAGCGCCCCGCGCCGTGCATGTAGTAGTGGCACGGGTAGGGCGGACGCTGGTGGACCCCCTGGCCGGCGTCGGTGCCGATCGCCTCGGTGCCGAAGCCCACGACGTCGCGCTCCTCGACGAAAAAGCGCGCGACCTCGGCGTCGGGGCCCGGCGTGTGCTGGCCGGTCTCGTCGTAGTTCTGGTAGTCCACCGGATCGGTGCGCTTGCTCCAGTCGGTGCGCATCAGCACCCACGCGCGCGGCGGGATCCGGCCGTGACGCGACTCCCAGTCGAGCACGAAGTCCCGGGTCAGCAGGAAGTCGGGGTCGGCGGCCGACTGCGCCGAGCAGTCGATCACGCAGGCCGGGCCGATCGTGCGCTCGACGGGCAGCGTGTCGACCGAGTTGTTCGGCAGGTCGCGGCCCGAGACCCAGTGGATCGGCGCGTCGAAGTGCGTGCCGGTGTGCTCGCCGCAGGAGAAGTTGTTCCAGTACCAGCCGGGACCGCGGTCGTCGTAGCGCGAGATCTCCTCGATCCGGAACGGCAGGCACTGGCCCATCTCGGGCGGCAGCACGATCTGCGGGAACTCGGGGGCGAGGGTCTGCGTCAGGTCGACGACGCGGATGCGTCCGGCGAGCAGGTCGGCGACCAGCGCGCCGAGCGTCTCGGAAGGGGGCAGCCTGTCCATGGTCGGTCTCCGTGGCGGCTCAGCCGCCGATCTCGCGTTCCAGGGCCTTCGGGTTGTCGCGCCAGCGCTCGAGCCACTCCTGCGCGACGTCGCCGGGATAGACGTCCTCGGTGCCGTCCTTCAGCGCGCCGACGACCGCCTTCGCGAGCGCCGCCGGCGGCAGCTTGGGCGGCGGCAGCAGCTGGTTCCACTCGTCGTCGATCGGGCCCGGGAACACGTTGACCACGCGCACGCCCGCCGGGCGCATCTCGGCGCGCAGGCACTGCGCGAGCGACAGCGCGGCGGCCTTCGACGCGGAGAACGTGCCGTGCGCGGGGAAGTTGGCGAGCGCGAAGATCGACAGCAGGTTGACCCACGCGCAGGCGCCGGTCGGCCCGTCGGCCGCGCGCGCGCGCAGCGCCGGCCCGAAGGCCTGCGCGAGCCGCAGCAGCCCGAAGTAGTTGACGTCCATCTCGCTGCGCGCGGTCTCGACCGCGACGCGCCCGCCGATGCCCTGCGCGCGGTGGTGCTCGGCGGTGTTGACGACGATGTCGACCCGGCCGCCGATCTCGCCGGCGAGCTCCGCCACCGAGCGCGAGTCGGTCGGGTCGAGCGGCACCGGCGTCACCTGCGGCAGCGCGACCAGCGCGTCGAAGCCCGGCAGCTTCTTCCAGGGCTCGGCGTGGCCCGCCCAGACGACGTCGGCGCCCGCGGCCACCAGCGCCTTCACCACCGCCTGTCCGGTCGCGGTCTTCGCGTCGGTGACCAGCACCTTGCGGAACTTCGGGTCGCAGCTCATCTCGCGCAGCATCGGGTCGTCGCTCATGTTCGGGGTGTCCTCGGAGGGCAGCGCGACGAGCACGGCCTGGCCGGCCCGGTCGAGCATCGCGCGCACGCGCACCCGCTCGCCGGCCGCGCCGACGTCGCCGTGCAGGTGGGCCACGACCGTCGGGCCGACCGCGAGCTTCACCATGCCGAGCCGCCAGGGCAGCCGCTCGCGGAAGAACAGGTCGTTGCTGTGGTGCAGCCGGGTCTGCGCGAGCAGCGTGCCCGCGCCGTCCTGCGTGCGCCAGGGCAGCCGCACGCCCAGGCAGACGCGGCAGGCCTCGCGCGGCGGGTACTGGACCGCGCCGCAGTCGGCGCAGGCCTGCAGCGCGAAGCGGCCCTCGGCCGCGGCGGCGGTCAGCCCGAGCGCGACGCGGCTGCGCCCGCCGGGCGGCAGCGTCGGCGCGCGCGTGGCGAGCACCGGGTTCTTGCGCTTCGGGCGCGTCATCGGCGCGCTCATCGGGCGTCTCCGCGTCCGAGCAGCGCGGCGCAGGTGGCGAGGCCGCGGTCGAAGTTGATCATCCCGAAGCCGCTGACCAGCCCGATGCGGGCGTCGGCGACCTGCCGCTCGCCGGCCTCGCCGGTCAGCTGGCGCACCGCCTCGACGAGCCCCAGGTAGCCGCCCGCGCAGCCCGCCTGGCCGGCCGACAGCTGGCCGCCCGAGGTGTTGAGCGGGAACGAGTCGCGCCAGGTGAAGCCGTGCTCGCGCACGAACGCCGGCCCCTCGCCCTTCGCGCAGAACCCCAGGTCCTCGATCTGCATCATCGAGATCACCGGGTAGTCGTCGTAGGGCTGGAACAGGTCGACGTCGGCCGGGCCGACGCCCGCCTGCGCGTACAGGTCGTCGCGGTCCATCTCCCAGCCGCCCCGGAACTGCACCGGATCGTCGGGGAACGCGTTGTGGCGCTCGATCGTGCCGAGCAGCGTCGCGTACGGCAGGCCGAGGTCGCGCGCGCGCTCGCGCCGCATCACGAGCACCGCGTCGGCGCCGGCGCAGGGCATCACGCAGTCGAACAGGTGCAGCGGATCGGCGATCGGGCGCGCGTCGAGGTACTCGGCCAGGGTCAGCGGCTTCCTGAACAGCGCGAGCGGGTTGCGCAGCGCGTTCTCGCGCTGCGCGACGCACAGCTTGCCGAAGTCCTCGCGGGTCGCGCCGTAGGTGCGCATGTAGTGGTCGGTCAGGAACGCGAAGCTCGCGTTCGGGCCGCCCGCGCCGTACGGATACACCGCGTCGCGGGCGAACTGGCTGAAGTTCGACAGCGTGAGCCGGAACGAGTCGACGTGGTTGGTGTCGGCCGCGACGCAGGCGACGACGTCGGCGTCGCCCGACTGCACCGCCCGCGCGGCGCGGCGCATCGCCATCACGCCGCTCGCGCCGCCGATCGGCAGCCAGTCGAGCCAGCGCGGCGACAGCCCGAGGTGCTGCATCAGGCCGATCGCGCTGTCGGGCGCGAGCGTGAAGCTCGAGACGCACGCGCCGTCGACCTCGTCCTTGGACAGCCCGCTGCGCTCGAGCAGCAGCGCCAGCGCCCGCGCGACGAACCAGTGCGCCGCCCGGATCGAGTAGCGCACGTAGGGCACCGTGACCGGCGCGACGATCGCGACCTCGTCGTAGCCGATCCGGTTTCGGGGGGTGGGCACGCTTGACACGCGGAAGTTTCGGGCTTCAAATGACTATTGCATGAATTTTCATCTAATGCAATCGCGCCCGTGCGCAGGCGGCGCGGGAGCCGGGAGCGGACGGTGGCGGAAAGGTCGTTCAAGAAGGAAGTGCAGTCGCTGCGGCTCGGCGACGGCGACGAGTTCCGGGGCGAGGGCATCCTCGCGGTCACCAAGGCGCTGCTGCAGTCGGGCGTGTCGTACGTGGCCGGCTACCAGGGCGCGCCGATCTCGCACCTGATGGACGTGCTGACCGACGCGAACGACATCCTGCAGGAGCTCGGCATCCGCTTCGAGCACAGCGCGTCGGAGGCGACGGCCGCGGCCACGCTCGCCGCCTCGGTGAACACGCCGCTGCGCGGCGCGGTCACCTTCAAGTCGACCGTCGGCACCAACGTCGCGTCCGACGCGCTCGCCAACCTCGCCTCGGGCGGGGTCACCGGCGGCGCGATGCTGATCGTCGGCGAGGACTACGGCGAGGGCTCCTCGATCATGCAGGAGCGCTCGCACGCGTTCGCGATGAAGTCGCAGGTCTGGCTGCTCGACCCGCGCCCGAACCTGCCGAAGATCGTCGAGATGGTCGAGAAGGGCTTCGAGCTGTCCGAGGCCTCGAACACGCCGGTGATGCTCGAGCTGCGGATCCGCGCGTGCCACGTGCACGGCCGCTTCCGCACCAAGGCGAACCGCCGCGCGCCGTACTCGCTGAAGGACGCGATCGAGAACCCGCGCCGCGACACCGGCCGGATCGTGCTGCCGCCGATGAGCTACCAGCACGAGCAGGAGAAGATCACCAAGCGCTGGCCGGCGGCCGTGCGCTTCGTGCGCGAGCACCGGCTGAACGAGTTCTTCGACGGCGACGTGTCCGGGCTCGGCATCGTGATGCAGGGCGGGATGTACAACGGCGTGGTGCGCGCGCTCGAGACGCTCGGCCTCGCCGACGCGTTCGGCCGCAGCCGCATCCCGCTGTACGTGCTCAACGTCACCTATCCGCTGATCGACGAGGAGGTGGCGGCCTTCTGCGCCGACAAGCGCGCGGTGCTGCTCGTCGAGGAGGGGCAGCCCGACTACATCGAGCAGGCGCTGAACACGATCCTGCGCCGCGCCGGGCTGCAGACCGCGATCCACGGCAAGGACGTGCTGCCGGCCGCCGGCGAGTACACCGGCGGCGCGGTGACCGCGGGCGTCGCGCGCTTCGTCGAGCTGACGGAGCCGGCGCTGCTCGCCGGCCGGCCGCTGCCGCGCGCGGCACGGCCCGCCGCCGCCGCCGCGCCGGTGAGGACCGACGCGCCGGTCGTCGCGCGGATCGATCCGTCGGCCATCGCGCGTCCGCCGCGCCGCGTCCCCGAGCCGGCGGCCGCGGTGGCGCCGCACGTGCACGCGCGTCCGCCGTCGTTCTGCACCGGCTGCCCCGAGCGGCCGATCTTCGCCGCGATGAAGCTGCTCGAGCGCGAGCTGGGGCGGCACCACGTCAGCTGCGACATCGGCTGCAACCTGTTCTCGATCCTGCCGCCGTTCGAGATCGGCGCGACGACGATGGGCTACGGCCTGGGCTGGGCGGGCGCCGCCGCGCTCAACACCGACGAGACCGCGAAGCGCACGATCAGCGTGATGGGCGACGGCGGCTTCTGGCACAACGGCCTGACGAGCGGCGTGGGCAACGCGGTGTTCAACAAGACCGACAACGTGCTGCTCGTGATCGACAACGGCTACTCGGCCGCGACCGGCGGCCAGGACGTGATGTCGTCGAAGGCGGAGAACGGGCTGCGCTCGACGAACAACCCGATCGAGCGCGCGGTCCGCGGCGTCGGCGTCGAATGGGTGCGCACCGTGACGAACACGTACTCGGTGTCCCGGATGCGCGACGTGCTGCGCGAGGCGCTGACCACGCCCGAGAAGGGCCCGAAGGTCGTCGTCGCGCAGAGCGAGTGCATGCTCAACCGGCAGCGGCGCGAGAAGCCGAAGCAGCGCGCGGCGATCGCCTCGGGCGAGCGGGTGGTGCGCGAGCGCTTCGGCGTCGACCCGGACACCTGCACCGGCGATCGTTCGTGCATCCGGCTGTCGGGCTGCCCGTCGCTGACGGTGCGCGACAACCCCGACCCGCTGCGCACCGAGCCGATCGCCGCGGTCGTCGACTCCTGCGTCGGCTGCGGGCTGTGCGGCGAGGTGTCGCACGCCGCGGTGCTGTGCCCGTCGTTCTACCGGGCCGGCATCGTCCACAACCCGAGCGCGGGCGATCGCCGTCGCGACCGCTGGCGCCGCCGGATCGTCGGCTGGCTGCAGCGCCGCATCGAGCGCCGGCTCGAGGGGTTCGCGGCATGAGCGCGCGCGAGCTGTCCCGCCCGCGCGGCGACGCCGCGGCGCCCGCGGCCACGGCCGGGACGGCCGGCGTCGTGGACGCGGGGCGTCCGCGCGCGATCTGCGTCGCGATCCTCGCGATGGGCGGCGAGGGCGGCGGGGTGCTCGCCGACTGGGTGGTCGACCTCGGCGAGTCGAACGGCTTCGTCGCGCAGGCCACCTCGGTGCCCGGCGTCGCGCAGCGCACCGGCGCGACGATCTACTACGTGGAGCTGTTCCCCGAGGCGGCGGTGCGCGCGGCCGGCCGCGAGCCGGTGCTCGCGCTGATGCCGACGCCCGGCGAGGTCGACGTGGTGATCGCCTCGGAGCTGATGGAGGCGGGGCGCGCGATCCAGCGCGGCCTCGTCAGCGACGACCGCACCACGCTGATCGCCTCGACCAACCGCGTCTATTCGATGACCGAGAAGACCGCGATGGCCGACGGCCGCGTCGACTCGTCGGCGCTGCTGGGGGCCGGCCGCGACGCGGCGCGCCGGTTCGTCGCGGCCGACTTCGCGCGGCTCGCCGAGGACGCCCGCAGCGTGATCAGCGCCTCGCTGTTCGGCGCGCTCGCCGGCACCGGCGCGCTGCCGTTCCCGCGCGAGGCCTTCGAGGCCGCGGTCCGGCGCGGCGGCGTCGGCGTCGACGCGAGCCTCGCCGCGTTCGCCGCCGGCTTCGACGCCGCCCGCGAGGCGGCCGCGGCGCCGCTCCCGGCGCCCGGCGACGCGGTCTCGACCGGCGCGACCTCGGTCGCCGACGGCCCCTCGGGCAGCGCGGCGCTGCCCGGCGGACCGGGCGCGGCCGCCCCGGCCCGTCGGCCGACGGTGCTCGGGCCGCGGCTGCGCGCGCACGAGGCGCGGATCGTCGCCGACTTCCCGGCCGAGGCGCACGAGGTGCTGCGCGCGGGCGTGCTGCGGCTGGCCGACTGGCAGGACGAGGCGCACGCGGCCGACTACCTCGATCGCCTCGGGCCGCTGCGCGCGCTCGACGCGCGGGGCGGCGGCGCGATCGCCGGCGAGCCGCCGCACGCGCTGCTCGCCGAGACCGCGCGGCACCTCGCGCTGTGGATGTCGTACGAGGACACGGTGCGCGTGGCCGACCTGAAGACGCGGCGCAGCCGCTTCGAGCGGGTCGCGGGCGAGGTCCGGCTGGCCGACGGCCAGCTGCTCGAGATCGGGGAGTTCCTGCATCCGCGCGTCGAGGAGATCGCCGACACGCTGCCCGCCGCGCTGGGTCGGCGGCTGCTCGCCGGCCCGCGGCTGCGCGGCTGGGCGACGCGCCTGGCCGGCGGCGGGCGGGTCGTGCGGACGAGCTCGGTGCGCGGCTTCCTGACGCTCTACGCGGTCGCGTCGCTGCGGCGGATCCGCCGCTCGTCGCTGCGCTTCCAGGTCGAGACGGCGCGGATCGGTGACTGGCTCGCGCGCGTCGTCGCGGTCGCGGGTCGCGATCCGGCGCTCGCGCTCGAGATCGCGCGCTGCCAGACGCTGGTGCGCGGCTACTCGGACACGCACGCGCGCGGCTGGGCGAACTTCGAGCGGCTGATGCAGGCGGTCGACCGCCTGCCGCCGGGCGCGCTGTCGGCGGCGGGCCTGCGCGGCCTGCGCGAGGCGGCGCTCGCCGACGAGGGCGGGGTCGCGCTCGGCGCGGCGCTCGCGCGGCTCGAGGGGGGCGGCGCCGTGCCGCCCGCCGCGCACGCCGCCTGAGCCGGCGCGCCGGCTCCACCGACTGAGGAGGGAGGGAGAATGGACGCGACGACCGGGGCTCCGCGCGCGCGGAGCCGCTACCGCGACGATCCGGGTGCGCTGCGCGCGCTGGTGCGCGAGGACGCGGTGCACCGCGACGTGTACGTCGACGCCGAGGTGTACGAGCTCGAGCGCGAGCGGCTGTGGTCGCGCACCTGGGTGTACGTCGGGCACGACAGCCAGGTGCCGGCGCCGGGCGACTACGCGGCGGTGGAGATCGCCGGGCGGCCGCTGGTGATGGTGCGCGGCGAGGACGGCGCGGTGCGGGTGCTGGAGAACCGCTGCGCGCACAAGGGCGCGAAGCTGGTGAGCGAGGCGTCGGGCCACGTCGGGCGGTTCTTTCGCTGTCCGTACCATGCGTGGGCGTACGACCTGGACGGGGCGATCCGGGCGGTACCGCTGAAGCAGGGCTACGAGGGCACGGGCTTCGAGCGCTCGCCCAACGCGCGGGGGATGGCCGCGCTGCGCCACGTCGAGAACTACCGGGGCTTCGTGTTCTGCCGGCTGTCGGACGACGGGCCGGGCTTTCGCGAGTACTTCGGCGCGTCGCTGACCTCGATCGACAACATGGTCGAGCGCTCGCCCGAAGGCCGGCTCGAGGTGGCCGGCGGCGTGCTGCGCTACCTGCACGACTGCAACTGGAAGATGTTCGTCGAGAACCTGAACGACACCATGCATCCGATGGTGGCGCACGAGTCCTCGGCCGGCACCGCCAAGCGGCTGTGGTCCGGCCGGCCGGCCGACGAGCCCAAGCCGATGGCGATCGAGCAGTTCGTGCCCTTCGTGTCGAGCTACGACTTCTTCGACTCGATGGGCGTGCGGGTGTTCGACAACGGGCACGGCTACACCGGCGTGCACGGCTCGATCCACTCGAAGTACTCGCAGATCCCCGAGTACGAGCGCGCGATGGTCGCCGCGTACGGCGAGGAGCGCGCGCACGCGATCCTCGGCGAGGTGCGGCACAACACCGTCTACTACCCGAGCCTGACGATCAAGGGCGCGATCTCGGCGATCCGCGTCGTGCGCCCGCTCGCCGCGGACCGGACGCTGATCGAGTCGTGGACCTTCCGGCAGGTCGGCGCGCCCGAGTCGCTGCTGAAGCGGACGATGACGTACTCGCGGCTGATCAACTCGCCGATGTCGGTCGTCGGCCACGACGACCTGCACTGCTACCGGTCGATCCAGCAGGGGCTCGCCGCCTCGGGCAACCCGTGGGTCAGCCTGCACCGCGACTTCGATCCCGCGGAGATCGGCGCCGCCGACCGCACGACGAAGGGCACGAGCGAGGTGTCGATGCGCAACCAGTTCCGCGCGTGGGCGCGCTACATGACCGAGGGGACGCCGGCATGACGGGCGCCGCACCGACGACGGCCGAGCGCCTCGCCGAGCTCGTCTACCTCGAGGCGCGGCTGATCGACGAGCGCCGCTGGGAGGAGTGGTACGCGCTGTACGCGGACGACGGCGTCTACTGGGTGCCGCTCGCGCCCGGGCAGCCCGACCGCGAGAACCACACCTCGCTGATGGACGAGGACAAGCTGCTGCTGCGGCTGCGGATCGAGCGCTTCTCCAACCCGCGCTCGTTCTCGCTGCATCCGCCGGTGCGCTGCCTGCACGTGCTCCAGCGCCCGGAGCTCGAGTCCGCCGACGAGGCCGCCGGGACCTGGACGATGCGCACGAACGAGCTCTACGTCGAGACGCAGGGCGAGGCGCAGATCGTGCTCGCCGCGGTCGTGCGCCACACGATCGCGACGGTCGACGGCGCGCCGCGGATCCGCCTGAAGCGGGTGGACCTGCTGAACTGCGACGCCGCGCTGCCCTCGATCCAGCTCTTCCCATGAGCCCGCTCCTCCCGGACGGCGACGGCCGCGCGTCGCCCCCCGTGCCCGACGACGACGCGAGCGTGTTCGCCGCGTTCGAGCGGATCGCGACCGAGCATCCGCGACGCCCGTTCCTGCAGATCCTGCCCGAGGTCGCGCACCGCGCGGGCATCGCGCCGATCGAGCTCGACTACGGCCGCGCGCTCGTCGCGGTCCGCGAGATCGCGGCGCGCTTCGCGGCGGCCGGCTACGGCCACGGCCATCGCGCGGGGCTGCTGCTCGAGAACCGGCCGTCGTTCTTCCTCACCTGGCTCGCGCTGAACGCGCTCGGCGTCTCCGTCGTGCCGATCAACGGCGAGCTGCGCGCCGCCGAGCTCGACTACCTCGTCGAGCACAGCGGGCTGTGCGTGGCGGTCGCGCTGCCGGCGCGGGTCGACGACCTGCGCGCGGCGGCCGCGCGCACCGGCTGCACGGTGTGCGTCGTGCCGAGCCTCGACGACGAGACGCACGCCGGCCCCGGCGGCGCCGCGCCGCGCGGGCTCGCCTCGCTCGCGCCGGCGCCCGGGCCCGCGCCGCGCGCGGGCGACCCCGGCCCCGACTCGGAGTGCGGGCTGCTCTACACCTCGGGCACCACCGGCCGGCCCAAGGGCTGCGTGCTCGACAACGCGTACTACCTGATCGCCGGGCGCTGGTACCTGCGGGCCGGCGGGCTCTGCGCGATCCGCTTCGGGCAGGAGCGGCTGATCACGCCGCTGCCGATGACGCACATGAACGCGATGGCGTACTCGACGATGGCGATGCTGCTGTCGGCCGGCTGCGTCGTGCCGCTGGACCGCTTCCATCCGTCGAGCTGGTGGCGCGCGGTGCGCGCGTCGCGCGCGACGATCGTCCACTACCTCGGCGTGATGCCGGCGATGCTGATCGGCGCGCCCGAGTCGCCCGACGACCGCGACCACGGCGTGCGGTTCGGCTTCGGCGCGGGCGTGGACCGGCGCCACCACGCGAGCTTCGAGGCGCGCTTCGGGTTTCCGCTGCTCGAGGCCTGGGCGATGACCGAGACCGGCGCGGGCGCGGTCGTGATCGCCAACCGCGAGCCGCGCCACGTCGGGCAGAGCTGCTTCGGCGTGCCCGGCCCGGAGCTCGAGCTGCGGATCGTCGACGAGGCGGACCGCGACGTGCCCGACGGCACGCCCGGCGAGCTGCTGGTGCGCGCCGCCGGCCCGGAGCCGCGCCGCGGCTTCTTCCGCGAGTACCTGAAGGACGCCGAGGCCACCGCGCAGGCCTGGGCGGGCGGCTGGTTCCGCACCGGCGACGTCGTGCGCCGCGGCGAGGCCGGGGCGCTGCACTTCGTCGACCGGCGCAAGAACGTGATCCGGCGCAGCGGCGAGAACATCGCCGCGGTCGAGGTCGAGTCGGTGCTGCGCCGGCATCCCGGCGTGCTCGAGGTCGCGGTCGCCGCGACGCCCGATCCGGTGCGCGGCGACGAGGTGCTCGCCTGCGTGGTGCCGGCGGCGCCGCTCGACGCGGCCGGCCGGGACGCGCTCGCGCGCGAGCTGGTCGGGCTCGCGCTCGAACAGCTCGCGTACTTCAAGGCGCCGGGCTGGGTCGCGTTCGTCGACGCGCTGCCGCTCACGCCGACGCAGAAGGTCCAGCGCGGCGAGCTCAAGGCGCTCGCGGCGACGCTGCCCGGCACCGAGCGCTGCGTCGACACCCGGGCGCTGAAGAAGCGCCCGGCCTCCCATCCGTGAAGGAGCCCGCCGTGTCCGGACGCGTCGCGATCGTCACCGGGGGCAGCGCCGGCATCGGCCGCGCGACCTGCCTGCACCTGCTCGCGGCCGGCTGGTCGGTCGTCTCGATGTCGCGTCGCGCCACCGAGATCGACGACCCCCGGCTGCATTCGATCGAGGTCGACCTCGGCGACCCGGAGGCGACGCGCGCCGCCGCGCAGGACGCCTGCGCGCGCTGGCCGGTGACCGCGGTGGTCCACAACGCGGGCGCGATGCGGCCCGCGCTGCTGCCGCAGGTCACGGTCGAGGACCTGGAGGCGCTGAACGCGCTGCACCTGACGGCGCCGCTCGTGCTGGTGCAGGCGGCGCTGCCCGAGATGCGGCGCAGCCGGTTCGGCCGGATCGTGCTGGTGTCCTCGCGCGCGGCGCTCGGCCTCGCCACCCGCACCGCGTACTCGGCCACCAAGGCGGGCATGTTCGGGATGGCCCGCACCTGGGCGCTCGAGCTCGGCGCCGACGGCATCACCGCGAACGTCGTGGCGCCGGGGCCGGTCGTCACCGACATGTTCCACGAGGTGATCCCGCGCGAGCGCGCCGCGCTCGAGGCGACCGCGTCGAAGATCCCGGTGCGCCGCGTCGGCACGCCCGACGACGTCGCCCGGGCGGTGGCGTTCTTCGTCTCCCCCGAGGCCGGCTTCGTGACCGGCCAGTCGCTCTACGTGTGCGGCGGGACGAGCGTGGGCAGCATCGTCTACTGAGGGCGGGCTTCGAGGGCGACCGGACGCGACGCCGCGGGACCGTGGCATTCGTCCTCCGGACGCGGGTCCGGCTCGTGGGGCCGACCGAGGGCCGGCCCCGGACCCTTCCGGTCAGAGGGCGTCGAGCTGTGCCCAGGTCAACGAAGTGTTCGACTCCGGAGTGCCGTCGCCGTTGGCATCCAGGGCGATCGTCACGCCCGTCGGGGGCGTGACCACCATGCGGAGACTCGAGTTTCCGGTACCGGTGACCAACAGCACGCCCGCACTCGGGTTGGCGCCGACCGTGCCGGAAATGGCGGTAGGCGTCGAAATCGTCACGGCTCCGGGCAAGCCGCCCCCCGAAGCGATCCCGCCGATTCGGTAGCTGTAGGTATTGGCGAGCGGCGCGAGGATCAGCCGCCCGGAATAGTCGGCGAGCGTGTATGTCGCGCCCGACTCGATTCCGACGACTTGCCGCCCTGACAGCGTCGCATCGACCGAACTGGGCGTGACGGACGTCGACGACGGATACGTGATGACGCCCGCGATGGTCATGTCGCCCGACACCGAGGACGACTCCCCGGTGCTCACCGCGGTCGCGCCGAACGCGTTGAAGGTGAAGGTGACGTTCCCGTTCTCGGTCGTCGCGGTACTCGAGTACGCGTTGACCAGCATCCCGATCGCGCCGCTGAAGCGGACTCCGGACAGCACGCAGTTCTGGAACGTGATCGTCGCCGACTCGCCGGCATCGAGGTCCTGGTTGCCGTTCGCGTCGTTGAAGACTCCGACGACCTGCCCCGACTCGCACGGTTCGGTCTCGGTCAGGACGGCTTTGCGAACCGCTGCCTCCTTGACGAGGGCGCCGTCGGACCTCCGTCCGAAGAGACGCTGGAACCGGTCCAGTGCGGTGCCCGCGATGTTCAGACGCGGCGCGGACGGACCGTCGATTGATTTCAGCTGCTCCGAAGCAGCGTAGGCCACGTCGTAGACCGAGGTCGCGAAACCGTACGAAGCCGCGGTGACTTGATTCACGTTCGATGCGTTGATCGCGGTCGTCGGAGACGGGACGGGAGGGGCGTCCCCGCCCCCTCCACCGCCGCAGGCGGACAACAGAGTCGAGGCGATGATCGAGCCGAAGGCGACGGCACGGAAACGCGGAGGCACTTGAACGCGCATTGAATCGGATCCTTGTTGTAGGCACGGCGGTCGCCCGATCGACGGACGCGTCGAGTGCGACGCGACTCGTTCGCCGGGCGGAATGAAGTGTGCATTCCGAGCCCGCTGCATGACATACCCGTTCCGGTGAAGGTCGCGTGACCGCCTCGTGACGGATTCCACATCTCGCTTCGGTGCGCACGATCGGATGCGGATTCTCGAAAGACCGCGGCCATGTCCGTGGATCCGAGCCGGCACGAGACCACCGTGTGGAAGGCTGCAGCGGTCCCGAGGGCTCGCTGTAGGAGGGTGGTGCGTACTCGCGTGCCCTTCGACCATCCCCGTCGATCGGCGCCCCGATCACCGCGACGCACGCGCCGCCTCGCGTCCGTGACGGGCGTCACGCCGCGACGTTGCGGTCCGCACACACGCGGTGCGCGAGCCCGCCGTGCGTTCCCGGCAGCCGTCCGATCATCCGGCGGCGCTGCGTCGAACGGGGTCGCGCTGAGACAGTGCGGCTTTCCGCTACTCGTCCGAAGGTCGCGTTGTCCCGCCCGCAGCTCACCGGATCGGCTGGCCCGTCCCCGTCGCGATGGCGCTCGCTCGCCGCCGCCATCGTCCCGCGCGCGCTGAGGCGCCCGACGGTCGACGCCGCGGACGAGGGGTCGCTGCGGCGCGCGCTCGACGCCGCGCGCCACTACCGGCACGTCTACTACAGCGCACCGGTCGCGCTGGTCTCGTGCGACGCGCACGGCACCGTGCTGCGCTGGAACGACCGGGCCGACGCGTGGTTCGCCGGGCGGCTGCAGAAGGGTCGGGTGAACGCGCTGTCGTCGCTGCTCGGGCACGCGCTCGCCGCGACGCTGCTCGACGAGGTGGGCGGGCACGGACGCTACCGCGGCGAGCTGCGCCTGCGCGTCTCCAGGGACGGCTTCGAGCGCGTCTGCGACCTCGAGGCCTCGATGGCCGGCGACGCGGTCGAGGTCTCGCTCGTCGACGTGTCCGAGCGCAGCCGGCTCGCCGAGACGCTCGAGCACATCGCGTACCACGACGCGCTGACCGACCAGCTGAATCGACGCGGGCTCGAGCGCGTGCTCGACGCGCGCTTCGTCGCCGGAGCGACCGCACCGGGCACCGTGATGCACGTCGACATTGACCGCTTCAAGGCGATCAACGACCTGTTCGGCCACGGGGTCGGCGACGCGGTCGTCGTCGAGCTCGCGCGCCGGATGCGCGCGACGCTGCCCGAGTCGGCCTCGGTCGGCCGGCTCGCCGGCGACGAGTTCATGGCGGTGCTGCCCGACCAGGACCTCGACGCCGCGCACCGGACCGCGATCCGGCTGCTCGAGGCGGTGTCGGGCTCGCCCTACCTGCTCGAGGGGCTGCGGCTCGAGGTCGAGGCGAGCATCGGCGTGATCGAGGTGCCGCCGGGCATGCGCACGCGCGAGGCGATCGCGCTCGCCGACGACGCGTGCGCGCAGGCCAAGCGCAGCGGCGGGCTGCGGATCGCCGCGCTTCGACCCGACGCGAGCCGCCTCGACGAGCTGCGCGAGACGGTGCACCTCGGCTCGATCCTCAAGACGCGGCTGCCGGTCGACCGGCTCGAGCTGTACTCGCAGCCGATCGTGGCGCTCGACGCCGCCGCCGGGCCCGCGGTGTCGTTCGAGGTGCTGCTGCGCACGCGCGCCGACGACGGCCGCATCGAGGGGCCGGGCCGGCTGCTCGAGGTCGCCGAGCGCCACGGCGCGATGGCAGCGCTCGACCGCTTCGTGCTCGAGCGCACCGTCGAGCACCTCTCCGCGCATCCGGAGCACGCGGCGGCCGCGGGCTTCTTCGCGGTCAACCTGTCGGGCGCCTCGCTCGGCGACGAGCGCTTCCTGCGCGACGCGCTCGCGATCCTGCAGTCGCACCCGGGCGTCGCGGCGCGGCTGTGCCTCGAGATCACCGAGTCGGTCGCGGTGGGCGACATGCGCGCCGCCCGGCGCTTCATCGGCGCGATGGTCGAGACCGGCGCGGCGATCGCGCTCGACGACTTCGGCGCCGGCTACACCTCCTTCGCGTACCTGAAGGAGCTGCCGGCCTCGCTGATCAAGATCGACGGTCAGTTCGTCGTCGGCCTCGACCGCGACCCGCGCCAGCGCGGCATCGTGCAGGCGATCGCGCGGCTCGCGCACGAGCTCGGCATGCGCTGCCTCGCCGAATGGGTCGAGGACGAGGCGACGCTGCGCGCGCTGCTGCGGCTGGACGTCGACCTCGCGCAGGGCTTCCTGTTCGCCCGTCCGCGGCCGATCGGCGCCTGGCTCGAGCATCCCGTGGACCTCTCGCCGCTGCGCCGCGTGCGCGGGCGGCTGCTGCACGCGTCGGAGACCGCATGAGCCTCGTCAGCGAACCCGCGGCGGCCGGTGCCGAGCCCGGACCCGTCGTCATCGCGCAGACGCTGCCCGACGGCACGCGGCTGCAGGAGTACCGCCTGACCGGCGTGGTCGGGCAGGGCGGCTTCGGCGTCGTCTACCGGGCCGAGGACCTCGCGCTGCAGCGCCAGGTCGCGATCAAGGAGTACCTGCCCGCGCAGCTCGCGGTGCGCCTGTCGGACGGCACGCTGCGGGCCTCGGGCGAACGGCACGCCGACACCTACGCCGCCGGGCTCGACGGCTTCCTCGACGAGGCGCGCCTGCTCGCGCGGTTCAAGCACCCGGGCCTGCTCGAGGTGCTGCGCTTCTGGAAGCAGAACGGCACCGCCTACCTCGCGATGCCGCTGTATCCGGGCCGCACGCTCGACCGGCTGATCGAGGCGCGCCCGGGCGGGCTCGACGCCGAGTCGATGCGCGCGATCCTCGCGTCGCTGCTCGACGCGCTCGAGACGCTGCACATGGCGGGCTGCGTGCACCGCGACGTGTCGCCCGACAACGTGATGGTGCTGCCGCACGGCGACGCGGTGCTGCTCGACCTCGGCGCGGCCCGGCGCGTGATCGGCGACCGCGTGAAGGCGGTCACCGTGATGCTGAAGGGCGGCTACGCGCCGATCGAGCAGTACGCGGACGATCCGGCGTTCCGCATCGGTCCGTGGACCGACGTCTACGCGCTCGGCGCGGTGCTGCACCACGCGATCGCCGGCGAGGTGCCGCCGCCGGCGCCGATGCGGATGATGCGCGACACGCGCCGGCCGCTCGCCGGACGCGTGCAGGGCGATCACGACCCGCGGCTGCTCGCGGCGATCGACGCGGCGATGGCGCTCCGGCCCGAGGCCCGGCCGTCGTCGATCGCGGCCTTCCGCGCGCTGCTGCAGGCGCCGCCCGCCGAGCGCGAGCCGGCGCGCGACGCGGCGGACGCGGCGCCGGTGTTCCCGGCGCGCAGGACCGCCGGCGAGGCCCCGCCGGACGCGCCCGGATCCGGGCGTCGCGCGGCGGGCCCCGACGCGGCCGCCGACGCGGCCTCGCGGGGCGAGCCCGCGGCGTCCGGCGCTCCGCGACGCGCGGCGGCCGGATCGCGCCGGCCCCGGCCCGAGCCGGCGGCGTCGCCGGACGGACCGACCGCGGCCCGGCCGTCGGCGCCCCCGTCGGCGTCGCCCGCTGCGCGCGAGGAGGCCGGCCCG
>DASPJX010000203.1:0-2415 GCA_035628395.1 Burkholderiaceae bacterium | reverse complement strand
CGAGGTCGTGGCTCGCCCGGGCGATGCTGCACTACGTCCGCGGCTGGGACGCGCGCGCAGCGCTCGGCGTCGACCTGTTCGTCGCGAACTCGGCGTTCGTCGCGCGGCGGATCGCGAAGACCTACCGACGCGACAGCCTCGTGCTGCATCCGCCGGTCGACGTCGAGTCGTTCCCGATGCGCGTCGACAAGGACGACTACTACCTCGCGGCCTCGCGGATGGTGCCCTACAAGCGGATGCCGCTGATCGTCGAGGCGTTCGCGCGGATGCCCGAGCGACGCCTGGTCGTCATCGGGGACGGCGACGACATGGATCGCTGCCGCCGGCTGGCGGGACCGAACGTGGAGTTCCTGGGGTACCAGCCGTTCGCCTCGCTGCGCGAGCGGATGCAGCGCGCGCGCGCCTACGTGTTCGCGGCCGAGGAGGACTTCGGCATCACTCCGGTCGAGGCGCAGGCCTGCGGCACGCCGGTGATCGCCTTCGGCAAGGGCGGCGCGCTCGAGACCGTCGAGGGGCTCGGCCGTGCGGCGCGTCCGACGGGCGTGTTCTTCGAGTCCCAGACCGCCGACGCGATCGTCGAGGCGGTCCGCCGCTTCGAGCGGGACGGCGCCGCGATCGCGCCGGCGGCCTGCCGTCGCAACGCGGAGCGCTTCTCGAACGAACGCTTCCGCGCGGACTTCCGCGCGCTGGTGGACGACGCGCTCGAGCGGCGTCGGCCCCGCGAGGCGACCGCGCATGCGGCCTGATCGCGCCCCGAGGCCGGGCCGGCGCCGCTTCGCCGCCGCCGTACCGGCCGCGCTGCTGGGGCGCTCGGCTCGGCCCGCGGGCGGTCGCGGCGCGGGGCCGGCCGGCCTCAAGGGCATCAACGGCAACGAGCTGCACGCGCTGGACGACGCGACGCTGCACGACACGATCGCGGCCTATCGCGCGCTGGGCGTGCGCTGGGTGCGCTTCGACTTCGACTGGAGCGCGATCCAGCCCGACGGGCCGCGAGGCTGGGCGCTCGAGCGCTTCGACTCGGTCGTCGATCGCCTCGCGGACGCCGGGATGGCGGTGCTCGGTCTGCTCGCCTACACGCCGGCCTGGGCGCGCCGGCGCGCGTCGACGAAGTTCCATCCGCCGGCCGATCCGCGCGAGTTCGCCGAGTTCGCCGGCCGGCTCGCGACCCGCTACCGCGGCCGCGGCGTGCGCGCATGGGAGATCTGGAACGAGCCCAACCTCGGCCGGTTCTGGCGCCCGATCCCCGACGCGGCCGGCTACGTCCGCCTGCTGTCGGCGGCCTCGACGGCGATCCGCGCCGCCGACCCGACCGCGACGATCGTCACCGGCGGCCTCGCGCAGCCGCGCCGCGCGCCCGACGCGATCGACGCCGTCGGGTTCGTGCGCGCGCTCTACGCGCACGGCGCCTCGGGGACGTTCGACGCGCTCGGCAACCATCCGTACACCGCGCCCGCGATCCCCGGCGACGGTTGCTGCGACAACTGGAGCCGGATGGACGACGGCGCCGCCAGCGTGCGCGGGCTGATGCGCGCGCACGGCGACGCCGGCAAGCCGGTCTGGATCACCGAGTACGGCGCCCCCACCCACGGACGCGACGCCTTCGGCACGACCGTGCCCGAGCCGCGCCAGGCACGGATGCTCGAGGCGGCGTATCGCGAGGCCGCGCGGGCCGACTGGATCGGCCCGGTGTTCTGGTACAACCTGCGCGACTTCTGCCCGCCCGCGCAGGACTCCTCCACCGAGTGCCACTACGGGCTGCTGCGCCACGACGGCTCGCCGAAGCCCGCGTGGCACGCGTTCCGGTCGATCGGATGAGCGCCGCCGGGCCCACGGCCCCCACCCTGCGCGCGGCCCCCGCGGCGTGGGTCGACCGCGCGCAGGTCGCGCTGCTCCTCGGCGTGCTGACCGCCCTGCCCTTCGTGCTCGGCGACCAGCCGACGCAGCTGACGTCGGCCGAGGAGACCGGACTGCTCGCGCCGGAGGGCGATCCCCGCAAGCAGGTCGTGCTGATGGGCACCTACGCGCTCTCGGGCCTGCTGCTGCTGCGACGGGCCTCGGCCGCGGCGCGGGGGCTCGGCCTCGCCTGGGCGCTGCTGCTCGCGTGGTGCGTCGCCTCGGTGGCCTGGGCCGACGACCCGATGCTCGCGGTGCGCCGCTCGCTCGCGCTGGCCGGCACGGTGACCGCCGGCGTGCACGCGGGGGCGACGCTGCGGCTCGAGGACGCCCCGCGCCTGATGCGCGCGGTCGTCGCGGCGGTCCTCGGGGCGTCGGTGCTCGTCGCGATCGCGCTGCCGGCGCAGGGGCTCGATCCGGAGGGCCGGTTGCGGGGCGTCTTCGCGCACAAGAACGCGCTCGGCACGTTCGCCGCGCTGGGCGCGATCGCCGTCGCGGCGACCGCGTCGGCACGCCCGACGT
>DASPJX010000202.1:0-2521 GCA_035628395.1 Burkholderiaceae bacterium | reverse complement strand
CGCGGTTCCCGCCGGCGATCCGCGACCTCGCCTTCGTGGTCGCCGAGACCGTGCCGGCGGGCGCCGTGCTGTCGGAGATCGACGCGCTTCGCCGCTCGGAGCCGGCGCTCGAAGCGTTGCAGGAGGTCGAGCTGTTCGACGAATATCGCGGTAAGGGATTGGAAAATAAGGAAAAAAGCCTTGCCTTCCGGGTGCGGATGCAAGATACTCGCCGCACCCTGGCCGACGCCGAGGTCGACGCCGCGATGAAGGCGATCGTCGACCGTCTCGCTCGAACGCACGGCGCGCGGCTGAGGTCTTCCTGACGCCCAGACGATGAACCAACCGTCCCTGTCCGAGCTCGGACCCGGCCTGGCGCTCGACGCCCGGGAGAGCGAGCTCGCCGGCGAGCTCGGCGCCGCGCCGCCGGCCGACGAGGGCTTCACGCTGACGAAGGCCGAACTCGCCGAGCTGCTGTTCGAGCGCGTCGGGCTGAACAAGCGCGAGGCCAAGGACATGGTCGAGACCTTCTTCGACGAGATCCGCGACGCCCTCGAGCGCGGCGAGTCGGTGAAGCTCTCCGGCTTCGGGAACTTCCAGCTGCGCGACAAGCCGCAGCGTCCCGGGCGCAACCCGAAGACCGGCGAGGAGATCCCGATCTCGGCGCGCCGGGTCGTCACGTTCCACGCGAGCCAGAAGCTCAAGGCGCTGATCGAGCGCCTGCCGCCGGAGTGAGCGGCGCCGCCGTCCGCGCGGTCGCGCCCGAGCCCCTCCGATGAGCGCCTCGCCGAGCCCCGGAAAGACCGACGTCCGCGCGCCGTTGCCGCCGATCCCGGCCAAGCGCTACTTCACGATCGGCGAGGTCAGCGAGCTCTGCGGCGTGAAGCCGCACGTGCTCCGCTACTGGGAGCAGGAGTTCACGCAGCTGCGGCCGATGAAGCGCCGCGGCAACCGGCGCTACTACCAGCACCACGAGGTGCTGCTGGTGCGCCGCATCCGCGAGCTGCTCTACGAGCAGGGCTTCACGATCAGCGGCGCGCGCAACCGGCTCGGCGAGTCGGTCTCGAACGGCCGCCGCAAGGACGCCGCGCCCCCGCCCGAGGTCGGGCCCGACCTCGATCCGGCGCTCGCCGCGCCGGCCGGCGCGATCGACGACCCGTCGATCGCCGGCCTTCGCGAGGACCTGCTCGCCGCGCTCGCGCTGCTGCGCGTCGAGCCGTCCGACCCGACCTGAGCGGCCGGGTCCGTGCTATCATCGACGGCTTCGGGGCGTAGCGCAGCCTGGTAGCGCACCTGCATGGGGTGCAGGGGGTCGCGAGTTCAAATCCCGCCGTCCCGACCATTCGAATCGAGGGCCCGTTTCCGCGAGGATCCGGGCCCTCGTCCTTTTCCGGCCGTCCGATGCCCCGACGCGCCGGGCCGGCGAGCCGCGGGGCGGCGTGGCCGGGACCGCGTGCGTCATACTGCGCCGGAACCGCGCCGCGACCGCCCATGTACCCGCACTCGCAACCGATCACGCCCCTCGGCTACTTCCGCACGCTGGTGGGCGACGCCGCGTCGATTCCGCTGCTCGAGGCCGCCGCGTCGCTCGCGCTCGACGCCTATCCGGCGCTCGACCTGCAGGGCAGCCTCGACGCCTTCGACCGGCTCGCCCGGCAGCTCGGCGACGAGTGCCGGCACGTCTCCACCGAGACCGCCCGGCTGCAGCGCGCGCTGCACTTCTTCTACGTGGCGCAGGGCTTCACCGGCAACGTCGCGGCGTACTACGACCCGGACAACAGCTACGTGCACCGGGTCATCGAGACGCGCCGGGGCATCCCGATCACGCTGGCGGTGATCTTCGTCGAGCTCGCGCGCCACGTCGGCCTCGACGTCGACGGCGTCGCGTTCCCCGGCCACTTCCTCGTCCGGGTCAACCTGAGCGAGGGCATCGCGGTCATCGACCCGTTCACCGGCACCAGCCTCGACGAGGACGAGCTCGAGCGCCGTGCCGCGCCCCACGGCGTCGGCGCCGAGCGGCTGCTGCAGCCCGCGACGCCGCAGCAGATCCTCGTGCGCATGCTGCACAACCTGCGCGCGATCCACGTCCAGCAGGGGCGCGACGACCTGCTCGCGAAGGTCTCGGAGCGGCTGCGGATCCTGCAGGCCGGCTCGGGCCGCTAGTCGCGCGGCGGGCCCGGTCAGTACGGTCCCGTGACGGTCGCGTCACCGTCGCGTCGCGGCCGCTGCACCGCCGTGACGTTCCCGTCACCGTCGAGTCGCGGCCGCTGCACCGTCGCGTCAGGGGCGCTTCACCGTCGCGTCACGGTCGCTTCGCCGTCGTGTCGGGGCCGCCCGGCGATCGCGTCGAGGCCACTTCACCGTCAGGGCCCTCTCGCGTCGGAGCCGCCCGACGATCGCGTCGAGGCCGCTTCACCGGCGCGTCAGGGTCCCCTGACGGTCGCGGCCGCTGCACCGTCGACCCACGGCTGCCTCCCGACCGCCTCAAGACCGCCTCAAGGGCGCGCCGGCGCCGCCTCGGCCATCCGCGCGCGGCGCGCCG
>DASPJX010000201.1:0-4543 GCA_035628395.1 Burkholderiaceae bacterium | reverse complement strand
GCTCCGGACCGCCCAAGACCGCGCTGTCCGCGTCGGCTGCGTCGGCTGCGTCGGTGATGTCGGTGATGTCGGACGCGTCGCTGGCGTCGCTCGCGCCGGTTGCGAAAGTCACGGGCCGGACCGTGCTCCCGAGCGTCCCGTCCCCGTCAGGAACCGCAGTGCCCTCCCCAAGCCCTCGCCCGTCCCCCTCCCCCATCGCCGCCAGCACCCGCTCCAGCGCCACCTCCCCGCTCGCCGTCGCGATCACCGCCCTCGGCCACGGCGGCAGCTCCGCCAGCCGCTCCCCGAGCGAGCCCGCCGCTTCGTCTCTCGCCTCCCCGGCCCGGTTCAGCACCAGCACCCGCGCCAGCTCCAGCTGCGCCCGCGCCCGCTCGTGCCCCGGCCGCGCCGGATCCAGGTACAACCCGGCCCGCGTCGCGTCGACCACCCCCACCGGCGGCAGCACCCGCACCCAGGGCGCGAACTGCGGCGAGCGCAGCGCGTCGACCAGCTCGGCCGGATGGCCGAGCCCCGTCGTCTCGACGAACAGCCGGTCCCACGGCCCGCGTCGCAGCAGCCGGGTCAGCGTGGCCGTGAACGCCACCCGCGACGCGCAGCACGCGCAGCCGCCGGCCACCTCGACGACGTCGACGGCGTCCGAGTCGTCGCCCGCCCCGCCCATCAGCGCCCGGTCGACGCCCAGCGCGCCGAACTCGTTGACGAGCACCCCCCAGCGCTCGCCGGCGGGCCGGCGCGCGAGCCAGCCGCGCAGCAGCGTGGTCTTGCCCGCGCCGAGGAAGCCGGCGATCAGGATCGTCGGGACCGGCTCGCGGGACGGGACGGGGCGCGACGCTCGCACGGCGACCGCCTCAGCGCCGCCAGAACGCCGGGGTCAGCAGCGCGAAGAAGGTCAGCAGCTCGAGCCGGCCGGCGAGCATCGTGACCGCGAACACCCAGGTCTGGAACGCGTTCAGGCCGGCGTAGTTGTCGGTGGGCCCGAGCTCGCCGAGCGCGGGGCCGACGTTGTTCAGGCAGGCGAGCGTGCCGGCGAAGGCGGTCTCGAAGTCGAGCCCGGTGGCGATCAGCAGCAGCGTCACCGCGACCAGCGTGGCGCCGTAGAGCAGCATGAAGCCGAGCACGGCGAACACGACGTGGTTGCCGACGATCTGGCGGCCCATCAGCAGCGGGCGCACCGCGTGCGGATGGCTCATGCGCAGCAGCTCGCGCCCGGCCTGCTTGAACAGGATCAGCGTGCGGACCATCTTGATGCCGCCGCCGGTCGAGCCCGACGACGAGCACAGCGTCGACAGCAGCAGCAGCGACATCGCGGCGAAGCCCGGCCACTGCTCGTAGTCGGCGCCGGCGTAGCCGGTGGCGGTGGCCATCGACACGGTCTTGAACGCGCCGAAGCGCAGCGCGGCGAGCGGATCCTCGTAGGTGCCGGTCCACCACAGGTAGGCGCTCATGCCGAGCGCGGCGACGACGATCGAGCCCCACACCCAGGGCGCCTCGGGATCGCGGCCGTAGGCCTGGGTCGAGCGCGCGCGCAGCGCGGTGAAGTGCGTGGTGAAGTTGATCACCGCGAGCAGCATGAACACCATCAGCACGGCCTCGATGGCCGGCGAGTCGAACGCGGCGATGCCCTCGTTGCGGGTCGAGAAGCCGCCCAGCGCGAGCGCGGAGAACGCGTGGCACACGGCGTCGAACCAGTCCATGCCGGCCGCCCGCAGCCCGAGCGCGCACAGCCCGGTCAGCGTCACGTAGATCAGCCACAGGTACTTGGCGGTCTGGGTGATCCGCGGCGTGAGCTTGGTCTCCTTCATCGGGCCCGGCATCTCGGCCTTGAAGAGCTGCATGCCGCCCACGCCCAGCAGCGGCAGGATCGCGATCGCGAGCACGATGATCCCCATGCCGCCGAACCACTGCAGCGCGTGCCGCCACAGCGCCAGCCCCGGCGGCAGCGCCTCGACATCGGCGAGCACGGTCGCGCCGGTGGTGGTGAGCGCCGACATCGACTCGAAGTACGCGTCGGTGAAGCTCATGCCCGGCAGCTCGAGCAGGAACGGCACCGAGGCCGCGGCGGCCATCGACACCCAGGTCAGCACGACGAGCAGGCAGCCGTCGCGCGCCTGCAGCTCGCGCCGGTGGTGGCGCGTGGGCGCCCAGAGCAGCAGCCCGACGGTGACGGTGGCCAGCCCCGCCTCGATGAAGCTGTCGGCCGTACCGTCGCCGGTGGCGAGCGACCACGCGATCGGCAGCAGGTAGGTCGCGGCCATGACCATCAGGAGGCCGCCCAGCACGTGGGCGATGGCGTAGACGCGCTGCACCGACGGTCCGTTCCGGAAGGAAACGCGCATTCTAGCGGGGCCCTGCGGTGCTACGATGGTTCCGCGACATCCGCGCGACGGCCGGCCCCGCCGGGCGCGCGAGACACCCACCGGGGCCCGGCCGCGGCACCGTCCGCGACCGTTTCAGGGAGGAGACGCGTGCGCGCCACGGACATCCGTGATCCCGACTATTTCCATCGGGTCGTCGATTGCCAATGGGCCTGTCCGGCCCACACCCCGGTCCCCGAGTACATCCGCCTGATCGCCGCCGGCCGCCACGCCGACGCGTACATGGTGAACTGGGTCTCCAACGTCTTCCCCGGCATCCTCGGCCGCACCTGCGACCGCCCGTGCGAGCCCGCGTGCCGCCGCGGCCGCGTCGAGGAGGCCAACCAGCCCGATCCGCAGCCGGTCGCGATCTGCCGCCTGAAGCGCGTCGCGGCCGACATGAAGGGCGACGTGACCTCGCTGATGCCGGCCCCGGCGACCGTGGCCAACGGCCGGCGCGTGGTCTGCGTGGGCGCGGGCCCGGCGTCGCTGACGGTGGCCCGCGACCTCGCCCCGCTCGGCTACTCGGTGACGATCCTCGACCGCGAGCCGCGGATGGGCGGCTTCATCCGCTCGCAGATCCCGCGCTTCCGGCTGCCGGAGTCGGTGATCGACGAGGAGGTCGGCTGGGTGATGCGGCTCGGCGACGTGCGCTTCGAGCACCGCGAGGCGACGTCGATGCGCGCGCTGCTCGACGAGGGCTGGGACGCGGTGTTCGTGGGCTCGGGCGCGCCCCGCGGCCGCGACCTCGACGTGCCCGGCCGGCGCGAGGCGGCGGCGCACGTGCACCTCGGCATCGACTGGCTGAGCTCGGTGTCCTTCGGCCACGTCACCTCGATCGGCCGGCGCGTGATCGTGCTGGGCGGCGGCAACACCGCGATGGACTGCTGCCGCTCGGCGAAGCGCCTGGGCGGCGAGGACGTGAAGGTCGTCGTGCGCTCGGGCTTCGACGAGATGAAGGCCTCGCCCTGGGAGAAGGAGGACGCGATGCACGAGGGCATCCCGATCCTCGACTGCCGCGTGCCGAAGGCGATCGAGCACGTCGACGGCCGGATCGTCGCGATGACCTTCGAGAAGGTCGCGCCGGTCTGGTCGACCGACGCCGAGGGCGTGCGCCGGCGCGAGCTGGTGCCCACCGGCGAGCCCGACGAGCGCATCGAGTGCGACGACGTGCTGGTGGCGATCGGGCAGGAGAACGCGTTCCCGTGGATCGAGCGCGACCTCGGCATCGAGTTCGACCGGCGCGGCATGCCGCGCGTGGACGAGCGCACGCTGCGCTCGACGCGGCCCGACGTCTACTTCGGCGGCGACGCGGCCTTCGGGCCGAAGAACATCATCTGGGCGGTCGCGCACGGCCACGAGGCGGCGGTGTCGATCCACAAGGCGCTGTCGGGCGAGGACGTCGCGCAGCGCCCGGCGCCCGGCGTGACGCTCGTGTCCCAGAAGATGGGCATCCACGAGTGGGCGTACGACAACGACGTGGCGAACGACTCGCGCCACAAGGTGCCGTGGGCGGAGGCCGAGAAGGCGCTGCGCAGCATCAAGATCGAGGTGGAGCTCGGCTTCGACGCGGCGACCGCGTACCGCGAGACGCAGCGCTGCCTGAACTGCGACGTGCAGACGGTGTTCGAGGCGGAGCGCTGCATCGAGTGCGACGCCTGCGTCGACATCTGCCCGACCGACTGCATCACCTTCACCGAGGACGGCGAGGAGGCCGAGGTCCGCGGGCGGCTCAAGGCGCCGTCGCTGCATCCGGATCAGCCGCTCTACGTGGCCGACGGCCTGAAGACCGGCCGCCTGATGGTCAAGGACGAGGACGTCTGCCTGCACTGCGGGCTGTGCGCCGAGCGCTGCCCGACGGGCGCCTGGGACATGCAGAAGTTCCTGCTGCGGATGGCGCACGCGGGCGGACCCAAGCCCGGCGGCGGGACGAACCTCGCGCCCTGGCACCGGACGGCGGCGAGCGCCGCGCCGTCGGGCGGCGCCGCGCGCCCGGTGCTCGCCGAGCCCGCGCAACGGAGGCACGCATGAACGCACCGCTCAGGCCCGAGGCGGCCCGGCCCGCGCACGCGCTCCGGCCGCTCGCCGCGGTCAACGACTTCGTCGCCAAGTTCGCCAACGTCAACGGCTCCGGCTCGGCGTCGGCCAACGAGCTGTTCGCCAAGGCGATCCTGCGCATGGGCGTGCCG
>DASPJX010000200.1:0-3355 GCA_035628395.1 Burkholderiaceae bacterium | reverse complement strand
GACCGCGTGTGGTCGATGCTGGACGCGCGCATCGCGCCCGCCCGCGGCTGACCGGCCGCCCCCGGCCCTCAGCCCCCGCCGGCCCCGTCGCCCGCGACGACCGCGATCCGGTCCTCGGGGCCCGGATGCGAGGACAGCCCGAGCTCGGCGCGCACGACGCCGCTCGCGACCCGCGCCTCGACGCGCCGCCGGTTCTCCTGCTCGAGCGCGCGCGGGTTCTCGGGGTGCCACAGGTGGAACACCTCGGTCGAGAACGCCCCGCCCTTGCGGCGCACCCCCGAGCGCGCGAGCCTCAGCACGAGGTCGGCGTCCTCGTGGCCCCAGCCGACGAAGCGCTCGTCGAAGCCGTCGACCGCGACGAAGTCGCGCCGCCACACCGCGAGGTTGCAGCTCTTGATCCGCCGCCACGCGACGCGCCGGTAGTGCCGCAGCGACGCGTCGCCGACCCGGATCAGCGGCACCACCTTGTTCGCGTCGCGCGCGAGCCGCCGGCCGAGCCACCAGCCGAGCCCGCGCCGGTGCAGCGGCACCGCGTCGCGGCCGGCGAGCGCGCGCTCGGTCAGCCCCGCCGACAGCAGCACCCGGCTGCCGGTCACCATCCAGCCGGGCTCGGCGAGCCGCCGGTGGCGCGACACGAAGTCGGGCCGCGGCACGCAGTCGCCGTCGAGGAACACCAGGTAGTCGCCGCGCGAGGCCGCGACCGCGACGTTGCGCGCGGCCGCCGCGCGGAAGCCCGCGTCGGGCTGCCACGCGTGGACGAGCCGCGACCAGCGCGCGCGCGGCGCCGCGCGCGCGATCGAGGCGATCGCCTCGGCGGTCGCGGACGTCGAGCCGTCGTCGGCGACGACGACCTCGAAGTCGCCCTCGTCCTGCTCGGCGAGCGCGGCCAGCACCGCGCCCAGCGCGTCGGGCCGGTTGTAGGTGGTGACCACCACCGAGACCGGCATCGCGCGGGCCCCGGCGCCGGCCCGGTCGCCGATCGCGCTCAAGCCGCCTTCTTCACCGCTCCGTCGCGCAGCTCGCGCCGCAGGATCTTGCCCACGTTCGTCTTCGGCAGCTCGGTGCGGAACTCGATGTGCTTCGGCTTCTTGTAGCCGGTCAGGTGCTGCTCGCACCAGTCGCGCACGGACTTCTCGGTGAGGTTCGGGTCGCGCCGGACGACGAACAGCTTGACCGCCTCGCCGGTCTTGTCGTCGGGCACGCCGACCACCGCGCACTCGAGCACGCCCGGGTGCCCGGCGACCACGCCCTCGACCTCGTTCGGATACACGTTGAAGCCCGAGACTAGCACCATGTCCTTCTTGCGGTCGACGATCTTCGTGTAGCCCGAGGCGTCCATGACGCCGACGTCCCCGGTCTTGAAGAAGCCGTCGGGCGTCATGACCTTCTCGGTCTCCTCCGGATGGTTCCAGTAGCCGGCCATCACCTGCGGACCGCGCACCGCGATCTCGCCGGGCTGGCCGAGCGGCACCGGCACGCCGTCGTCGTCGAGGATGCGGACCTCGGTCGACGGGAACGGCAGCCCGATCGTGCCGGTGAACGCGTCGGTGTCGGTCGGGTTGGCGCTGACGCCGGGCGAGGTCTCGGACAGCCCGTAGGCCTCGCAGACCGGGCAGCCGGTGACCTCGAGCCACGCCTTCGCGACCGCCGCCTGCACCGCGGTGCCGCCGCCGAGCGACACGCGCAGGCCCGAGAAGTCGAGCCGCTTGAACTCCTCGTGGTGGGCGAGCGCGTTGAACAGCGTGTTGACCGCCGGGAACAGGTTGACCTTGTAGGGCCGGATCTGCTTGACCAGCGCCGGCAGGTCGCGCGGGTTGGGCACCAGGATGTTCAGCCCGCCGAGCCGCATGCCGACGAGCCCGCAGGCCGTCAGCGCGAAGATGTGGTACAGCGGCAGCGCGCAGACCCACACCAGCTGCTCGGGCGGCGGGCCCTTCCTCGGGTTGGCGAGCGCCGGCTGGATCCATGCCTCGGACTGCAGCACGTTGGCGACGATGTTCCGGTGCAGCAGCGTCGCGCCCTTCGACAGGCCGGTGGTGCCGCCGGTGTACTGCAGGAAGGCGACGTCGTCGGGGCCGAGCTCGACCGGGCGCAGCGTCGCGCGCGAGCCCTCGGCGATCGCGGCGTTGAAGCGCGTCGCGCCCGGCAACGACCACTCGGGCACCATCTTCTTCACGTTGCGCACGACGTAGTTGACGATCGCGCCCTTCAGCGTGCCGAGCAGGTCGCCCATCGCGGCGACGACGACGTGCTTGACCGCGGTGCGCGCGACGACCTGCTGCAGCGTCGTCGCGAAGTTCTCGACGATGACGATCGCCTCGGCGCCCGAGTCCTTCAGCTGATGCTCGAGCTCGCGCGGCGTGTACAGCGGGTTCACGTTGACGACGACGTAGCCGGCGCGCAGCACCGCGGCGATCGCGACCGGGTACTGCAGCACGTTGGGCATCATGATCGCGACGCGCGCCCCGCGCGCGAGGCCCTTCGACTGCAGCCACGCGCCGAGGCAGCGCGACAGCTGGTCGACCTCGCCGAAGGTCAGCGTCTTGCCCATGCAGTCGTACGCCTTGCGGGCGGCGTACTTCGAGAACGACTCCTCGATCAGCTGCACGACCGAGCGGTAGCGCGAGGTGTCGATGTCGGCGGGCACCCCCGGGGGGTAGTTCTTCAGCCAGAAACGGTCCATCGCGGTCTCCTCCTCGGTATGGGCTCGCGCTCTGTCGAGGCGCGGACGGCCGGATGATAGCCGCTGCGCCGGGGCGCGGCGCGCCCGCGCGCGCTCATCCGCCGTCGCGGCCGCCGGGCACCGGGCCGCCGAGGGCGTCGAGCCGCGCGTCGCGCTCGGCCTTGCGCAGCGCGGCGAGCTCGCGCGCGGCGGCGTAGAACCGCGGCAGGTCGCCGCCCTGCGCGTCGAGCAGCGCGCGGAACGCCGGCACGCGGTCGTTGTAGGCGCCGATCGCGGCGAGGTGCGCGTTGCCCAGCGGCTGCGCGAAGAAGCGGTCGTAGCCCGCGAAGCCGCCCCAGCTCGCCTTCAGCGCCTCGTAGCCGCGGCGCAGCGAGTCGAAGGTCTCGCGCTTGCCCCGGCGCTTGTCGTCGTCCGAGCCCGGCCCGTCGTAGATCGCGGCGAGCATCGCCTTGTGGCGGGTCAGCAGGGCCACGAAGCCGGTGCGGCGCGCGGCGTGCTCGCGGTACGCGCGCACGACCGCCGGATCGGCGCGCATCGCGAGCCAGCGCTCGACGCCGACCTCCTCGACCGCGGTGGCGAACGACTCGTTGAACACGGTGTCGCCGGCCACGTAGAGCACCTGGTGCGCGAGCTCGTGGAAGACCAGCCGCGCGAGCTCGCCCTCCGAGTAGT
>DASPJX010000199.1:0-2465 GCA_035628395.1 Burkholderiaceae bacterium | reverse complement strand
GTGGCAGATGCAGGCACCGCTCTCGAGGCAGTCGCACGCCTGACAGCCGCACGGCGAGCCGCCGGCCGCCAGCACGGTCAGGAATCGGTCCTTCGCTTGCGTCACGACCTGGACGCCGAAGTGCGCCGCCGCGCAGACGATGAGACCGACGATCAGCCATTGACGCATCGACCCCTCCGCGGCTGCCCGCCGGCGCCTCAATCCAGCACGTACAGCTCGCGCAGGGCCACGAGCTCGTCGAGACCAGGGGTCGCCAAGCCGGCGCCGTCAGGAGCCTCCCAGGCCCCGCAGCGTTGAAATCGGTACTCCCAGGAATTGGCCACGTAGCCCGCGAGGAACTCCGCGAGGCCGGGGCGCCCGCACCAGTGGTCGACCGTCGGGACGTCGCCGCCGGCGGTGACCGCGCAGAAGGCGTTGCGCCCGCCGCCGGGGAGGCTCCGGCCGGCTGCCTCGAGCGTGCGCACGAGCAGCCAGGCGAGGTTCCAGCGGTAGCAGGGCGCCTTCGCCGCGGCGACCGCACCCGCCCACGCCGCGAGCTGGCCGCCGAGGACCTCGAGCCGATCGGCCGCCGGCTCGCCGCGCAGCCCGAGCGCGTACGCGACCTGGTCGCGCACGGCGCTGAGCTCGGCGTACGCGGACTGCGCGACGTTCGGGTGCAGGCGGCCGCCGGCGCCGTCGACGGCGGCCTGGCGAAGCTGCCAGGCCTCGGCGAGCAGCTCGCGGTCGGCCGGGCAGCGCGCCAGGCGCCGCGCGACGCCGTACCAGTAGCCGATCTCCCCGTCGAGCGAGACCTCGTTGCCACCGACGTACTCGTCGGGAAGCGGCTCGTAGCGGTAGAGCGCCCCGGAGTTGGACCGGAGGCGCTCGAGCGCGCGCGCGAGGAGCGGCGCACCGTCCTCACAGCCGAGCGTGCCGATCAGGGTCCAGGTCCATATCAGCGCCTCGCCGCGGTGCGCGGCGGCGCCGTCGGCGTTGCGGCTGACGACCTGGCCGTCGTCGAGGTGGCCGGCGACGAGGCGCGCCACCCCGGCGCGGTAGCGCTCGACGGCGCCGTCGGCGGGCGCGCCGGGCGGCGCGGTGCGCGGCGCGTGCGCACAACCGCCGGCGGCGAAGAGCGCGAGGAGCACGGCCGCGCACAGGATCACGATCGCGGCATCGAGCAGGCCGGCGACGAACGCGCTAGCGGTCGACCGTTGCATGGCACCTCCTAGCGGCGGTTCTTCCGCCGAGCGGCCTTGTGGGCCTTGCGTTTCGCCTTGCGCTCGCGCCACGCGCGCTCGTCGAGCGTCGAGCCGCGGTACCCGTCCCCGCGCGGGCCGTAGTTAGCGGCGTTCACCGGCCGTCCTCACGCTCGGCGATCTCCTCGCACGCGAAGAGCGTCGCGTACGCGTCGCGGCACCCTTCCGGGTCCGCCTTCGCGCGCTGCGGCGTCGCCCACAGGCACGCCGTCATGACGGTCCACGCGTCCGTGCACCAGGTCGGCAGCGGCGGCGCCGGCGGCGGCGTCTGCACGCCGCGGCACCCGCCGGCTTCGGCGTGGATGCCGCAGATGCGCACGCGCTTCTCCTGCGCCCACGACTCGATGAAGCTCACCGCCTTCGCCGTCGTGATCGACGACAGATAGCTCGTCGTCCGGATGTCCCCGCGGCTGTTGACGGAGACCTGAACGCGCTCCTTGCCCTCAGGGTCGAGCAGGCGGAAGGCAGGCCCGCCGGAGTCGCCGTAGCACAGCGCCGCGCCGCCCTTCGTCACGATGTCGTTGTCGCGCGTCGGGACGCTGATCACCGTCGACTCGCCGATGCGGTAAACGCCGTCGTTGCCGCCGCTGCCGCCGGCGCGGGTGCATCCGTACCCGGTGAGCAGGATCGTCTCGCCGACCTGCGGCGCGTCCTCGGGCTTCGCGAGCTTCTCGAAGGCGACGCCGGCGACGTCGGTCGCGACGTAGCAGAGCGCCCAGTCGGCGGTGTGGTCGCGCCGGTAGTCGGGCGAGTGCTTGCACGTCGAGCTGTACTGCTTGCCGCCGGCGGTGAAGGTCGCGGTCTTCCCGTCGCCGACGCAGTGCGCGGCGATCAGCAGCGCGCGCGCGGCGACGAGCGTCGCCGTGCAGCGGCTGGAGCCCTGCGAGCTGTAGACGGTCGCGGGCCAGTCGGCGGCGTTCGCGTCGCGGCCGCCGATGAGCGACGGCTGGACCGGTGAGTCCAGACGCGGGCCGTCGCCGGCGACGGGGCCGAGGACGATGTCTCCGTTGTTGGCGGCGACCGGCGCGGCCTCGAGCGGTGCGGATAGCAGCGCCGCGGCGAGCGCGGCGAGGATGAGAGCCTGGATGTGCGGTTTCATGATCGAGATCCCCCTTTCCCTGGGAAGAGGGCGGCGCCCCGGCGGAGCGCCGCCCCGAGGTCGGACACGATGAACGGACCGCGGCTTTACGCGGCCGCGGTGCGCACCACCTTGGAGCCGATCGTCTG
>DASPJX010000198.1:0-2061 GCA_035628395.1 Burkholderiaceae bacterium | reverse complement strand
AGGCCGCGGGCGTGCCGCTCGGCGCCGCGCTCGAGCGCGACGCGCTGCCGGTCGCGCCGGAGCTCGACGCGCTGCCCGAGGATCGCCGGATCGCGCTCGCGCTGGGCGGCGGCGACGACTACGAGCTGCTGTTCGCCGCGCCGGCCGCGAGCCGGCCGGGGATCGAGCGGCTCGGCGCGACGATCGGGCTTACACTGGCGCGCATCGGCCGGATCGACGGCGAGTCCGGCCTGCGGCTCGTCGCCCGCGACGGCGCCGCCACCCCCCTCGATGTCCGATCGTTCGACCACTTCCGCTGACTCCGCCCGCGTCGTCGCCGAGCCGGTCCCCGACCGCGTCTGGCGCACGCCGAGCTTCGCGTTCATGCGCCCGCGCCTGTCGCGCTGGATCGCGCTCGGCTTCGGCAGCGGCCTCGCGCCCGCCGCGCCCGGCACCGCCGGCACGCTCTGGGCGTGGGCGGCGTTCCTCGCGCTCGATCCCGTCCTGTCCGACGCCGGCTGGTGGCTCGCGATCGCCGCGGGCTTCGCGATCGGCGTCTGGGCCTGCGGGCGGACCGGTCGCGACCTCGGCGTCTCCGACCACAGCGGGATGGTCTGGGACGAGGTGATCGCCTTCTGGGCGGTGCTGCTGCTCGTGCCCGCCGGCTGGGTCTCGCAGCTCGTCGCGTTCCTGCTGTTCCGGGCCTTCGACGTGCTGAAGCCGCCGCCGATCCGGCAGGTCGACCGCAGGCTGAAGGGCGGCTTCGGCGTGATGGCCGACGACGCGATCGCGGCGTTCTACACGGTGCTCGTGATCGCGCTCTGGGTCGCGGTGTTCGGATGAGGCCCGGCACGGGCGCGAAAGGCGGACGATGAACGAACCGACGCACGGCGTGTCCGACGCCGACCTGGTGGCCGCCGCGGCCGCGCTCGGCGCCGAGCTGAAGGCGCTCGGGCTGTCGGCGTGCACCGCCGAGTCCTGCACCGGCGGGCTGGTCGCCTGGGCGCTGACCGAGACCGCCGGCTCGTCCGACTGGTTCGATCGCGGCCACGTGACCTACTCGAACGCGGCCAAGCGCGAGGTGCTCGGCGTGGCCGCGGCGACGCTCGACGCGCACGGCGCGGTCAGCGAGCCGGTCGCCCGCGAGATGGCGATCGGCGCGCTCGCGCGCTCGGAGGCGGCGCTCGCGATCGCGATCACCGGGATCGCCGGCCCCGGCGGCGGCTCGCCCGGCAAGCCGGTGGGCACCGTCTGCTTCGGCTGGGCCTTCGCCGCGCCCGGGCTGCCCGCGGGCGCGCCGCGCGTCGAGGTGCGCACGATGCGCCTCGACGGCGACCGCGCGGCGGTGCGCCGCGCCTCGGCGCGCGTCGCGCTCGAGCGGGCGCTCGCGCTGGTCCGCGCGGAGCTCGCCGACCGGCCGCCGGCGGCCTGACCGGAGGGCGGGATCCGACCCCCTCGGACCTCCGACATAGGTCGTCGGACTGATTGTTTGTACAGTGGTTCCGTGCGATAATTCCTCACGTCGCGGAACCCCGTTTCCGTTGCTTCCCAACCCGTCGCCGGGGCCGCCTGGAAGGCCTGCGTCGACCCAGTACAGGACTCTCCATGGACGACGTCAAATCCAAGGCCGAGAAGGCCAAGGCCCTCGCCGCCGCGCTGTCGCAGATCGAGAAGCAGTTCGGCAAGGGCTCGGTCATGAAGCTGTCCGACGCCGAGGTGGCCGAGGACATCCAGGTGGTGTCCACCGGCTCGCTCGGGCTGGACATCGCGCTCGGCATCGGCGGCCTGCCGCGCGGCCGGGTCGTGGAGATCTACGGGCCGGAGGGCTCGGGCAAGACGACCGTGAGCCTTCACGTCGTTGCGGAAGCGCAGAAGGCTGGTGGGCTGGTGTCGTTCATCGATGCCGAGCACGCCCTCGACCCCTCTTACGCGAAGGCGCTCGGAGTCGACATCGACAACCTCCTGGTATCCCAACCGGACACGGGCGAGCAGGCTCTCGAGATCGCGGACACGCTCGTGCGATCGAATGCGATGGACGTCTTGCCCGAGCCCTCCGGCCCGTAGATCTCCACGACCCGGCCG
>DASPJX010000197.1:0-20943 GCA_035628395.1 Burkholderiaceae bacterium | reverse complement strand
GGATCCGATCCGCGTGCGCGCGCAGGGTCGACTCCAGCGCCGCGGTGATCGGGCCGTCGATGCCGACGTAAAGGCGCGACACGACGCCGCGAGGCAGCTCCTGCTGCACGACCGAGCGCAGCGCCTGGTCGAGGTGCCGCGCATCGTCTCGCACGTACACGCACAGCAGCGTGGCGACGGCCGTCCTCCGTAGGGGCGCCGCGTCCGTGCGATGTTCGGTGGTCGCCTCTCGAGTAGTCAGCGGCATCATGGCTTCGACGTCGGCTCGCGAAGTGCCCGGGTAGGGCGCAGCTTCGCGCGACCGCGCCGGCGGGGCGAGCGCGATCGGCACGCGAGGAGACAGACAGCCGACGGGTGGTGATCGACGTCGACGAGGGTGGCAGGGGGCCCACGGACCGCCGCAGGCCAGGGCCCTCGCGAACCGTCGGCAGGATCGGCAGTTCGCGTGATCGGCGCGCAAATGACGGCTTGCGGCGGCCCTTGTCCGGAGATCGGATCGAGGCGCGACGCCCAATCATCGCGGAAGATCCCTTCGGCCCCGCGCCCGCACCCAGATGACGTCCACCCTGTCGGTCCCGCTGTTCGCTGGCGTGCTCGTCGCCCTGTCGACCGCGGGCCTCGTCGCGCTCGCCCTGCTGCTGACCGCACGACACCACGTCCGGTTCACCGCCGACTCGGCGATGCACCTGCCCCAGAAGATCCACCGCGGCCAGATCCCGCGTGTCGGCGGCGTCGCCGTGGTGTCCGGCTTCGTGGCGGGTCTCGCCTGCACTGTGTGGTGGACACGGGACGCGGCGGTCGTGACGCCGGCCACCGCCTCCCTCCTTCTCCTCGCCCTCGCCCCCATCTTCGCCATCGGCCTCGTCGAGGACGTGACCAAGCGCATCAGCGCGCAGCAGCGGCTGGTCGTGCTGGCGTTCGGTGCGCTGGTGCTGATCCACGCTCGCCAGCTGGGCCTCGGCCGCATCGACGTGCCGCTGCTCGACGTGCTGTTCGAGAACGGGTGGTTCGCGCTCACCTTCTCCGTCTTCGCCTGCGTCGGCGTCTGCAACGCCTACAACATCATCGACGGGCTGAACGGCCTGCTCGGGGGCGTCGCGCTCATCACGCTGGCGGGCATCGCCGCGGTCGCGGCCTCGGTGGGCGATGCGAAGGTGCTCGCGCTGTCGACGCTGCTCGGCGCGGCCCTGATCGGCTGGCTGCCCTTCAACTGGCCCCGTGCGCGGATGTTCGCGGGCGACGGCGGAGCCTACGCGCTCGGCTTCCTGATCACGGCGCTGTTGCTGCTGCTGGCGCAGCGCAATCCCGGCGTGAGCCCCTGGTTCGGACTCGTCGCCGCGGCCCTGCCCGTCTGGGAGACGGTCTACAGCATCTGGCGCCGGACGCGCGGCGGGCTGCGCCCGACCGAGCCCGACCAGGCCCACCTGCACCAGCTGGTGCGCCGGTGGATGCAGCAGGCGCTGGTCGAGCGGCGGGCCGAGGGCTCGCGTCGTCCCGACGCCGCGCCCAACGGCCGGTGCAGCCCGGTGCTCTGGGGACTGCACGCCGGAGCCGTCGGCCTCGGCGTGGCCTTCCGGCACGACACGGTCGCGCTGGTCGCGGTGTTCGTCGGGTTCACGCTCGTCTACGGCGCGCTGCACTCGACGCTGTCGCGGATGCCGCTCGCGACGGCCGCGGCCCGCCCGATCGCCTGACGAGATCGGGAAGCGCCGTCCGCCGGCGCGACGAGCGCGCGAACCGGGCACCTGACCACCGCGGTCGGGTGCCTCGAACGGTCAGCGCTCGGTCCCGTCGTGCGACCGCCCGGCTGCGCCGGGCTCCGCACGATCCCCGCTCCGCTCGCGGCCTCCGGCCGCCGCGCCGTGCCGGTGGCGGTCGTCGCCCCCACCACGAACCACCGTCACACCTTCAGTCTCTTCCCGTCGGGCAGCGTCACGCTGACCGACAGCACTTCCATCTCGCGATCGCTGTCGAGGTCGACGGCGATGTCCTCCGGCTGCACCGGCACGAAGCGCGAGACCGCCTCGAGGATGGCCTGCTTGATCTGGTGCAGCATCTCGGGGTTGTTCGTGCGGCTGCCTTCGCGCGCGATGATGACCTGCAGGCGCTCCTTCGCGAGCGACGCGCTGCGCGGCTGCCTGCCCAGGATCCGGTCGAGTAGCGACATCATGTGATCCTCCGGTCAGGCGGCCTTGCGGCCCACCGAGTCGAGCAGCCGGCGCAGGAAGCCGCGGTCCTCGTCGGCGACGAAGCGCAGCGGCACCTGCTTGCCGAGGAAGCGGTCGATCGAGTCGGCGTAGGCCTGGGCGACCTCGCTCTGCACGTCGTGCACCGCCGGCACGCCGGCGTTCGACGACTCGAGCACGCGCTGCGACTCGGGGATCACGCCGAGCAGCGGCACCTTCAGGATCTCGAGGATGTCGAGGTAGCTGAGCATCTCGCCGGCGCGCACGCGGCGCGGGCTGTAGCGCGTGATCAGCAGCCGCTCCTGGACGGGCTCGCGGCCCTCCTTCGCGCGGCGCGAGCGCGACTGCAGGATGCCGATGATCCGGTCGGAGTCGCGCACCGACGAGACCTCGGGGTTGACGACGACGATCGCGTGGTCGGCGAAGGTCAGCGCCATGATCGCGCCCTGCTCGATGCCGGCCGGCGAGTCGCAGACGATGTAGTCGAAGCCCATGCCCTTCAGGTCGCCGATCACCTTCTCGACGCCGGCCTCGGTCAGCGCTTCCTTGTCGCGGGTCTGCGAGGCGGGGAGGATGAACAGGTTCTGCGCGTTCTTGTCGCGGATCAGCGCCTGGTTCAGCGTCGCCTCGCCGTTGATGACGTTGACGAAGTCGTAGACGACGCGCCGCTCGCAGCCCATCACCAGGTCGAGGTTGCGCAGGCCGACGTCGAAGTCGATCACCGCCACCTTCTTGCCGCGCAGCGCCAGGCCGGCCGACAGGTTGGCCGAGGTGGTCGTCTTGCCGACCCCGCCCTTGCCCGACGTCACCACGATCACTTCGCTCATCGAAACTTCCCCTTCTGCATTGACGGACCGCGCGGCTCGCCGCGAGGCGTTCTGGTGTTCAAAGCGTCCGCAGCGACAGCGAGTCGGCGTCGGCCTCGAGAGAGATCCGGACCGGCCGGCCCGCCTGCTCGGCGGGCGGTCCGTCCTCGAACGTGCGGTAGATCCCGCACACGGCGACCAGCTCGGCCCGCAGGTCGAGCGTGAAGATGCCGGCGTCGCGCCGACCGCGGGCGCCCGCGATCGCCCGCCCGCCGAGCGTGCCGTAGACGTGCACGTCGCCGTCGGCGATCACCTCGGCGCCGGGCGACACGTCGCCGACGACGACCAGATCGCGGCCGCGCGCGTAGATCTGCTGGCCCGAGCGCACCGGACGGTTGACGACCATCGCGCCGGGCGCCGGCGCGGCCGCGTCGTCGCGCGCCTGCGCCGCTCCGGCCTCGCCGTCCGGCACCGCGTCGCCGCCGGCGCCGTCCGCGGGCCGGGCCGCGCCCGCGCTCGTGCCCGCGGGCTCCGCCTCGCGGCCCGGCTCCGTCGCGGCGTCCGCGGGCTCCGGGCCCGTGCGGCGACGCTCGGCGAGCGCCGCGAGCCAGCCGAGCCGCAGCCGTTCGGCGTCCCCGCGCCAGCCCTCGGGCGCGCCGGCGACCGCCACCGGGTGCAGCCGCACCGCGCGCAGGCCGTCGAGCAGGCCGTCGAGGTCGAGCGCGGCGCCGCGGGCGAGCCGCGACGCGTCGAGGACCACCGGCTCCCACTCGAAGCCGGGGTCGTTCTCGCGCAGCGCCCGGAGCGCCTCGGCGACCGCGTCGGGGGCGACGTCGAGCAGCACCAGGCGCAGGGCCGGATGCGACAGGCCCTTGAACTCGAAGGCCGGACGCGCGGCTCCGCGGCGGGCGGGAGCGGCGTCGGACGAGCCGGGCGGTGAGGAAGCGGCAGTGGCGGGAGGCATCGACCGGGAGAGGTGGGCCGTCGCGTTCGCGGATCGGGGAACGCTCCACCGGAGGCGACGAGGCCGCGGCTCCGGTGTCCCGCGCACGCGAAAGCGGACGACTCGTGACCGCGTGGGAACAGGCCGATTGTACCCGAGCCGACCCCTCCGGAACCTGTGGATCGCCGCGGTCCGCCGCCCGCCGAGCCGCCTGCGGCCGAGCTTCGCGGGCTGTCGGCCCCGCTTCGCGGCCACGCCCGGACCCCCCGGCCGGGCGGCCCGGCGCCCGACGCGGCTCAGGTCCGCAGGGGTCGCTCGGGCGCCGCCCGGTACAGCGCGAGCGCGAGCCCGCAGCCCGCGCCGATCAGCGCGAACACCCACACGAACGCCCGCTGCGCGGCCGGCCGGAGCTCGTCGCGCAGCGCGCCGCCGCCGGCGTCGGTCAGCGCGCGCAGCACCTCGGCGCCGCCGCCGCCGGCGAGCCCCGGCGCGTTCGCGCGCAGCAGCTCGAGCAGCACCGTCGACAGCAGCGCGATCCAGAGCGCGCCGCCGAGCGAGCGCGAGAAGTTGACGGCGGCGATCGCGGTGCCGACGCTCTCGGGCGGCGCCGCATTCTGCACCGCGACGAGCGTCGTCGGGAACTGCAGCCCGAAGCCCACGCCCGCGCCGGTCAGCAGCGCGAGCGCCCAGGCGTGCGGCGCCTGCAGCGCGACCGTCGCGGCGAGCCCGAGCACGCAGCTCGAGCCGATCACCGCGCCGACGCTCTGCATCGTCCGGTAGCGGCCGGTGCGCGCCATCGTGCGCCCGGCGAAGAACGAGCCGATCGGCGGACCCACCGACAGCGCGATCAGCTGCGTGGCCGCCGCCGCCGGCGACATGTCGGAGACCAGCTGCAGCTCGAGCGGCACCATCACCGCGAGCGTGACGAACAGGCCGTGCGCGACGAACTGCGACGCGAGCCCGAGCGAGACGATCCGGTGGCGCAGCAGCGGCAGCGGCAGCACCGGATCGTCCGCGCCGCGCTCGCGCCAGCCGTAGCCGGCGAGCAGCGCGACCGACGCGGCGAGCCAGCCGACGTTGGTCGCGTCGAGCCAGGGCAGGCCCTGGCCGGCGCGCGTGATCGCGATCAGCAGCGCGGTCAGCCCGAGCGACAGCAGCCCCGCGCCCGCTCCGTCGATCCGGCGCCGCCGCCCCGGCACCGGCAGCGGCCGCAGCGCGTGATGCGTCGACAGGTAGGCCGCGGCCGCGAGCGGCAGGTTGGCGGCGAACACCCACTCCCACGACAGCCGCTCGGTCAGCCAGCCGCCGGCCAGCGGCCCGAGCACGCTCGCGGTCGCGAACGTGCTGCTGATGTACGCCTGGAAGCGGCCGCGCTCGCGCAGCGAGACCGCCTGCGAGATCGCCGCCTGCGCGCTCGACATCAGCCCGCCGCCGCCGACGCCCTGCAGCACCCGGAACGCGATCAGCATCGGCATCGACGTCGACAGCGCGCAGCCGAGCGAGCCGGCCGCGAACAGCCCGAGCGCGCCGAGCAGCACGACGCGCACGCCGTGGCGGTCGCAGAGCTTGCCGTACACCGGGGTGACGACGGTGGCGGCCACCATGTACGCCGAGATCACCCACGCGATCAGCCCGAAGCCCTGCAGCGACTCGGCGATCCGCGGCAGCGCGACCGCGACGATCGTCTGGTTCAGCGCGCCGAGCAGCAGCACCAGCATCACGCCGACGATGATGCGACGGGGATCGACGGAGGACATGCGGGCGGCTCGGGCGCGCCGGGGCGCTGCGGGCCGCGAGCGTAGCACGCGGCCCCGTGCCGTCGTTCCGCCGCGGGCGCGCGCCGCGGCGACGCGAAGCGGGACGCTTGGCTAGAATCGGCCGATGACCGAACCCCCGATCGTTCCCCGCCCGACCGACGCCGCCGACGCCGCCGGCGGGTCGCCCGCCTCCCGCCTCGTCGCCGCCGGCCGCCGCGTCGGGCGCCGGATCGACACCGTCAACCTGCCGGTGAACCGCGCCTCGAGCGTGCTGTTCGAGACCCTCGCGCAGACCGACGAGGAAGGCGCCGCCGCGATGGCCGGCGAGCGGCACCGCAGCACCTACGCGACCTCGGGCACGCCGATCACCTTCGCGCTGATGGACGCGCTCGCCGAGATCGAGGGCGGCGGCCACGCCTGCCGCGCGGCGCTGATGCCCTCGGGGCTCGCCGCGATCTCGATCCCGCTGCTCGCGTACACGAAGCCCGGCGACCACGTGCTGATGAGCGACTCGGTCTACGGACCGGCGCGCACCTTCGCGACGACGATGCTCGCGCGCTTCGGCGTGCGCACCGAGTTCTACCCGCCGACGATCGGCGCCGGCATCGAGGCGCTGATCCGCCCGGAGACCCGGATCGTCTACCTCGAGAGCCCGGGCAGCTACACCTTCGAGATCCAGGACGTGCCGGCGATCTGCGCCGTCGCGCGCTCGCGCGGCGTGATGACGATGATCGACAACGCCTGGGGCTCGCCCGCGTTCGCGCGGCCGTTCGACTGGGGCGTCGACGTGTCGCTGCTGCCGCTCACCAAGTACTGGGGCGGCCACGCCGACCTGCTGATGGGCGCGGCGGTGGTGCGCGAGGCGCACTGGCCGGCCCTGTGGCAGGCGGTGCGGCAGACCGGCACCTGCGTCGGCGGCGACGACGCGTTCCTCGTGCTGCGCGGCCTGCGCACCGCCGAGGTCCGCATGCGTCGCCACGAGGCCACCGCGCTCGAGGTGGCGCGCTGGCTCGAGGGCCGCGCCGGGGTGGCGCGCGTGCTGCACCCGGCGCTGCCCTCGCATCCGCAGCACGCGCTGTGGAAGCGCGACTTCTCCGGCGCATCCGGCCTCTTCTCGTTCGAGCTCGAGTCGGCGACGCCCGCGCGGCTCGCCGCGCTGTGCGAGCGGCGCCGGTACTTCCGCATCGGCTACTCGTGGGGCGGCTTCGAGAGCCTGATCATGCCCGCGCGGCTCGGCACGCTGCGCACCGTCGCGCCGTGGACCGGCGGGCCGCTGGTCAGGCTGCACTGCGGCCTCGAGGACGCGGCCGACCTGATCGCCGACCTCGACGAGGGCTTCGCCGCGATGGCCGCGGCGGGCTGACCGGCGCCCGCGGCCCCGTCCGTCCGCGTCGCATGGCCGAGCGGCTCGTCGCCCGATACGGCCCCGAGATCCCGCGGCGGATCGCCGCGATGATCGAGCGGGTGCATCCGACCTTCGCGTCGCGCGCGTTCGTCGAGGACGCGCTGCGCGGCTACGAGGCGCTCGGGCTGATGCCGCGCGCGCGGCTGGTCGCGCGCGCGATGGCCGCGCACCTGCCCGCCGACTACCCGGCGGCGCTCGAGGTCGTGCTGCGCTCGCTCGAGCCGCCGCCCGAGCGCGTCGAGGGGCAGGGCATGGCCGGCTTCGTCTACCTGCCGCACGCGTTCTGGGTGGCCGAGCACGGACTCGGGCACCTCGACGCGTCGGTGGCCGCGATGCACGCGATCACGCAGCGCTTCACGTTCGAGTTCGGCATCCGCCCGTTCCTCGACCGCCATCCCGCGGCGATGCTCGAGGTGCTCGGCCGCTGGTGCGACGATCCGAGCCCGCGCGTGCGGCGGCTCGTGTCGGAGGGCACGCGGCCGCGCCTGCCGTGGGCGCCGCGGCTGCGCGCCTTCGGCCGCGACCGGCGCGCGGTGCTCGCGCTGCTCGAGCGGCTGCGCGACGACCCCGACGAGTCGGTGCGCCGCTCGGTCGCCAACCACCTGAACGACCTCGGTCGCGAGGATCCGGCGCTGCTCGTGGAGACCTGCACGCGCTGGGCGGCCGACGCGCCGCCGGCGCGCGCGCGGCTGATCCGGCACGCGCTGCGCACGCTGGTGGCGCGCGGCGACCCGCACGCGCTCGCGGTGCTCGGCTACGGCGCGCGCGCGTCGGTCGAGCTGCGCGGGGCGTCGCTCGCGCCCGGCTCGCCGCGGATCGGCGACGCGCTGCGGGTGGCGTTCGAGCTCGCGAGCACCGCGTCGCGACGACAGCGCGTGCTCGTCGACCTGCGCGTCACCTACGCGCGGGCGCGCCCCGACGACGCGGGCGACGCGCGCGCGCCGCGCCGGCGGGTGTTCAAGCTCGTCGCGGCCGAGCTCGGGCCGGGCGAGGTGCTGCGGCTTTCGAAGCGGCTCACGCTGGCGCAGCTGTCCACGCGCACCCACCATCCGGGGCGGCACCTCGTCGAGGCGCTGGTCAACGGCGAGCCGATGCCGGTCGGCGCGTTCGAGCTGCGCGCCTGAGCCCGACGCGCGGCACGGCCCGCGGCTCGGCGCGCCGCGCGACGCGCGATCCGGCCCGCGGCGCGCGTGCGGCCCGTGTGTGACCTCGTGCGTCCCGCGTGCGACCTCGTGCGGCCGTGTGCGGTGCCCGCCGCGCGACCGCGGATCAGCCCCGCGTCGTGCGCGTGCCCAGCGCGCGCGCGAGCGCGTCGGCGCACATCGCCACCGCCTCGTTCGCCTCGTCGAGCGCGCGCCCCATCGGGACGAAGCCGTGGATCTGGCGCTCGAAGCTGACCAGCGTCGCGCGGCTGCCGGCCGCGGTGAGCGCCTGCGCGTACTCGACGCCCTCGTCGCGCAGCGGATCGAAGCCGGCGACCAGCACGAGCGCGGGCGGCAGCCGCGACAGGTCGGGCGCGAGCAGCGGCGACGCGCGCCAGTCGAGGTCGTGGCGCGGGTCGTCGATGTAGTGGTCGTGGAACCAGCGGATCGAGTCGGCGGTCAGCAGGTAGCCCTGGCCGTTCGTCGTGTGCGACGGCGCGCCGCGGCGCTGGTCGACGGCCGGGTAGATCAGCAGCTGGAACGCGATCGGCGGGTCGCCCGCGTCGCGCGCGGCGATCGAGACGACCGCGGCGAGGTTGCCGCCGGCGCTGTCGCCGCCGACCGCGACGCGCGCCGCGTCGACGCCGAGCGAGGCGGCGTGCGCGCGGATCCAGCGCACCGCGGCGAGGCAGTCGTCGACCGCCGCCGGGAAGCGGTGCTCCGGGCCCATCCGGTAGTCGACCGCGATCACCGTGCAGCCCGCGCCGAGCGCGAGCTCGCGGCACAGCACGTCGTGCGTGTCGAGGTCGCCGATCACCCAGCCGCCGCCGTGGAAGTAGACGAGCACCGGCAGCGGCCCCGCCGATCCGGGCCGCGGGCGATAGAGCCGCATCGGGATCGGGCCGGCCGGGCCCTCGGCGGCGAGGTCGCGCACCTCGTCGAGCGCGGGCGCCTCGGGCTGCGTGTAGCGGCGCCGCGCGAGATAGGCGAGCCGGGCGTCGACCGGCGACAGCGTGTGCACGGGCGGCAGCCCGCTCGACTCGATCAGGTCGAGCAGGGCACGGGTCTGGGGATGCAGCATGGCGGGAGGCCTCCTCGTCTCGGTGCGGCGATTCTGGACCGATGCGCGCGCGGGCGCACCGGGCGGCGTCCGGGCGTGGAACTTGCAGCGTCGCCGCCCGTCGTCCGAACCGGAGTCGCCCGATGCACGTCCGATCCGCCCTCGTCCTCGCCCTCGCCGCCGCGCTGCCGTCCCCGGCCGTCTCGCAGGACGGTCCGCCGGACACGGTGAAGACGAAGTCGGGGTCGGTGCGCATCGAGCGCCTGGCCACGCTCGAGTACCCGTGGGCGCTCGCGCCGCTGCCCGACGGCCGCGTGCTGGTGACCGAGAAGCCGGGCCGGCTGCGCGTCTGGGCCGAAGGCAAGCTGTCGGAGCCGCTGCGCGAGGTGCCCGAGGTCGTGCATCGCGGCGGACGCAGCGAGCAGGGCGGCCTGCTCGACGTCGCGATCGATCCCGACTTCGCGAGGAACCGCCGCATCTACCTGTCGTTCGTCGAGGCGGCGACGCCCCAGCCCAAGGACGCGAGCAATCCGCCCGACGCGCGCTTCGGCAAGGGCCTCGACACCGAGGACACCATCGTGCGCGGCGGTGCGGTCGCGCGCGCCGTGCTCGGCGACGGTCGGCTCGAGGACGTGACGGTGATCTGGCGCCAGGAGCCGAAGACCGCCGGCCGCGGGCACTTCGGCAACCGCATCGTGTTCGGGCCCGACCGGATGCTGTACGTGACCTCCGGCGACCGGATGCGCTTCGACCCCGCCCAGGACCTCGGCACGAACCTCGGCAAGGTGGTGCGCATCGCGCCCGACGGCACGGTCCCCAAGGACAACCCGTACGCCGGCAAGGCGGGCGCGCGCGGCGACGTGTACAGCGCCGGGCACCGCAACGTGCTGGCCGCGGCCTTCGAGCCGAAGACGAAGCGGCTGTGGGCGTTCGAGATGGGCCCGCTCGGCGGCGACGAGCTCAACGTCGTTCGCGCGGGGGCGAACTACGGCTGGCCGGTGGTGAGCGACGGCGCCCACTACGACAAGTCCGACATCCCCGGCCACGGCGAGCGCAAGGCCGGCTTCGTCGCGCCGCTGCGCACCTGGACGCCGGTGATCTCGCCCTCGGGCGCGCTGTTCTACGACGGCGCGATGTTCCGCGGCTGGCGCGGCGACGCGCTGGTCGGCAGCCTGTCGGACAAGGGCATCGTCCGGCTGAAGACCGACGGCAAGCGCGTGATCGAGGAGGAGCGCATCCGGCTCGATCGGCGCGTGCGCGACCTCGCGCAGGCGCGCGACGGCGCGCTGCTCGTCGTCACCGACGACCGCGACGGGGAGCTGCTGAGGCTGACGCCGGCGCGCTGACGCCGGGCGCGCCGAGGCCCGGTGCGATGACGCCCGTGCGCCGACGCCCGTGCGCTGACGCCTCACGCGCTCGAGCCGGAAGCGCTCACGCCTGACGTGCTCACGCCGGAAGCGCTCACGTAGGAAGCGCTCACGTCGGGGAGCGCTCACGCCCGGCGCGCCGACGCCGAGCGCGCCGACGCGATTCGCGCTCCCGCCCGGCGGGCCGGCGAGCGCCGCACACCGCCGAGCGCCGCCGCACGCCGCGGCGTTCCGCTACGATCGGCGCTCCGCCCCGTCGCAGCGAGCCGCCATGTCCGAATCCCCCGTCGACCGCGCCGCCGCGCTCCTGTGGCGTCACTGGCGCGAGGGCACGCGCCTCGACGCGCTGCCCGCCGACTGCCGACCCGTGGACCGCGCCGCCGGCTACGCGGTGCAGGCCGCGCTCGCCGCGCGCTCGGGCCGCGCGACGGTCGGCTGGAAGATCGCGGCGACCAGCGCCGCCGGCCAGGCGCACATCGGCGTCGACGCCCCGCTCGCCGGCCGCCTGCTCGACGATCGCGTGCTGCGCCCCGGCGCCGTCGTGACGCTCGGCACGAACGCGATGCGCGTCGCCGAGGTCGAGTTCGCGTTCAGGATGGGGCGCGCGCTGCCGCCGCGCGAGGCGCCGTACTCGCTCGAGGAGACCCTCGACGCCGTCGCCTCGCTGCATCCGTCGGTCGAGGTGCCCGACTCGCGCTACGTCGACTTCGTGCGCGTGGGCGCGGCGCAGCTGATCGCCGACGACGCGTGCGCGTGCTGGCTGGTGCTGGGCGAGGCGAGCGCCGACGACTGGCGCGCGCGCGACCTCGCCGCGCATCCGGTGTCGGCCTCGATCGGCGGGCGCGTCGTCGCCCGCGGCAGCGGCGCGGCGGCGCTCGGCGATCCGCGCGCGGCCCTCGCCTGGATCGCGAACGAGCTCCGAGCGTTCGGCCCCGGCCTCGCCGCCGGCGACGTGGTCACCACCGGCACCTGCGTCGTGCCGGTGCCGGTCGCGCCGGGCGACGCGTTCCGGGCCGACTACGGCCCGATCGGCTCGCTGTCGCTGTCGTTCGCCTGATCCGCGCGCCGCTCAGGCGCGCGCGAGCGCGGCGCGCGCCGCGTCCGGCAGGTCGGCGTCGACGCGCTCGCGCGCCGTCGCCGGCAGCGCGCGATAGGCCTCGCGCAGCTCGGCGAGGCAGCGCAGCTGGTACCGGAACGTGCCCTGCTCGTAGCCCATGCCCCAGGCCTCGAAGCGGAACGCGTCGCGCCCGGCGGCGATCGCGGCGGCGTTCGCCTCCAGGAAGGGCAGGTAGACCTCGGCGGCGACGGCGAGCAGGCCGACGATCGCCGGCGGCGGCGGCGCGTCCGGCGCGCGCCAGGTCCCCGAGACGCCCGAGGCGTCGTCGAGCTGCATCGTCCATCGGTACAGGAACGGATGGCGCTCGCGCATCCGCTCGGCGGGCGTGGGATCGTTCGCGAGCTGCGACAGCTGCCCCATCCAGCCGAAGTCGGCGAGCGAGGGGCGGTCGCCGAACAGGTAGCGCGCCTCGGTCACGTGGGCGTCGAGCAGCCCCATGATCCGCTCGGCGCTCGCCTCCACCAGCGGCGCGTTCGCCTCGGTGCAGCCGACGAGCGCCATCCGGCCGACCTGGCGCTCGCGGAATCGCGCGGCCTCGGCGAGGATCGCGTCGCGCCCGGTGCCCGCGAGCCGGTCGAACGCGAGCCATCGGCTCGTCTGGACCTGGTCGCGCTCGCGCAGCCACCGGTACAGGAACATCGCCTTCGTGCCCCACTCGTCGGCCATGTCCTCGAGCAGCCGCGCGACGAAGGCCTGGGCCGGATCGTCGGGCATCACCGAGCGCTCGCCCGGATGCAGCCGCTCGAGCTCGAGGGCGAGCGGCGTGGAGTCGTTCGCGTGGCGCCCGTCGGGAAAGCGCAGCACCGGGATGACCGGCACCTTGACGGAGGCGAGCGGGTCCGGGGCGCCCGGCGCGCCGATCTGCACCCAGTCGTGCGGGATGCGCCGGTAGCGCAGCAGCGCGCGCATCTTCATCGAGTAGGGCGAGCCGAGGCCGCCGAAGAGCACGTATCGGTTCGCGGGGGCGGGCGGGGCGGTGTCGGCCATCGTGCGGGTCGTCCTCGGCGGCGCGCCCGGGGCGCGGTCCTGCGAACGATGATAGCGGCACGCGCCGTGCGCCGGCTTGACGCGCCCCACCCGCGGCCGCATCGTGGAACCGCGGCCGAACGCGGGCCGCGCGACCTCCGGAGACCGCATGGACACGCTGCTGTGGTTCGTCGTCGTCGTGCTGGTGCTCGCCGGCATCGCCGGCACGGTGCTCCCCGCGCTGCCCGGCGCCGCGCTCGTCTTCGCGGGCATCCTCCTCGGCGCGTGGATCGACGACTTCCAGCGCGTGTCGCTGTGGACGGTGATGGTCTGCGGCCTGCTGACGCTGCTCGCCTGGGGCGCCGACTACGCGTCGGCGATGCTCGGGGCGAAGCGCGCGGGCGCGAGCCGCCTCGCGATCGCCGGCGCCGCCGCCGGCACGGTGCTGGGCGTGTTCACCGGCTTCGTCGGGCTGCTGTTCATGCCGCTGGCCGGCGCCGCGCTCGGCGAATGGCTGTCCGACCGCGACGCGGCGCGCGCCGCGCACGTCGGCCTGTCGACCTGGGTGGGGCTGCTGATCGGAACGGTCGCCAAGGTGGCGATCACGTTCCTGATGGCCGGGATCTTCGTCGCCGCGCTGCTGGTGCGCTGATCGCCGAGCGCGCGCGGGGCGCCTCGCCGCGGGGCCGCCCGTCCGCCGCGCCTGCCCGTTCGCACCGGCCGCGCAGCGCGTCCGCGCGGCGGTGCCGATCCTGCCGGCATGAGCGCCGTCGCCGCCCGCATGCCGATCGCCGCCGAGACCGACGTCTCGCGCATCCGCGCGCTCGTGGTCGACGAGAACGCGGCGGCGCGCCAGGCGATCCGGGACCTGCTGCAGTCGATGGGCATCGGCCTCGTCCAGCAGGCGAACGACCCGATCCGCGCGATCCGGATGATGGAGGCCGAGACCTTCGGGCTGGTGCTGTGCGAGACGCGGTTCCGCTCGCAGATGGACGGCTGCCAGGTGCTCGAGTACGTCCGCACGCGCCGGCTGCTCGCGCCGTGGTCGGCCTTCGTGCTGCTGAGCTCGGACGCCGAGCGCTCGGCGGTGGCGGCCGCGCGCGAGTGGCAGCCCGACGCCTTCGTGCTGAAGCCGCTGACCGCCGCGACGCTGACGCCGCGCGTCGACCAGGCGCTGCGCCGGCGCCGCGCGTTCGCGCCGCTGCACGAGGCCGCCGACCGCGGCGACGCCGAGGCGGTGCTGCAGCAGGCGCAGCGGCTCGCGCGCCGGGGCGAGGGCCGCTCGCTCGAGGTGCTGCGCTGGCAGGCGCAGGCGCTCGTCGACCTCGGGCGCTGGGGCGAGGTGCGCAGGCTGTGCGGGATGGCGCTCGAGCTGCGCGACGGGCTGCCCTGGGCCGAGCTCGCGCTCGCCCACGCCGAGCGCGCCGAGGGCCGCGTCGACGCGGCCTGCGAGCGGCTGCGCGCGACGATCCGCGCGCATCCGTTCTTCGGCGGCGCGTACGACCTGCTGATCGACATCCTGCAGGAGACCGGACGCACCGCGAAGGCGCTCGCCGTCGCGCAGGCCGCGCTCGAGCAGATCGCGACCTCGCGCCGCACGCGCACGCTCGGCGAGATCGCGTACGCGCACGGCGAGCTCGACCTCGCCGAGAAGTGCTACGCCGAGCTGGTGCGCAAGACGAGCGCCTCGCTCACCCGCAGCGCGCTCGACGTGGGCATGCTCGGACAGGTGTTCGTCGGGCAGGGCGCGAGCGAGAAGGCGCTGCGGCTGGTGACCGGCCCGCAGTCGGACGCCGCCGCCGACCCGCCCGCGCAGGCGCTCGTCGCGTCGGTGCAGTCGCAGGCGCACGCGGCGATGGGCGACGCGGCCGAGGCCGAGGTCGCGGCGCGCCGCGCGCTCGAGCTCGTCGAGCGCGAGACCGCGCCCGAGAGCGTCGCGCTCCTCGTGGCGCGCGGCGCGTTCGGCGCGGGCCTGCACGCCGAGGCCCAGGCGCTCGTGCAGCGCACGGTCCGCCGGCGCCGGCACGGCGTCGGCCCGAGCGCGCTCGCGCGCCGCGTGCTCGTCGACGCCGGCATCGAGCCCGACGCCTTCGTGGCGGCCGCGGTCCGCGACGCGACCGACGACGCGCCGCCCGCCGTCGCGCGCCTGGAAGCGGGCGACGCGCCCGGGACGTACATGCGCGCCGACGGCCGACGCGGCGACGGCGGCGACCGCGGCGACCGCGGCGACCGCGGCGACGCGACCGCCGACCCGGCGACGCCCGCCGCGACCGGCGACGACGGCGCGCCGCCGGTGTCGGCCGAGATCGAGCTCGCGCTGCGCTGCCTGCACCGCGCGCGCTTCGACGACGCGCTCGCGCACGTCGAGCGCGCCCGCGCCCGGCTGCCCTCGAATCCGATGGTGCTGATGGCCACCGCGCACGTGCACCTGCTGAGGATGCGCGCGCGCGGCTTCGACGCCGACGCGGCGCGCGAGGTGCGTCGCTGCCTCGCCGAGATCGACGGCCAGATCCCGGGCGAGGCGCGCGTGTTCCGCGCGCTCGCGGACGACGCGACCGCCCGGCGCGCCTGAACCGGGCCGACCGGCCTCAGCCGTCCGTCAGCATCGAGCGGTAGAGCGCGGCGTAGCTCGCCGCCGGTCCCCGCCACGACGTGTCCTGCGCCATCGCGCGGCGCATCACCCGCTGCCAGGCCTGCGGATGGCGCCAGCCGTCGAGCGCGCGCCGCATCGCGTAGCCGAGCGCCTCCGGCGTCGCGCCGTCGAACGCGAAGCCGGTGGCGCGGTCCTCGCGCAGCGCGGCCTCGTCGGCGTCGACGACCGTGTCGGCGAGGCCGCCGACCCGGTGCACGAGCGGCAGCGTGCCGTAGCGCAGCCCGTACAGCTGCGTGAGCCCGCAGGGCTCGAAGCGCGACGGCACGCCGATCAGGTCGGCGCCGGCGACGATCCGGTGGGCGAGCGCCTCGTCGTAGCCGAGGCGCACGCCGACGCGATCGGGCGACGCCTCGGCCGCCGCGCGCCACGCGCGCTCGAGCGCGGCGTCGCCCGAGCCGAGCAGCACCACCTGCCCGCCGGCCGCCAGCCAGCCGGGCAGCGCCGACAGCAGCAGGTCGAGGCCCTTCTGCGGCGTGAGGCGGCTCACCACGCCGATCACCGGGCCGGCCGCGTCGGCGAGCCCGAACTCGCTGCGCAGGGCGCGCCGGCACGCGGCCTTGCCCGCGAGGTCGGACGCGTCGTAGCGCGCCGCGAGCGCGGGATCGGTCGCCGGGTTCCAGACCGCCTCGTCGATGCCGTTGACGATGCCCGACAGACGGTCGGCCCGATGCGCGAGCACCTCGTGGAGCTCGTGGCCCTCGGCCGCGCCGAGGATCTCGCGCGCGTAGGTCGGGCTCACCGTCGTGATCCGGTCGGCGAACATCAGCCCGCCCTTCAGGAGCCGCAGCTCGCCGTGGAACTCGACGCCGGCCGGGCCGGACATCCACGCCGGCAGCCCCAGCTCGTCGAAGCGCTCGAGCGCGAAGCGTCCCTGGTACGCGAGGTTGTGCACGGTGAGCACGCAGCGCGCGCGCGCGACGGCGGTGCCGTGCGCGCCGTGGGCGGCGAGCTGCGCGGTCGCGAGCGCCGCGTGCCAGTCGTGCGCGTGCACGATCCGCGGCGCCCAGTCGGGATCGAGCCCGCCCTCGGCGAGCTGCGCGGCGACCCACGACAGCAGCGCGAACCGCCGCGCGCTGTCCGGCCACTCGCGCCCGTCGGGCGCGAGGTAGGGATTGCCGGGCCGGTCGTACAGCCAGGGCGCGTCGATCAGGTACGCGGGCACGTCGGTGCCGGGCAGCGCGCCGAGCCGCAGCTCGACGCGCGCCGCGCCGAAGGCCGGGCCGAGCCGCGCCACGGTGCGCGCCTCGCGCAGCGCGTCGCGCAGCGCCGGGAACGCCGGCAGCAGCAGCCGCGCGTCGAGCCCGGCGGCGCGCTGCGCGGCCGGCAGCGCCGCGACCACGTCGGCGAGCCCGCCGGTCTTCACCAGCGGGAACCACTCGGCGGCCGCGTGCAGGACGGCGATCGGCGCGCCGCTCGCCGGCGCGGCGCTCATCCGAGCCGGGACAGCATGTCGCGGGTGACGAGCACCACGCCGCGCTCGGTGCGGTTGAAGCGCGCGGCGTCGGCCTGCGGATCCTCGCCGATCACCAGCCCGTCGGGGATCGTGCAGCCGCGGTCGACGATGCAGTTGGACAGCCGCGCGCCGCGACCGACCTGGACCTCCGGCAGCAGCACCGATCGCGCGACCTTCGCGTACGAATGGACGCGACAGCTCGAGAACAGCAGCGAGCGCTGCAGCTCGCCCGAGACGATGCAGCCGCCCGAGACCATCGACTCGATGGCGGTGCCGCGCCGCTCGCCGGCGTCGTGCACGAACTTCGCCGGCGGCAGCTGCTCCTGGTAGGTCCAGATCGGCCAGTCGCGGTCGTACAGGTCGAGCTGCGGGTCGGTGGCGGTGAGGTCGATGTTCGCCTCCCAGTACGCGTCGAGCGTGCCGACGTCGCGCCAGTACGCCTCCTTGCCCTCGCCGGTGCCCACGCAGCTGCGCGAGAACGGATGCGCGACCGCGCGGCCGCCGGAGACCAGGGCCGGGATCACGTCGCGGCCGAAGTCGTGCTGCGTCGCGTCGCCGGTCATGTGCTTCGGCAGCTCGTCGTAGAGGAACTCGGCGTCGAACAGGTAGATGCCCATGCTCGCGAGCGCGACGTCCGGGCGCCCCGGCATCGGCTCGGGCTGCGCGGGCTTCTCGGCGAACGCGAGGATCCGGTTGCGCTCGTCGACGTGCATCACGCCGAAGGCGGTCGCCTCGGGCACCGGCACCTCGATGCAGCCGACCGAGCAGGGCGCGCCGCTCTCGACGTGGTCGATCAGCATCCGCGCGTAGTCCTGCTTGTACACGTGGTCGCCGGCGAGCACGAGGATGTGGTCGGGCCGGTGGTGCCGGATGATCTCGAGGTTCTGGTAGACCGCGTCGGCGGTGCCGCGGTACCAGGTCGCCTCGTCGAGCCGCTGCTGCGCGGGCAGCAGGTCGACGAACTCGTTCATCTCGCCGCGCAGGAAGCTCCAGCCGCGCTGGATGTGGCGCAGCAGGCTGTGCGACTTGTACTGGGTGAGCACGGCCATCCGGCGGATGCCGGAGTTCAGGCAGTTCGACATCGCGAAGTCGATGATGCGGAACTTGCCGCCGAAGTACACCGCCGGCTTGGCGCGGATGTCGGTCAGCTGCTGCAGCCGGCTGCCGCGGCCGCCTGCGAGCACCAGCGCGAGCACCCGGCGGGGCAGCTGCAGTCGCGCGAGCGCGTTGTCGTTCATCTGTGAGGCTCCCGGTCGGTCGTTGGACGGGCGAGCGACCGAGTGTACGGAAATCCGCGAGGGCCGGTGGCGGACGACCGGCCGCCTCGACACGCGGGCGCCGCCCGGGCGCGGCAATTGCACGCGCTGCGGCGAGGCCGCGCGGCGCGGCCGTGGAGGACACCGATGCTGGAGCTGCTCGCCTCCCCCGAGGCCTGGATCGCGCTGGTCACGCTGACGGCGCTGGAGCTGGTCCTGGGGATCGACAACATCATCTTCATCTCGATCCTGGTCGATCGGCTGCCGCAGCAGAAGCGCGAGCTGGCGCGGCGGATCGGCCTGTTCCTCGCGATGTTCATGCGGATCGGGCTGCTGCTCGCGCTGTCGTGGCTGGTCGGCCTCACGGCCCCGCTGTTCGAGGTGCTCGGCCAGGAGGTCTCGGGACGCGACCTGATCCTGATCGCCGGCGGCCTCTTCCTCGTCTGGAAGAGCACCCACGAGATCCACCAGCTGCTCGAGGGCGAGGAGGGCGGCACGAAGGCGGCCGCGGTGGCGAGCTTCGCGGCGATCATCGGCCAGATCATCGTGATCGACCTGGTGTTCTCGCTCGACTCGATCATCACCGCGGTCGGCATGGTCGACGAGATCGCGGTGATGGTCGCGGCGGTGGTGATCTCGGTCGGGCTGATGATGCTGTTCGCGCGCTCGATCGGCCAGGTCGTCTCGAACCATCCGACGCTCAAGATGCTCGCGCTGTCGTTCCTGATGGTCGTCGGCGTGGTGCTGATCGTCGACGGCTTCGACGTCCACGTGCCGAAGGGCTACATCTACTTCGCGATGGCGTTCTCGGTGATGGTCGAGGTGCTCAACATCCGGCTGCGCAAGCGGCGCGCCGACCCGGTCAAGTTCCGCGAGCCCTACGCGCCGGCCGACGCCGACCGCCAGCCGTCCACCGGCGCCGGCGCGACGCTCGCCGCGGGCGCGGCGAGCAGCGTGGCCGGCGAGCCCGCCGCGAGCCCGCGCGCCGAGCCGGGGCGGCCGCGCTGAGCGGCCGGGCCGTTCGGGCACGCCGGTCGCGACGTGCCGCGGGCGGACGCCCGCCCGTCCGCGCTCGGGCCGTCCGGCGGGCTCGAGCCGGACGGGGCGGCCGCGCTCGCGCCGGACGACCGGGCGGTCGCGACGCCGCGGGCCGCGCGTTCCCGGGCCCGACGCCCGGCGGGAGCGTGCGCGCCGGGCGCGCTCAGGCCGCGAGCACGGCCTCGAACGACGCCTGCCAGACGCCGGCGGCGTCGCGCTCGAAGGTGGACATCAGCCGCTCGCGCTCGTCGGGCGACAGCCACGACAGCAGCCCGTCGCGGGCGTTGCCCGGCTCGCCCCGCACGTAGACCTGCGTGACCAGCCGTGCGCCGCCGGGCGCGACGAACTGCACGTGCAGGTGCGGCGTGCGCCCGGGGTAGGCGACCGGACGGATCGTGCGGAACCGGAAGCCGCCGTCGGCGGCGGCCGTCGTGCGGCCGAAGCCGCGGAACAGCGGGTCGACCGCGCCCGGTCCGTCGTCGCGCGGATGGTGGTAGCGGCCGTTCGCGTTGCACTGCCACAGCTCGACGACCGTGCCGGCGAGCGGGCGGCCCGCGGTGTCGAGCACCCGGCCGGAGAGCACCGCGAGCTCGCCGAGCGCGCGCGCGCCGCCGCGCTCGATCACGAGGTCGGCCCCGGCGTCGCGCGGCGGATCCGGCGGATAGAAGGGGCCGCGCGTCTGGGCGGGCGTGGGCGCGCGGGCGTCACCGCGCGCGGGCTGCGCGGCGGCGGGCACCGCGAGCCCGAGCGGCGCGCCGGCCGCCGCCAGCAGCCGCCGGCGCGCGACGAACGCGGCGCTGCGGGTTCCGCGGTCGGCCATCCCGGACCTCAGGCCGCGTCGGACTCGTGGGGCCGGGAGCCGCGCTTGACCTCGACCATGTCGAGCTCGCGGACCTGACGCAGCACGTCGTCCAGCGCCCCCTTGGGCAGCGCGCCCGGCTGCTGGAACACGATCACCTGCTCGCGGAAGATCATCAGCGTCGGGATCGAGCGGATGCCGAAGTGCCCGGCGAGCGCGCCTTCCTGGTCGGTGTCGACCTTCAGGAACCGGACGTCGGGGTTCTCCTCGGCGACCTGCTCGAACACCGGCGCGAACGACTTGCACGGGCCGCACCACGGTGCCCAGAAGTCGATGACGACGATGTCGTGGTCGCGGACGGTGGCGTCGAACTCGGCGGCGGACAGGGCGTCGACCGGCATGGCGGGCTCCGTGGAGAAGGGATCGGGCCAGTGTACGCCCGCGCGCGGCGCGACCGCGCCGGCGGCACCCGGGCGCCGCCGGGGCGCGCGGGCGGCCCTAGGCGGGCTGCAGCGCCTGCCAGGGGCGCAGCGCGAGGTCGACCAGCGTCAGCTGGTGCGCGACCAGCTCGCGGCCGAGCGTGAACGGCGTGGCCGGCGGCAGTTCGATCCAGGCGTCGGTGTCGCCGCCCTCGACCAGGATCCGCATGCCGGCGTTGCGCGCGATCCGGCGCATCGCCTGGTTCTCGGACAAGCAGTGCATGAACAGCTCGACGACGCCCCGGTTGCGCGCGTGCAGCACGCCGCGCTCGAACATCGCGGCCGCGATGCCGCGCCGCCGATGCGAGGGCACGACCGACAGGCCGAGCTCGGCGGCGCCCTCGAAGAGCGCGACGTGGGTCACGCCCACGAGCCGCGTCCCGTCGCGCACGCCGAGTACCGAATCGCGCGCGAAGTCGATGCCCTCGACGTACAGGCGCAGCCATTCGGCGTCGGGCCGACGGCCGAACCGTGTCCGCAGGTCGTCGTCGGCGAGCGAGGCGAAGTGATGGTGCA
>DASPJX010000196.1:0-4457 GCA_035628395.1 Burkholderiaceae bacterium | reverse complement strand
CCTACATCGGAACCGCGATCCGCGCGATCAGTCAGGATCGCGCGATCATGCCGCTGATGGGCGTGAACACCCGCAGCATCTACCTGCTGACGTCGGCGCTCGGCGGCGGGCTCGCGGGCCTGGCCGCGTGCCTGCTGGTGCTGCAGTACGACATCCATCCGGCGATCGGGCTGTCGTTCGGCCCGATCACCTTCCTGATCTGCGTGCTCGGCGGGCTGGGCAACCTGATCGGGGGCTTCCTCGCCGCGTTCGTGTTCGCCCAGTTCATCTCGGTGGGCGGCTTCCTCTTCCAGCTCGAGTGGGGCTACGTGATCGCGTTCGCGTTCTTCATCGCGACGATGTTCTGGAAGCCCGAAGGCCTGTTCGCCAAGCGGCGGTGACACGATGAGCTCGACGACTCCCGCGACCCCGGTCGCGACCGCCGGCACCCCCCGCGCCCCGGGGCGCACGACGGCGCGCATCGGCTGGGCGCTGCTCGCGCTGCTGCTGGTGGCGCCCTTCCTCGGGCTGGGCATCTACCCGCTGCACCTCGCGATCATGGCGCTGCTGTGGGGCTACATCTACACCAGCTGGTCGATCATGGGCCGCCTGGGCATGGTGAGCTTCGGGCACGGCGCGTTCCTCGGCATCGGCGCGTACGCCTCGGTGCTGCTCTGGAACGCGGCCGGCGTCTCGCCGTGGATCGGCGGGGTCGCGGCGGTGATCGTCACCGCCGCGCTCGCGGTGCTGATCGGCTGGCCGTGCTTCCGGTTCCGGATCGTCGGCCACTACTTCGCGCTGGTCACGCTCGCGCTGTCCGAAGTGGTGCGGCTCGTGATCGTCGCGATGCGCGACACGACCGGCGGCTCGCTCGGCATCACCCCGAAGTCGGCGCTCGTCGACGGCGCGACGGTGTCGGTGTCGGCGCTGCAGTTCTCGAACAAGCTCGTGTGGTTCTACGTCGTGCTCGGCTGCTGGCTGGCGGCGCTGTGGATCTGGCGGCGCGTCGACCGCAGCATGGACCGGCTCGCGCTCGAGGCGATCAGCGAGGAGGAGGACGCCTCGGCCTCGATCGGCATCGACGTCTCGCGCACCAAGCTGAAGGTCACCGTGCTGTCGGCGGTGATGACCTGCATCGGCGGCGTGCTCTACGCGCAGTACCAGCTGTACGTGAACCCCGAGACGGTCTCGGGCATCGGCATCTCGCTGCAGATGGTGTTCGGCGCGATCGCCGGCGGGATGTTCACGATGCTCGGGCCGACGGTGGGCGCGGTGTTCCTGCTCGCGCTGTCGGAGGTGCTGCGCATCGCCGTGGGCAACCAGTTCCACGGGCTGGACCTGCTGATCTACGGAACCCTGCTGGTGCTGTTCATCATCTTCATGCCCCGCGGGATCCTGGGCACGGTGCTCGAGCGGTTCGGGCGCGCGCGCGGCTGAGGCCGGCGCGCGCGGGTCAGCCGTCGACGAGCTCGGCGCCGACGCGCCGCAGGTCCATCTCGAACTCGAGCTCGCGGATCGGCGGGCGGCACGGATGCCAGCACAGGCCCGGCCCGAGCAGCCCGCGCGCCGCGAAGAGCGGCTCGAGCAGCGGGTGGATGTCGTGCACGGTGTAGACCTGGACCGCGCCGATCCGGCGCCAGTCGGCACCCAGCCCGTCGACGCGCGCGCGCATCGTGTCGAGCACGTAGGCGGCCTTGCGCGCGAGCCCCTCGGGCGAGACGTCGCCGCGCGCGACGATGCCCTCGGGGAACGGCGTGTCCTCGGGCCACTCGCCGCTGCCGGCGACGACGAAGTCGGACGGGCCGGCGGGCTCGCCCGCGGCGAGCGGCACCGTGTACGAGAACGCGTGGAAGACCGGCTCGGCGGGCGGCGCGAACGCCGGCGCGAGGTTGCTGCGGGCGACCGGATTCAGGCCCTGCCGCACCAGTCCCCACCGCTCGAGCACCGCCCGGTAGCCGCGGTTGAAGTCGCCGAAGCCGGCGAAGTCGAACGGCCGGGGCGAGCGCAGCTCGCAGGCCGCGAACGCGACCGGCGGGCGGCCCGCCGCGGCGAGGTGCGCGGCGATCCGCTCGAAGCCCTCGGCGATCGGCGGCGGCGACTGGAAGCGCACGCGCCGGATCGCGTGGCCGGGAAGCGCGACCACGCCCTGCGAGTACGGGAAGCCGCCCTCGAGGAACGCGTAGCCGCCGGGCTCGAAACGATGGAGCGTCGTCATCGGGCCAGTATGTCACGCACGCCCGCGGCACGGGCCGTGCACGGCGCGAATGCGGTATAACGCCGGCTCGGGCGGACCGGACGGGCGGGCGATGAAGCGATTCGGCATGGCGGTGATCGGGCTCGGCGTCGTCGGGCGCCGGATGCTCGAGCAGGCGGCGGCCAGCCCCGGCATCCGCGTCGCGTCGGCCTGGGACGCGTCGCCGGCGGTGCGCGCGGCGGCGGCCGCCGACGTCCCGGGCCTGCCGCTCGCGGGCGGCGTCGCCGACGCGATCGAGCGGCTCGACGTCGACGTCGTCTACGTCGCGGTGCCGCCGCTCGGCCACGCGGCGCTGGTGCGGGCCGCGCTCGCCGCCGGCAAGGCGGTGTTCTGCGAGAAGCCGCTCGGGGTCGACGTCGCCGAGAGCGAGGCGCTGGTCGCCGAGGTCGAGCGCAGCGGGCTGCCGCAGGCGATCAACTTCCCGTTCGCGTCGTCGGCGGCGGTCGGGCTGCTCGGCGACGCGATCGCCGCGCCGTCGTTCGGACTGCGCGCGATCGAGGTCCGCGTGCGCTTCGCGCAGTGGCCGCGCGCGTGGCAGGCCGGCGCCGCGTGGCTGCAGCGCGCCGATCAGGGCGGCTTCACGCGCGAGGTGCTGTCCCATTTCGTCTGGCTGCTGCTGCGCCTGCGCGGCGAGGCCGCGCTGCGCGGCACCGCCGCCGCGTGGCCCGCGCGCCCCGCCGGCGCCGCCGAGCACGCGGTGGCCGCGGCGCTCGACTGCGACGGCGTGCCCGCCACGGTGTCCGGGTCGGTCGGCGGCGGCGCGCCCGACCGGATCGAGGCCCGGTTCGTCGGTGCGGCCTCCGAGCTCGTGCTCGCCGACTGGTACCGGCTCGAGGCGATCGACGCCGAGTCCCCGCAGGGCCGGCCGGTGCCGGGCCTGCCCGCCGACCCGCGCGCGGCCGCCTACCAGCGCCAGCTCGCGCAGCTGCACGCGATGCTGTCCGGCGACGCCCACACGCTGCCCGGCTTCGCCGAGGCGCTCGCCGTGCAGCGGCGGATCGAATCCATGCTGACTTCCAGGAGAGACGAATGAGCCTGCCTTCGACGATGCGCTACATCGACCACGGCTCGGGCGGCGGGCCCGAGGTGCTGCAGCCCCGGAACGGACCGGTGCCCGAGATCGGCGCCGGCGAGGTGCTGATCGAGGTCGTCGTCGCCGGCGTCAACCGGCCCGACTGCCTGCAGCGCAGCGGCCGCTATCCGCCGCCGGCCGACGCCTCGCCGCACATCGGGCTGGAGGTCGCCGGCCGCATCGCCGCGGTCGGGCAGGGCGTGACCGAGTGGAGCGTCGGCGACGCGGTCTGCGCGCTGACCAACGGCGGCGGCTATGCCGACTACGCGGTCGCGCCCTCGGGGCAGGTGCTGCCGGTGCCGAAGGGCCTGGACTTCGTGCAGGCCGCGGCGCTGCCCGAGACGGGCTTCACCGTCTGGGCGAACCTGGTCGAGCGCGGCCGGCTGGCGCGCGGCGAGACCGCGCTGATCCACGGCGGCTCCTCGGGGATCGGGATCACCGCGATCCAGGTCGGCAAGGCGCTCGGCGCGACCGTCTGGTGCACGGTGGGCACGCCCGAGAAGGCGCAGGCCTGCCTGGCGCTCGGCGCCGACGCGGCGATCGACTACCGCCGCCAGGACTTCGTCGCCGAGGCGATGCGGCTGTCGGGCAACCGCGGCGTCGACGTGATCCTCGACATGGTCGGCGGGCCGTACATCGAGAAGAACCTCCGGCTGCTCGCGCTCGAGGGGCGGCTCGTGCAGATCGCGTTCCTGCAGACCTCGCGGGTGGAGATCGACTTCCTGCCGCTGATGGTCAAGCGCCTCACCTACACCGGCTCGACGCTGCGCCCGCGCACCCCGGCCGAGAAGGCGCGGCTCGCCTCGGAGCTGCGCGCGAAGCTCTGGCCGATGGTCGAGGACGGGCGCGTGCGCCCGTCGATCTACAAGGTGTTCCCGCTCGAGCAGGCCGCGCAGGCGCACGCGCTGATGGAGAGCTCCGAGCACATCGGCAAGATCATGCTGCAGGTCCGTCCGGGCTGACCGGGCGGACCGGCGCGCGTCGGATCGGCGCGCGTCGGCCGGCGTGGCGTCGACCGGTATGCATCGACCGGTGTGCATCGACCGTTGTGCATCGACCGGTGTGCGTCGACCGATGTGCGTCGACCGATGTGCGTCGGTCAGGGTGGGTCGGTCAGGGTGGGTCGGTCAGGGTGCGTCGGTCAGGGTGCGT
>DASPJX010000195.1:0-5014 GCA_035628395.1 Burkholderiaceae bacterium | reverse complement strand
GCTCCGGCACCGAGGCCCCGGGCCCGCCGCCGGCACGTGCCGCGGCACGCGGCGGACCGCGCCCTCAGGCGGTCGCCGGCTTGTAGGTCTCCAGGTCGATCTTCTCGCGCGCCATCGCGGCCGCGACCGCCGGCGTGTCCGCCAGCCGCCCGACGAACGCCCGATACTCGGGCAGCGTGGCCGGATCGATCCCGGCGAAGCCGCCCCACCGGAACAGCGTCAGCGCGTACCAGTCGACGAACGAGGCGCGCTCGCCGCCCAGCCACGGCTGCGCGCAGGCGAGCCAGCCCTGGATCCGCTCGAGGTGCCCGCGGTACTGGACCGCCGCCTGCGCCTTGATCGAGGCCTGCGCGGCCGGATCGTCGGTGAACTTCGCCGGCATGAAGAAGTGCGTGAACGTCGGATGCACGGTGTTGTTCATCCACGCCAGCATCGACAGCTGCTGCGCGCGCAGCCACGGGTCGGCCGGCAGCAGCCCGCACTGCGGATGGCGCGAGGCGAGGTACTCGCAGATCGCGACGATCTGGGACAGCGGCCGGTCGTCGACGACGAGCAGCGGCACCTGGCCGTTCGGGTTCAGCGCGAGGTACTCGGGCGTGCGCTGCTCGCCCTTGTGCAGCCTGATCGGCGCGAACTCGAAGGTCTCGCCGGTGGCGGCGGCGATCGTCTCGAGCGCGGCGTGCGGCACGAACGAGCACGCGCCTGACGCGTAGTGGAGTCGGGTGGTCATCGATGTCTCCTCGGGTCGTTCCGGATCGGCGGTCGCGGCTCGGGGCGCGATCGCGGGGAGGCAAGGTTACCGCAGCCGCACCGGGGCGGTCGCCTACAATCGCCCGATGGAATCGGTCGACGCGGTGGTGGTCGGCGCCGGCGTGGTGGGGCTCGCGATCGCCCGCGCGCTGGCCTCGGCGGGCAGGGAGGTGCTGGTGCTCGAGGCCGAGGGCGCCTTCGGCACGCAGACCTCGTCGCGCAACTCCGAGGTGATCCACGCGGGCCTGTACTACCCGGCGGGATCGCTGAAGGCGAGGCTGTGCGTCGAGGGCAAGGCGCGGCTCTACCGCTACTGCGCGGCGCGCGGCGTGCCCCACCGGCGCATCGGCAAGGTGCTCGTCGCCACCGACGCGTCGGAGCTCGGGCGGCTCGCCGACGTCGCCCGCAAGGCCGAGGCGAACGGCGTGCCGCTCGAGCCGCTCGACGCGGCGGGCGTCGCGCGCCTCGAGCCCGCGGTGCGCGCGGTCGCCGGGCTGTGGTCGGGGAGCACCGGCATCGTCGACAGCCACGCGCTGATGCTCGCGCTGCTCGGCGACGCCGAGGCGGAGGGCGCGACCCTCGTCACCCACACCCCGGTGATCGGCGGACGCGTCGCCGACGGCGGCATCGAGCTGCGCACCGGCGGCGCCGAGCCGATGGCGCTGCGCTGCGCGCTGGTCGTCAACGCCGCGGGGCTCGCCGCGCAGCGCGTCGCCGCCTCGATCGAGGGACTGTCCGCGCGCCACGTGCCGCCCGCGCGCTTCGCGAAGGGCCACTACTTCACGCTCGCCGGCCGCTCGCCGTTCTCGCACCTCGTCTACCCGATGCCCGACGAGGCCGGACTCGGCATCCACGTGACGCTCGATCTGGCCGGCCGCTGCCGCTTCGGGCCCGACGTCACGCGCTGGCTCGAGGCGCCCGACTACGCGTTCGAGGACGGAGTGCGGGCGGGCTTCGAGCGCGCGATCCGCCGCTACTGGCCGGACCTGCCGGACGGCGCGCTGCAGCCGGGCTACACCGGCGTGCGCCCCAAGGTCACCGGGCCCGACGAGCCGGCCGGCGACTTCCAGATCCGGGGCCCGGCGACGCACGGCGTGGCGGGCCTCGTGAACCTGTTCGGCATCGAGTCGCCGGGCCTGACCGCGTCGCTCGCGATCGCGGCCGAGGTCGCGGCGACGGTCGGCGCGCGCGCGCCCGACGACGGATGCTGAAGGAGGACAGCGCCCGCAACCGGCTGGTGGGCATCGGGATCGTGTCGGTGACCTTCCTGTGCTTCGCGGTGCTCGACGCCTGCGCGAAGTGGCTGGTGCGCTCGCTGCCGGTGGTCGAGGTGGTCTGGCTGCGATTCGGCTTCCACGTGCTGTTCGCCTGCGCGCTGCTCGCGCCGCGGCACGGCCGCGCGCTGATCCGCACCGCGCATCCGCGGCTGCAGCTGCTGCGGGGCGCGATGCTGTTCGCGATGACCGGGCTCAACTTCTGGGCGCTGCGGTACCTGCAGCTCGCCGAGACCGGCGCGGTGCAGTTCGCGGTGCCGATCCTGATCGCGCTGTTCGGGGCCTGGCTGCTGCGCGAGCGGCTCGACGCCGCGCGCTGGGCGGCGATCGTCGCCGGCTTCGCCGGGGTGCTGCTGATCGTGCGGCCGGGCACGCAGGGCTTCCATCCGGCGATCCTGCTGTCGATCGGCAACGCGGTGATCTACGCGCTCTTCAACCTGCTGACGCGACGGCTCGCGGCGAGCGACTCGCCCGAGGCGACGCAGTTCCTGTCGGCGCTCGCCGCGGCGGCGCTGCTCGCGCCGTTCGCGCTGGCCGTCTGGCGCACGCCGCAGCACGCGGCCGACTGGGCGCTGCTCGGGCTGATGGGCGCGGCGGGCGGACTGGGCCACTGGCTCCTCGCGCTCGCGCACCGCTACGCGCCGGCCTCGGTGCTCGGCCCGTTCCTGTACCAGCAGATCGTCTGGATGACGCTGCTGGGCTGGCTCGTCTTCGGCGACGTCCCCGGCTGGAGCGTGGTGGCCGGCACCGCGGTCGTGATCGGCAGCGGGCTGTTCCTGCTCGCGCGCGAGCGCCGGCGCGCGGCTTGACGGCGGTGTGACGGCACGCAAGCCGAGGACGAACAACCTGACGGCGCGCGGAATCGCGGCGCGGACGGCCGTGCTGCGCGGAGGTGGCGCGGAGGCGAGGCGCAGGCCGGATGGAGCCGAGGCGTGAGCCGGGTGGAGTCCGGATGGAAGTCGGGCGCAGGCCGAGCGGAGGCCGAGGGAAACTCGGGCGGAAGTCGGGCGCAGGCCGAGCGGAGGCGGGGGGAAACTCGCGCGGAAGTCGGGCGCAGGCCGAGCGGAGGCGGGGGGCGGAAGCCGGGCGCACGACGCACCGTCGCGGAACGGACCGCCCCGGCGCGCGGGGCCCGTCGGGTACCATCGGCGGCCGCCCGCCGCCGCGCCGGGCCGCTCCCGGAGACCCTCACGCATGGCCGAATCCGACGCGCTCCCCGACTGGCAGGTCGACTTCGACCGCTGGCCGTATCCGCCGCTCGTCGCGCATCGCGGCGCGGGGCTGCTCGCGCCGGAGAACACCCTCGCCGCGATGCGGGTCGGGGCCGCGCACGGCTACCGGATGTTCGAGTTCGACGTGAAGCTCACCGCCGACGGCAAGCCGATCCTGCTGCACGACGCGACGCTCGATCGCACCACCAACGGGCGCGGCTTCGCCGGCGCGCTGACGCTCGCCGAGATCGCCCAGCTCGACGCCGGATCGTGGCACGGGCCGGCCTGGGCCGGCGAGCCGGTGCCGACCTTCGCGAACGTCGCCGCGTGGCTGCGCGCGAACGGACTGATGGCCAACGTCGAGATCAAGCCGGTGCCGGGCCGCGAGGCCGAGACCGGGGCCGCGGTCGCGATCGCGGCGGCGCACGCGTGGCGCGGCGCGGCGGTGCCGCCGCTGCTGTCGTCGTTCTCGGAGGACGCGCTCGCCGCCGCGCAGCGCGCGGTGCCGCGGCTGCCGAGGGCGCTGCTCGTCGACCGCGTGCCCGAGGACTGGCCGGCGCGGCTGCGCCGGCTCGGCTGCGCGGCGCTCGACGCGAAGCACCTGGCGCTCGACGCCGAGCTCGTCGCCCGCGCCCGCGGCGAGGGCGTCCGGGTGCTGACCTACACGCCGAACGAGCCCGCGCGCGTCGACGCGCTGCGGGCCTGGGGCGTCGATGCGGTGATCACCGACGCGGTGGACCTGATTCGGCCCTGAGCGGCCGCCGACGAGGACGGAGGACGGAGATGGACAAGCGGATCGAGGTGACGATCGAGGCGGGCGTCGCCGACGTGCGGCTGGTGCGCGCCGAGAAGATGAACGCGCTCGACCCGGCGATGTTCGAGGCGCTGGTCGACACCGGCCGGCGGCTCGCCGACGAGCCCGGCCTGCGCGCGGTGGTGCTCTCGGGCGAGGGCCGCGCGTTCTGCGCGGGCCTCGACATGGGGCGCTTCGAGAAGATGGCCGCCGCGCCCGGCGACGGCGGCATGGGCCTGTCGCACGAGATGCGGCTCGGCGCGCGCACCCACGGCCTCGCGAATTCCGCGCAGTACGCGGTCACGGTCTGGCGCGACGTGCCGGTGCCGGTGGTCGCGGCGGTGCACGGCGTGGCCTTCGGCGGCGGCTTCCAGCTCGCACTCGGCGCCGACCTGCGTTTCGTCGCGCCCGACACCCGGATGTCGGTGATGGAGATCAAGTGGGGGCTCGTGCCCGACATGGGCGGCGCGCTGCTGATGCGCACGCTCGCGCGCGCCGACGTGATCCGCGAGCTGACCTGGAGCGGCCGGGTGTTCGACGGACGCGAGGCGCACGCGCTCGGCTTCGCGACCCGCGTGTGCGACGACCCGCGCGCCGAGGCGCTCGCGTTCGCGCGCGAGGTCGCCGGCCGCAGCCCCGACGCCGTCCGCGCGGCCAAGCGGCTGCTCTCGCTCGCCGAGTCGGCCGACCCGGCGACGGTGCTGCAGGCGGAATCGGACGAGCAGATCCGGCTGCTCGGCAGCGCCAACCAGGTCGAGGCGGTGACCGCGAACCTGCAGAAGCGGGCGCCGGCGTTCGTCGATCCGACGACGCCGCGCCGCTGAACGCGCGGCGCGGGGCGGGGCGGCGAGCCGGCACGGGGGCGCCGCGTCGAGGCGGCGCGTCGAGGCCCCACGGCAAGGCCCACGGCAAGGCCCACGGCGAGGCTCCACGGCGAGGGAGCGCGGCATGGGAGCGCGGCATGGGAGCGCGGCATGGGAGCGCGG
>DASPJX010000194.1:0-12643 GCA_035628395.1 Burkholderiaceae bacterium | reverse complement strand
GGCATCGATCGCGTCGGTCCGGTCGATCGCGCCGATCGCGTCGATCGCGTCGATCGCGTTGGTCGCGCCGGTCGCGCCGGTCGCGCCGGTCGCGCCGGTCGCGTCGGTCGCGTCGGTCGCGTCGGTCGCGTCGGTCGCGTCGGTCGCGTCGATCGCGTCGGTCGCGTCGATCGCGTCGCTCAACCGCGTCGACCGCGCACGGCGGCGCGACGCGGCCGGCCCGCCGGACGGGCCCGTCCTGCCGACGGCGCGGCCGTCCGAGCGGTCCCACGCCGCGTCGCTCTCTCCTCCCAGCGCGCCGGTGGGGAGCGCGGCCGCGCGGCGCGTCGCACACTGCGACGATGCACTTCTCCGCCTTCCGCCCGCGCGCCGCGTGCGGCGCCGGCGCCGCGTTCGCGGCGCTCGGCCTGTCCCTCGTGCTCGCCGCCTGCAGCAGCGGCGGCGACGACGCCCCGCCGGCCACCGCGGCGCCGCCCGCGGCCGCACCGCCCGCCGCCCCGCCCGCGGTCGCGGGGGCCGTGCAGATCGCGCCGCCCGGCGCGGTCGACCCGGCGTGGCTGCGCGAGTCCGCGCCGGTCGCGACGCTGACGAAGGCGTCGATCGCCGCCGACGCGGCCGCCCGCGGCTGGGCGGCCGAGGTCGGGACGCCGACCTGCGACGTCGCGATCCACCGGATCGCGCATCCGACCACCGGCCCGCGCGGCGAGGCGACCGACGCCTCGGGCGCGGTGTTCGTGCCCCGCGGCGCCGGCTGCGAGGGCCCGTACCCGGTGCTGTCGTACTCGCGCGGCACCGACCTCGACCGCTCGCGTTCGATGGCCGACCCCGCCGACCGCGAGACGCAGGCGGTGACGGCCTTCTTCGCGTCGCGCGGCTACCTGGTCGTCGCCTCCGACTACCTCGGCTACGCCGGCTCGTCGTACCCGTACCACCCGTACCTGCACGCCCCCTCGGAGGCGCGCACCGCGATCGACGCGATCCGCGCCGGGCGCGCGCTCGCCGCGCGTCTCGGCGCGCGCGAGGACGGTCGCCTGTTCCTCGCCGGCTACTCGCAGGGCGGGCACGCCGCGCTCGCGACCCAGCGGGTGCTCGAGGCGGCCGGCGGCAATCCGACCGGCCTGACGCCGATCGCCGTCGGCGCGATGTCCGGGCCGTACGACCTGACCGGCACCTTCGGCGACGGCGCGTCGATCCTGCCGCTGCTCGCGATCGACCTCGGCGGCTCGACGCTCGCGCAGGCGGTCGAGCTGCGCCTGGGCGACCTCGTCGAGGCGCGGGCCGAGGCGCTGCTCCGCGATCGCGACGAGCTGCGCCGGGCGCTCGCGAACAACTCGGTGATCGGCTTCCGGCCGCTCGCGCCGGTGCTGCTGTGCGGCGGCGGCCGCGACCCGGTCGTGCCGTTCTCCAACACGACGAGCGCCGCCGCCGACTTCCGCGCGCGGGGCGCCACGGTCACCGTGGTCGACGTGGAGGCCGAGGCGGCGTTCGCGCCGCGCCTGCCGCCGCGCGGCGCGCCGCTCTCCGAGCTCGGCAGCTACCACCAGGGGGCCGTGCCGCCGCTGTGCTTCGCCGCGGTCCGCGACCGGCTGCTCGAGCCGCTGCGCCGATAGGGCGGGCCCGGCCGGACCGCGGATCGGACCCGACGCCGATCGGGTCCGCCGCGCGGCTCAGACGCCGAGGAAGCGGTTCAGCTGCTGGGGGTCGTCGCGCAGCGCCGACGACGGGCCCTCGAGCGCGACCTGGCCCTTGACCATCACCACCGCGCGGTCGGTCGCCTTCAGCACCGAGCGGAAGTTCTTGTCGACGACGACGGTCGCGATGCCCGACTCGCGGATGCGGCCGACGATCGCCCAGATCTCCGCGACGATCAGCGGCGCGAGCCCCTCGGTGGCCTCGTCGAGGAACAGCGCGTCGGGGTTGGTCATCAGCGCGCGCCCGATCGACAGCATCTGCTGCTCGCCGCCCGACAGCTGCGTGCCGCCGTGGTGCCGCCGCTCCTCGAGCCGCGGGAAGGTCCGCAGCACGCGCTCGAGCGTCCAGTCGCGCTGGCCGCGCACGCCGGGGCGCGCCGCCATCACGAGGTTCTCGATCACCGACAGCGTCGGGAAGATGCCGCGCCCCTCGGGCACGTAGGCGACGCCGGCGCGCGCGATCCGGTAGGGCGGGGCGCCGCGCATCGGCCGACCGGCGATCGAGATCTCGCCGGCGCGCACCGGCAGCAGCCCGAGCAGCGACTTGATCAGCGTCGTCTTGCCCATGCCGTTGCGGCCCATCAGGCCGACCGACTCGCCGCGCTCGAGCCTGAAGTCGACGCCGCGCAGCACGTGGCTCGAGCCGTAGTAGGTGTCGAGGCCGCGGGCCTCGATCAGGCGCTCAGCCATGGGCGTGCTCCTCGCCGAGGTAGGCGCGCTGCACCTCGGGGTTCGAGCGGATCGCCGCCGGCTCGCCCGAGGCGAGCACGCGCCCCTCGACCATCACCGTCAGCGCGTCGGCCACCGCGAACACCGCGTCGATGTCGTGCTCGACCAGCAGGATCGCGTGGTCGGCCTTCAGCTTGTTGATCAGCGCGACCATCCGGCGCGACTCCTCGGCCCCCATGCCGGCGAGCGGCTCGTCGAGCAGCAGCACGCGCGGCGCGGTGGCGAGCGACATCGCGATCTCGAGCTGGCGCTGCTCGCCGTGCGACAGCGTCGCGGCGACGCGCTCCTCGCGGCCCTCGAGCTCGGCCTGCGCGATCGCGCGGCGCGCGAGCGCGAGCGTGTCGCCCCAGGCCTCGGCGCGCGTGAAGAGCTTCCACGGATGCGGCGCGCGCGACTGCGCGGCGAGCCGGCAGTTCTCGAGCACCGTGAAGCTCTGGAAGATGTTGGTCTTCTGGTAGCTGCGCCCGACGCCCAGCCGCGAGATCCGGTCGGCCGGCAGCCCGGTGACGTCGCGGCCGTCGAGGCGCACCGTGCCGGAGGTGGGCGGCAGGTCGCCCGACAGCATGTTGATCAGCGTGCTCTTGCCGGCGCCGTTCGGGCCGATGACCACGTGCACCTGCCCCACCGAGACGGCGAGCGACACGTCGGCGTTGGCGCGCAGCCCGCCGAACTGCTTGGACAGACCGACGACCTCGAGCATCTCAGCGCTCCCTGCGGCCGAGGAGGCCGACCAGCCCGCGCGGCAGGAAGCAGGCGACCAGCACGACCAGCACGCCCATCATCAGCTGCCAGTGCCGCGCGAGCGCGCCGAAGACGGTGTCGTCCTTGAAGAACTCCTCGAGCAGCACGAACACGAACGCGCCGATCACCGGCCCCGACAGCGTGCCCATGCCGCCGAGGATCACCATCATCAGCACCGCGCCCGACTGGTGCCACGAGACGATCTCGGGGTTCACGAAGCCGAACTGCAGCGCCGACAGGTAGCCCGACAGCCCGCCGATCGTGCCGGCGAGCACGTACGCGCCGAGCTGGTACCGGAAGACCGGGAAGCCGATCGCGCGCATCCGGTGCTCGTTGACCTTGATGCCCTGCAGCGCGCGCCCGAAGTTGGAGGCGAGCACGCGTCGCAGCACGACGAACACCGCGAGCATCGTGACCAGCACCGCGTAGTAGAGCGTCGCGCGGTTCTCGAGGTCGATCAGCTTCAGGTCGCCCCAGCCGACGACCGGCTTGTGGTTGATGTAGATGCCGTCCGAGCCGCCGCCCAGCTTGGTGTCGTGGAACACGAAGTACACCATCTGCGCGAACGCGAGCGTGACCATGATGAAGTAGATGCCGCGCGTGCGCAGCACCAGCGCCCCGGTCGCCGCGGCGAACGCCGCGCAGATCGCGAGCGCGGCGGGCAGCGTGATCAGGATCGACATCGGGTCGTACTTCGGCTGGATCAGCGCGAGGCCGTAGCCGGCGAGGCCGAAGAACGCGGCGTGGCCGAGGCTGACCAGCCCCGTGTAGCCCACCAGCAGGTCGAGGCTCATCGCGAAGATCGCGAGGATCATCACCTTGGTGAGCAGCTGGATGTAGAAGGTGCTGCCCGACAGCGGGAACAGCAGCAGCGCGGCGAGCGCGAGCGCCACGACGAGGCGGACGGGGGTCATCGGCAGGCGCCTCAGGTCTTCTTGAACAGGCCCTCGGGCCGGAAGATCAGCACCGCCGCCATCAGCACGTAGACCAGCATGCCCGCCACCTGGGGCAGGTACACCTGGCCGAAGGTGTCGGTGAGCCCGATCAGCAGCGCCGCGACCAGCGCGCCCTTGACCGAGCCGATGCCGCCGATCACGACGACGACGAAGCAGATGATCAGCACCTGGCTGCCCATGTTCGGGTACACCGACGACACCGGCGAGGCGATCATCCCGGCGAAGGACGCGAGCGCCACGCCCAGCGCGAACACCAGCGCGAACAGCATCCGCACGTTGATGCCCATGGCCTCGGTCATCTCGCGGTTGTGCGCGCCCGCCCGGATCATCATGCCGAGCCGCGTGCGCTGGATCAGCAGGTACATCGCGACCGCGATCACCAGGCAGGCCGCCGAGATCACCAGCCGGTAGGCCGGGTACGACAGCGTGTCGCTGAGCGGGATGCTCCAGGCGAAGAGCTCGGGCACCTTCACGCCCTGCACGTCGTCGCCCCAGATCAGCGAGCGCGCCTGCTCGAAGATCAGGATCAGCCCGTAGGTGAGCAGCACCTGGTACAGGTGGTCGCGGTGGTAGAAGTGCCGGATCAGCAGGCGCTCGAGCGCGAACCCGAGCGCCACGCTGATCGCGATGCCCGCGGCGATCGCCGCGAGCAGGCTGTCGAACGCGCCGGAGAGCGACCAGGCGAGGTACGCGCCGATCATGTAGAAGCTGCCGTGGGCGAGGTTGATCACCCCCATGATCCCGAAGATCAGGGTGAGGCCCGAGGCGACCAGGAACAGCAGCAGTCCGTACTGGACCCCGTTCAGCACCTGGATCAGGATCGACGCGAGACCGTCCAACGCGTGCCTCCGTCAGCCCATCCGGCAGCCGCGCGCCGGGTCGGCGAGCGCCTTCCAGGCCACCGACACGTACTTGTTCGACTCGCCCTCGACGCGCCGCAGGTAGATGTCCTGGATCGGGTTGTGCGCCTTCGACATCGTCCAGGTGCCGCGCGGGCTGTCGATCTTCGCGCCCTCCATCGCCTTGATCAGCGCCTGCTTGTTGCCGAAGTCGCCCTTGACCGCGTCCATCGCCTGCGCGAGCAGCAGCCCGGTGTCGTAGCCCTGCACCGCGTAGACGTCGGGCTGCAGCTTGAAGGCCTTCGCGTACGCGAGCCGGAACTCGCGGTCGCGCTGGATCGGCAGCGCGTCGGCGTAGTGCAGCGTCGTCATCAGGCCCTGCGCCTGCTGCTGCACCGCCTGCAGCACGCCGTCGGTGAGGAAGCCCGAGCCGTAGAGCGGGATCTTGTCGCGCAGGCCCGCGGCCGCGTAGTCGCTGATGAACTTCGCGGCGCCGGCGCCGGCGAAGAAGCAGGCCACCGCGTCCGGGCGCAGCGACGCGATCTCGGAGAGCAGCGGCTGGAACTCGACGTTCGGGAACGGCAGGCCGAGCTCCTTGACGACCTTGCCGCCGGCCTTCTCGAAGCCCTCCTTGAACGAGCGGAAGCTCTCGTCGCCGGCGGCGTACTTCCAGGAGATCCAGACCGCGGTCTTGTGGCCGCGCTCGGCCATCACCTTGCCGATCGGATGCACCGGCTGCCAGTTCGAGAACGAGGTGCGGAAGACGTTCGGCGCGCACATCGGGCCGGTGACGTCGTCGGCGCCGGCGTTCGGGATCAGCAGCAGCGTGCCGGTCTCGCGGGCGATCTTGGCCATGCCGAGCGCCACGCCCGAGTGCACGGTGCCGATCAGCACGTCGACCTTGTCGCGCTGCACCAGCCGGTTGGTGTTCTCCGGCGCCTTCGCGGGGTTCGACTCGTCGTCGACGGCGAAGTACTCGATCTCGCGGCCGGCGAGCTTGCCGCCGCGCTCCTCGACGGCCATCCGGAAGCCGTTGGTGATCGCCGAGCCGAGGGCGGCGAACGTGCCGGTCGACGGCAGCATCAGGCCGACCTTCAGCTTCGCGGGCTGCGCGCGCACGAACGGCGCGTGCAGGGTGGTCGCGGCGGCGGCGGCCGTGGCGCCGGCCAGCAGGCGGCGGCGGGTGGGTCGGACGGACGCGGAATGGCTCATGGTCTCCTCCTCATGGGAAGCGTGGGGTGGCGCAAGTCTAGTGGATCGTGTCGGCGAGCAGACGCCCGACCGCTCCGACGACCTCGTCGGGGCGATCGCGGTGCGGCGAGTGGCCGCATCCCTCGAGCGCCAGCAGCCGGGTGCCGGGCACCGCGCGGGCGATCGCCTCGATCTGCGCCATCGTCCCGTAGCGGTCGTCGCGGCCCTGCACGGCGAGCACCGGGCCGCGGACGGCGGGCATCAGCGGCTCGATGCTCCAGCGCTCGAACGCCGGATCGAGCCACGCGTCGTTCCAGCCGAAGAACGCCGAGTCGACGTCGTCGTGGAAGCGGGCGAGCCGCTCGCGCAGCCCGCCGTGCAGGTAGTCCTCGCGCGCCTCGCGGATGCTGCGCACCGAGAGGTCCTCGACGAAGAGGTGGGGCGCGAGCGCGACGACGCCGGCCACCCGGTCCGGGAAGCGGGCCGCGTGGATCAGCGCGATCGAGCCGCCGTCGCTGTGGCCGAACAGCCAGGGCGGCGCCCGGCCCGCGTCGACGCCGCAGGCCTCGAGCACCGCCGGCAGCACCTCGGTCGCCTGCCGGTCCATGAAGTCGGTGCCCCAGCGCTCGCCGGCGGCGCGCGGCGTCGAGCGCCCGTAGCCCGGGCGCGAGTACAGCAGCCCGCGCAGCCCGAGGCGCTCGCACAGCCGCCGCGGGAAGTCGCGCCACGCCGCGACCGAGCCCAGGCCCTCGTGCAGGAACACCATGCACGGTGCGCCGGGGTCGGCGACGCCCACGCGGGCGACCTCGATCCGCCGGCCGCCGACCTCGACGAAGCCGTCGGGCGCCGCGCTCATCCGCGCGCCCGCTCGGCGTCGCGCAGCCGGAAGCGCTGGATCTTGCCGGTCGCGGTCTTCGGCAGCTCCGGCACGAACTCGATCGCGCGCGGGTACTTGAACGGCGCGAGCCGTTCCTTGACGAAGCCCTGCAGCTCGGCCGACAGCGCCTCCGACGCGAGCGACGCGTCCTTCAGCACGACGAAGGCCTTCGCGCGGGTCAGCCCCTGCGCGTCGTCGACGCCGATCACCGCGGCCTCGAGCACCGCCGGATGCCGCATCAGCGTCGACTCGACCTCGAACGGCGAGACGTACTGCCCGCTCACCTTCAGCATGTCGTCGCCGCGGCCGGCGTAGACGTAGTAGCCGTCCGCGTCGCGCCAGTACTTGTCGCCCGACTTGGTCCACGGCCCGTGGAAGGTCGAGCGGCTGCGGCCGCGGTCGCCCCAGTACATCAGCGCCGCCGACGGCCCGTCGATCCACAGGTCGCCGACCCGCTCGGGCCCGTCGATCGGCGCGCCCGACTCGTCGCGCAGCTCGATCCGGTAGCCCGGGACCGGCTTGCCGGTCGTTCCGTAGCGGACGTCGCCCGGACGGTTCGACAGGAAGACGTGCAGCATCTCGGTCGAGCCGATGCCGTCGACGATCTCGCAGCCGAAGCGCTCGGTGAAGCGCTCGCCGATCTCGCGCGGCAGCGCCTCGCCGGCCGACGAGCACAGCCGCAGCGCCACCTGCTCGCGCGCCGGCAGCGCGGGCGAGGCGAGCATGCCCGCGTAGCCGGTCGGCGCGCCGAAGAAGACCGTGGGCCGCCGCTCGATCCAGCGGCGGAACACCGCCTCCGGCGTCGGGCGCTCGGCCATCAGCACGACGCTCGCGCCCACCGACAGCGGGAAGGTGAGCGCGTTGCCGAGCCCGTAGGCGAAGAACAGCTTCGCGGCCGAGAAGCAGACGTCGCGCTCCTCGAGCCCGAGCACCGGCGTGCCGTACAGCGCCGCCGTCCAGTACAGGTTCGCGTGGCTGTGGACGGTGCCCTTGGGCCGGCCGGTCGAGCCCGACGAGTACAGCCAGAACGCGATGTCGTCGGCGCCGGTGTCGACCGCCGCGGCGGGCCGCCGGCCCGGCAGCCACGCCGCGAGGTCGACCGCCGGCGCCGGCGGGTCGGCGGGCATCGGCGCGCCGCGGGTCGACACGACGAGGTGGCGCAGCTCGTGCGTGCCGCGGGCCATCGCCTGGGCGAGCGTCGGCACCAGCGCGGCCGACACGATCGCCGCCTGGGCGCGGCTGTGCGCGAGCATGTACGCGTAGTCGTCGACCGTCAGCAGCGTGTTGACCGCGACCGGCACCACCCCGGCGTGCAGGCAGCCGAGGAAGGCGACCGGCCAGTCGACGCAGTCGTGCATCAGCAGCAGCACCCGCTCCTCGCGGCGCAGGCCGAGCTCGGCGAGGCCGCCGGCGAAGCGGCTCGCGCCGTCGAACAGCGCGCCGTAGCTCAGCGACCCCGCGTCGTCGACGTAGGCGGTGCGGCCGCCCCGCGCGGCGTTGAGCGCCGCGAGGTGGGCGGCGAAGTTCAGGCGATCGGGCGGGGCCGGCGGCGCGGCCGGATCGGCACGGGACATCGGGGCGTCTCCTCGGCCCGCCGGCGGTTCCCGGGGGGCGGTCTGCGGGGCGCGGCGCCCGGACAGGCACTGCGCTTCATGAACGAAAATTACTGTCGACAACCGGACGTGTCAAGCACTATATTGCATGTCGTCGGCACGAGCCGGCGTCCCGGGAGGATCGATGAAGCCGCAGGAACTCGACGAGGCCGTGCCGACCGGGGTCGACGACACGGTCAGGCCGGTGCGCCCCGCGCCGCGCGCGGCGGCCGCGGCGTCGGTCGCCGACGCGGCGCGCGACCCGTTCCTCGTCGCGCTCGGCGAGCGCGCGCGCTCGCTGCGGGCGCGCCGCGGCATGACCCGGCGCGCGCTGTCGGTCGCCTCCGAGGTGTCCGAGCGCCACCTCGCGAACCTCGAGCTCGGGCAGGGCAACGCGTCGATCCTCGTGCTGCGCCAGGTCGCGCAGGCGCTGGGCGCGCCGCTCGCCGAGCTGATCGGCGACGAGACCACCGCCGGCCCCGAGTGGCTGCTGATCCGCGACCTGCTCGCCGGACGCGGCGAGGACGAGCTGCGCCGCGCGCGGCTCGCGCTGACCGAGCTGTTCGGCGAGGGCGGCCGGCCCGACGCGCGACGCGGCCGGATCGCGCTCGTCGGGCTGCGCGGCGCGGGCAAGTCCTCGCTCGGGCGCATGCTCGCCGACGCGCTCGACGTGCCCTTCGTCGAGCTCAACCGCGAGATCGAGCGGGTGGCCGGCTGCAGCCTCGACGAGATCCACAACCTGCTCGGCGCGGCCGCGTACCGCCGCTACGAGCGGCGCGCGCTCGAGGAGACCGTGCAGCTCTATCCGGACGCGGTGATCGCGACGCCGGGCGGCATCGTCTCGGACCCCGCCACCTTCAACCTGCTGCTCGCGCACTGCACGACGGTGTGGCTGCGCGCGACGCCCGAGGACCACATGCAGCGCGTGATCGCGCAGGGCGACCTGCGGCCCATGGCCGGCAACCAGGAGGCGATGGACGACCTGAAGCGGATCCTCGCCGGCCGCGCCGCGTTCTACGCGCGCGCCGACCTGCAGGTCGACACCAGCGGGCGCACGCTCGGCGAGGTGTTCGACGCGCTGCACGCCGCGGTCCGCGAGGCGACCGCCCGCTGACCGGCGCCGCGTCCGGGCAGGGCACCGGACAGGAAGTAAAGTGCCGTTGTGACGCTTGACACCCGGGTGGAGTGCATTATCATGCACGACATCCCGACGGCGCCCGCCGTCGTGCCGCCCGCCGCGGCCCGCCCACCGGAGACACCGATGAACGCTCCCCACGCCCCCGAGCTCTCGCGGGTCGACTACCGGACCGAGCCCTCCCGCTATCGCCACTGGCGGCTGTCGGTCGACGGCGCGGTCGCCACGCTCGCGATGGACGTGGACGAGGACGCGGGCCTGCGCCCCGGCTACAAGCTGAAGCTGAACAGCTACGACCTCGGCGTCGACATCGAGCTGCACGACGCGCTGAACCGGATCCGCTTCGAGCATCCGTCGGTGCGCACCGTCGTGATCACGAGCCTGAAGGAGCGGATCTTCTGCTCGGGCGCGAACATCTTCATGCTCGGCGTCTCGGGTCACGCGTGGAAGGTGAACTTCTGCAAGTTCACCAACGAGACCCGCAACGGCATCGAGGACAGCAGCGCGCACTCGGGCCTGAAGTTCCTCGCCGCGGTCAACGGCGCGTGCGCCGGCGGCGGCTACGAGCTCGCGCTCGCCTGCGACGAGATCCTGCTGGTCGACGACCGCAGCTCGTCGGTGTCGCTGCCCGAGGTGCCGCTGCTCGGCGTGCTGCCCGGCACCGGCGGCCTCACGCGGCTCACCGACAAGCGCCGCGTGCGGCACGACCTCGCCGACGTGTTCTGCACGACCACCGAGGGCGTGCGCGGCCAGAAGGCGAAGGACTGGCGCCTGGTCGACCGGCTCGCGAAGCCCGCGGCGTTCGCGCAGGCGGTCCGCGAGCGGGCCGAGGCGCTCGGCGCCGGCAGCCTCCGGCCGGCCGACGCGGCGGGCGTCGCGCTGACCCCGATCGAGCGCACCGACGAGGCCGACGCGCTGCGCTACCGGCACGTGAGCGTCGAGATCGACCGCGCCGCGCGCACCGCGACCTTCGTGCTGAAGGCGCCCGTCGGCGAGCAGCCGACCTCGATCGACGCGATCGTCGCGGCGGGCGACGCGTGGTGGCCGCTCGCGATGGGCCGCGAGCTCGACGACGCGATCCTGTCGATGCGCACCAACGAGCTCGAGATCGGCACCTGGCTGCTGAAGACCGAGGGCGACGCGCAGGCGGTGCTCGCGGCCGACGCGACGATGGCCGCGCACCGCGACCACTGGCTGGTGCGCGAGACGATCGGCCTGCTGCGGCGCACGCTGTCGCGCCTCGACGTGTCGTCGCGCACGCTGTTCGCGCTCGTCGAGCCGGGCTCGTGCTTCGCGGGCACCTTCCTCGAGGTCGCGCTCGCGGCCGACCGCTGCTACATGCTCGCGCTGCCCGACGAGCCGGCGAAGGCGCCGCGCCTCGTCGTCACCGAGGCGAACTTCGGCCCGTACCCGATGGCCACCGGCCAGTCGCGGCTCGAGCGCCGCTTCTACGGGGAGGCGCCGGCGCTCGACGCGGTGCGCGCGCGGCTCGGCGAGCCGCTCGACGCCGACGCGGCGATCGCGCTCGGGCTGGTGACGTCCGCGCCCGACGACATCGACTGGGCCGACGAGGTGCGGATCGCGATCGAGGAGCGGGCGGCGATGTCGGCCGACGCGCTGACCGGCCTCGAGGCGAACCTGCGCTTCAACGGCGTCGAGACGATGGCCACCCGGATCTTCGGGCGGCTGACCGCCTGGCAGAACTGGATCTTCAACCGGCCGAACGCGGTCGGCGACAAGGGCGCGCTGAAGCTGTACGGCAAGGGCGAGACGCCGCAGTTCGACCGCGCGCGGGTCTGAGCCCGCAACTCCCGCCGCGTTCCCGCGTCATCCCCGAACACCGAATCCACCCTGGAGCACCCGCGATGGCCTCGATCGACTACACCGACAAGATCCCGAACAACGTCAACCTGTCCGAGGACAAGGCGCTGCAGCGGGCGCTCGAGCACTGGCAGCCGAACTACATCGACTGGTGGAAGGACATGGGGCCGGACGGCTCGCAGAACTTCGACGTGTACCTGCGCACCGCGGTGTCGGTCGATCCGCAGGGTTGGGCCAACTTCGGTCACGTGAAGATGCCCGACTACCGCTGGGGCATCTTCCTGAATCCGAAGGAGGAGGGCCGCAAGGTCAACTTCGGCGAGAACAAGGGCCAGGACGCGTGGCAGGAGGTCCCGGGCGAGCACCGCGCGAACCTGCGCCGGATCATCGTCACGCAGGGCGACACCGAGCCGGCGTCGGTCGAGCAGCAGCGCCACCTCGGCCTGACCGCGCCGAGCCAGTACGACCTGCGCAACCTGTTCCAGATCAACGTCGAGGAAGGCCGCCACCTGTGGGCGATGGTGTACCTGCTGCACCGCTACTTCGGCCGCGACGGCCGCGAGGAAGCCGAAGCGCTGCTGGACCGCCGCTCGGGCGACGAGAACAACCCGCGCATCCTCGGCGCCTTCAATGAGCAGACGCCGGACTGGCTGGCGTTCTTCATGTTCACCTACTTCACCGACCGCGACGGCAAGTTCCAGCTCAATGCGCTGGCCGAGAGCGGCTTCGACCCGCTGAGCCGCACGACGCGCTTCATGCTGACCGAAGAGGCGCACCACATGTTCGTGGGCGAGTCGGGCGTCGGCCGGGTGATCCAGCGCACCTGCGAGGTGATGAAGCAGCTCGGCACCGACGATCCGGCGCGCGTGCGCGCCGCTGGCGCGATCGACCTGCCGACGATCCAGAGGTACCTGAACTTCCACTACAGCGTGACGATCGACCTGTTCGGCGCCGACCAGTCGAGCAACGCGGCGACGTTCTTCTCGTCGGGCCTCAAGGGCCGCTACGAGGAAGGCAAGCTCGACGACGACCACGTGCTGAAGGAAGCGACGTATCCGCTGCTGGTCGTCG
>DASPJX010000193.1:0-3473 GCA_035628395.1 Burkholderiaceae bacterium | reverse complement strand
GGCACCATCGCGAGGCCTTCCTTGACCAGGTCCCAGGCACCGCGGCCACGGATGTTGCGCCCCAGGTAGGCGATGTCGCCGGCGTTGGGGGCGAGCAGGCCGGTGATGGCCTTCATCGTCGTGGTCTTGCCGGCGCCGTTGGAGCCGATCAGCGAGACGAGCTCGCCCTCGCGCACCTCGAAGTCCACGCCCTTGACGGCCTGGATGCCGCCGTACGCGACCTTCAGGCCCGCGACCTTGAGCAGGGTCTCGGCCATCGTCAGTGCCCTCCGGTGCCGAGGTAAGCCTCGATCACCTTCTCGTTCTTCTGCACCTCCGCCGGGGTGCCTTCGGCGATCTGCTTGCCGTAGTCCAGCACCGTGACGCGGTCGCACAGGCCCATCACCAGCTTCACGTCGTGCTCGATCAGCAGGATGGTGCGGCTGTCGTTGCGGATGCGGTCGATCAGCTCGCGCAGCTGCACCTTCTCGGTGGCGTTCATCCCGGCCGCGGGCTCGTCCAGCGCGATCAGCTGCGGGTCGGTGGCGAGCGCCCGCGCGATCTCGAGCCGGCGCTGGTCGCCGTAGGACAGCGTCCGGGCCGGATAGTCGGCGAAGCGCGCGACGCCGACGTACTCGAGCAGCGCCTTCGCGCGCGCCCGGATCGCCGCCTCCTCGCGCCGCTGCACCGGCAGGCGCAGCATCGCCGCCCAGGCGCCGCAGGTCGTGCGCACGTGGCGGCCGACCATCACGTTCTCGAGCGCGGTCATCTCGCCGAACAGCCGGATGTTCTGGAAGGTCCGCGCGATGCCGGCCTCGGCGACCCGGTGGACGGCCGTCGGCTCGTACGGCGCGCCGTCGAGCACGAAGCGGCCCGAGTCGGGCACATACAGCCCGGTGATCACGTTGAAGAAGGTCGTCTTGCCGGCGCCGTTCGGGCCGATCAGCCCGTAGATCTGGCCGCGCTCGATCGACAGCCCGACGTTCGAGAGCGCCTGCAGGCCGCCGAAGCGCTTGTCGACGCCGGCGACCTCGAGCAGCGGCGCGGCCGCGCCGGACGACGGGGCGGGCACCGCGCTCATCGCGCGCCTCCGGTCTTCGCGTCGTGCGCGGCGGCGGCCACCGCGCCGCCGACCGCGCTCGCGTCGGCCGACGGCGAGGCCAGCGCCGCGCCGCCCGGCGGGGCCGGCCCGTCGGTCGCGCCGCGCCGCACGGCGCCGTGCTCCGGCGCCGGCCACAGCCCGCGCGGCCGGTACAGCATGATCACGACCATCGACAGGCCGAAGAGCAGCATCCGCAGCGCCTCGGGCGCGACCACCTCGTGCCCGAAGATCGCCTCCTGCGCCGGCTTGGCCAGGAAGCGCAGCGCCTCGGGGATCGCGTACAGCAGGATCGCGCCGAGGATCACGCCGGGCACGTGGCCCATGCCGCCCAGCACGACCATCGCGACGATGACGATCGACTCCATCAGCACGAAGCTCTCGGGCGACACGAAGCCCTGGAACGCGGAGAACATCGCGCCGGCCACGCCGCCGAACGAGGCGCCCATCGCGAACGCGAGCAGCTTCACGTTGCGGGTGTTGATGCCCATCGCCTTCGCGGCGATCTCGTCCTCGCGGATCGCCATCCACGCACGGCCGAGGCGCGAGTCCTGCAGCCGGATCGTCAGCACGATGATCAGGATCGCGAGGATCAGGAACAGGTAGTAGTACAGGTGCACCGACGGCACCTCGACGCCCAGGATCTCCTGCGTGCGCCCGAAGTTGAGCCCGCCGATGGTGATCGGGTCGATGTTGCTGATGCCCTGCGGCCCGTTGGTCACGTTGACCGGCGAGTTCAGGTTGTTCATGAAGATCCGGACGATCTCGCCGAAGCCGAGCGTGACGATCGCCAGGTAGTCGCCGCGCAGCCGCAGCGTGGGCGAGCCGAGCAGCACGCCGAAGAACGCGGCGAGCCCGGCGCCGAGGGGCACGACGAGCCAGATCGAGTTGTGCAGGCCGTCGGGGAACATCCGCTGGACGAACTCGAAGTTCTCGGCGAGGTGCGGCGACGCGAGCAGCGCGTACATGTACGCGCCGACCGCGTAGAACGCGACGTAGCCGAGGTCGAGCAGGCCGGCGTAGCCGACGACGATGTTCAGCCCGAGCGCGAGCATCACGTACAGCAGCGCGAAGTCGAGGATCCGGACCCAGGCGTTGCCCTGGGTGCCGACGACGAAGGGCAGCACGGCGAGCGCGATCGCGACGACGACGGTCGCGCCGTAGGCCGCGACCGGGTTGTCGCGGAAGGACGGCAGCAGGGAGCGGACGGGGTCGGCCATGTCGGTGCGCCTCGGTCAGGCCCGGTCGGCGACGCGCTCGCCCATGATCCCGGACGGGCGGAACACGAGCACCACGATCAGCACGACGAACGCGAAGATGTCCTGGTAGTGGCTGCCGAGGAAGCCCCCGGTCAGGTCGCCGATGTAGCCGGCCCCCAGGCTCTCGATGATGCCGAGCAGCAGCCCGCCGACGACCGCGCCGGCGAGGTTGCCGATGCCGCCGAGCACCGCCGCGGTGAACGCCTTCAGGCCGGGGATGAAGCCCATGCTGAACTGCGCGATGTTGTAGTTCATCGCGACCAGCACGCCGGCGACCGCGGCGAGCGCCGCGCCGATCGCGAACGTGGCGGCGATCACCTGGTTGGCGTTGACGCCCATCAGCCCGGCGATCCGCGGGTTCTCGGCGGTCGCCCGCATCGCGCGGCCGAGCTTCGTTCGGTTCACCAGCACCATCAGCCCGATCATCATCGCCGCCGAGACGACGAGGATCAGCAGCTGCTTCGGCGCGAGCAGCGCGCCGCCGATCTCGATCGGGGTGGTCGGCAGCAGGTCGGGGAAGACGATCGGGTTCGGCTTCCAGACGATCATCGCGATCGTCTGGATCACGATCGACACGCCGATCGCGGTGATCAGCGGCGCGAGCCGGGGCGCGTTGCGCAGCGGACGGTAGGCTACCCGCTCGACGAACAGCGACAGCAGCACGCAGACCGGGATCGCGGCGGCGAGCGCCAGCATCAGCACCACCGGTCCGGGCAGCCCCGCCTTGACGAGCAGCCCGGCGACCGTGACCCCGACCATCGCGCCGATCATCAGCACGTCGCCGTGCGCGAAGTTGATCAGTTGCAGGATGCCGTAGACCATGGTGTAGCCGAGGGCCACGAGCGCGTAGACGCTGCCCAGCACGAGGCCGTTCAGGATCTGCTGCAGCAGGATGTCGAAGTCCATTCGGGCGGCGTCCGGCTGAAAAATCGCCGGATTCTACTCGGGCCGTCGGTACAGCGGCGCATTGGCCCGAAGAAAAGCCGAGATAGGCGTCCGCGGCGAGCCGCCCGGGAACGCGCCGGCGCGCCGGGAAGGAAGGCGGACGGGTCGGCGGGCCGGCGGCGGTGCGCCCGTCCGCGGGCTCGGGCCGTGGCGCCAGCCGCGCGCCGGGCGTGAGATGCGCATGCCGGCGG
>DASPJX010000192.1:0-3995 GCA_035628395.1 Burkholderiaceae bacterium | reverse complement strand
GCCTTCCTGCGCGAGGTAGAGCAGCACGCCGCCGCCGAGCGCGGCCATCGCCTCGATGGCCATCTGCAGCTGGTCGCCGCAGTCGCAGCGCAGCGACGCGAACGCGTCGCCGGTCAGGCAGGCCGAGTGCAGCCGCATCGGCACCGGGCGCGCCGGGTCGGGACGGCCGACGCGGATCATCGACCAGCTGTGACCGAGCTCGTCGCGGAAGACGGTGAGCTCGCAGTCGGACGCGGCGCGCAGCGGCACCGGCGCGCTCGAGACGCGGCGCAGCGACGCGCCGTGGCCCGCGCGGAACGCGAGCGCGTCGGCGACCGAGACCCGCAGCAGCCGCTCGAGCAGCGCGACGTCGGACACGTCGGCCACGACCGCCGCCGGCAGCAGGTGGGCGAGCTTCGCGAGCTCGATCGCCGCCTCGTCGATCCGGCCGGCGCGCGACGGCGCCCCGGCGGGTCGCGGCGACGCGCTCGCGGCCAGATCCTGCACGTCGGCCTCGCTCGCTCCGTCGCCCAGGACCACCGAAACCGGCGTCGTGCCGTCGGCGCCCAGCACCGCCGCGCGGGTCCGGGACAGCGCGAGCGTCAGCGGACCGCGGGCCGCCGCGCGGAGCTCGTCGAGCATGCCGGGCACGAGCGAGTCGACCGCGAGGACCACGCGCTCGCCCTGCGCCGCGTCGGCGATGCGCACCGGCCGCCCGGCCAGCAGCTCGGCGATCGCGCGCTGCGCGTCGGCGCGGCCCGACTGCGCGAGCAGGCGGCCGAGGAAGGGCCGGCGTCGGTCGACGCCTCCCATGGGATCCGTGGGCCCTTCGCCTGTCCGCATGCTCCGCTCCGCCCGTGTCGTCGAATGTGCAATCATCGCTCGCCCGTCCTCTCCCGATCGGAGTGACCCCATTTCCCGACAGTCCCGCCCAGGATGCCCGCCCGACGGCTCCGGACCCGCCGGGCCTTCTTCCGATACGGGCTGGGACCGGGTTCTGGATGCACGCCGGCGCGGGACGCCGGTGCCCGAGGGCCCCTGGCGCGCGGTGTTCGGGCCGCTGCTCGAGCGCGCGTCGCTGGTGGTGGGCCAGCTCGGCCAGTCGCTCGACGGCCGGATCGCGACGCCCACCGGCGCCTCGCACTACATCAACGGGCCGGAGGCGATCGTCCACCTGCACCGGCTGCGCGCGATGGTCGACGCGGTGCTGGTCGGCGTCGGCACCGCGGCGGCCGACGATCCGGCGCTGACCGTGCGGCACGTCGAGGGCCCGAGCCCCTGCCGCGTGGTGATCGATCCGGGGGGCCGCCTGTCGCCCGCCGCGCGCCTGCTCGCCGACGACGGCCGCCGCCGGATCGTGGTGACCCGGCCCGACGCGTCGCCGGCGCTGCCCGCGGGCGTCGAGCGGCTGCACGTCGAGCCCGACGGCGACGGCGGCCTGCCGCCCGCGCGGATCGTCGAGGCGCTCGCCCGGCTCGGGCTCGCGCGCCTGCTGGTCGAGGGCGGCGCGTTCACCGTCTCGCGCTTCCTGCACGCGGGCTGCCTCGACCGGCTGCACGTGGCGGTCGCGCCGCTGATCATCGGCTCCGGACCGACCGGCATCGCGCTGCCGCCGATCGACCGGCTCGACGAGGCGCTGCGTCCGCCGGCGCGCTGTCATCCGCTCGGCGGCGACGTGCTCTGGGACGTCGACCTCGCCGCGCTCCGGCCGTCCGCGCGCGGAGTCGCCCACAGGTCGACGTGACCGACCGACAGCCGCGAGCGACCCTCGTCGATCGCGGCGAGGCGCCGCGCGAGCCACGCGTCCAGCGCGCCCGCGTCGACGAGCCCGGTCTCCGCGACCGCGCCGTGCCAGCCGAGCACCAGCCGCCGCTGCAGCGCGGCGTCCTCGGGGCCGAGCCGCCAGTCGGCGCGCGCGCACGCCACCTCGAAGCCGGCGTCGACGAGGCGCCGAGCGGCGACGCCCGCGGCGGCCGGACCCAGCGCGCCGCCCAGGCCCTTGTCGCGGCGCTGGTGCGCGTCGAAGGCCGCGAGCACCTCGGCGTCGAGCGGATCGGCCGGCTCGCAGCCGACGCGCCCGTCGTAGCTCAGCGCGGCGTAGAGCGGACGCGAGGACGCGGCCGCCGCGGCGGCGAGGCGCCCGAGCCAGTCGTCCGGGACGAGGTCGAGGAACGCCGACGTGGTGACGAGGTCGGCCGGCATCGCGATCACGTCCTCGAGCGAGGTGGACAGGTTCGCGCGCAGCGTCTCGACGCGGACCTCGCCGCCGCCGCAGCGGGCGGCCGCCTCGAGCAGCGCCGGGTCGTGGTCGACCAGCCGCCACGACTGGCGGGCGGGCAGCCGCGGCGAGAGCGCGCGGAACGTCGAGCCGGTGCCGCAGGCGAGGTCGGTGACGCGCACCGGGCCGCGCCCGGCGAGGTGCGCGGCGACCGCGTCGAGCAGCGCCGGATCGCGCGCGCGACGGTCCGCCGGCTCGCGCAGCGTCAGCCAGTCGGCCGCGAAGCCGCTCACGACGCGGCCTCCAGCGCCGCGGCCACGCGCGCGGCGGTGTCGGGCCAGCGCACGAGCCCCGCCGACGCGCGGCGCGCGCCGTCGGCGAGCCGCGCCCGCGCGCCCGGGTCGACGAGCAGCGTGCGCAGCGCCGCGGCGAGCGCCGCCGGATCGTCCGGCGGCACCAGCGCGCCCGCCCCGGGCGGCACCGCCTCGGCGATCGCGCCGGCGGTCGTCGACACCACCGGCAGCCCCCGCGCGACCGCCTCGGCGCAGGCCATGCCGAAGCCCTCGTGGCGGGAGGCCAGCACGAAGACGTCGGCCGCCGCCCAGTGCCGCTCGAGCGCCTCGGCGTCGACCGCGCCGACGATCTCGACGCGTCCCGCGAGCTCGGGCCGCCGCGCGAGCGCGCGCAGCGAGCGCGCCGTCGCCGCGTCGCGCCCGTCGTCGCCGACGATCGTCAGCCGCCAGCGCAGGTCGGCGAGCGTCCGGAGGGCGGCGAGCAGCACGTCGTGGCCCTTGCGCGGCACGAGCGTGCCGACCGACAGCAGCCGCGGGCCGTCGGTGCCGCCTCCGGTCGCGGCCGCGGCCGGATCGGTGCCCGGGGGCGCGACGACGATCCGACCGGGTGGCACGCCGTAGTCGGCGGCGAGGCAGGCCGCGGTCGCGCGGCTGGTGGCGATCACGCGGCGCGCGGCGCCGAGCGCGGTGCGCTCGCTGTCGCGCAGCGCCCGGGCGCGCGCCTCGTCGAGCCCGGTCTCGAGCGCCAGCGGATGGTGGACGAGCGCCACCAGCGGGCGCGCGGGTCCGAGCGCCGCGCCGATCGCCGGCATCGCGCCGAGCGCGAGCCCGTCGACCAGCACCGGCACGCCCTCGGGCTGCCCGGCGACGAGCGCGTAGGCGCGATCGAGCGACCCCGGATCCGGATGCGGGAACGCGTCGGGCAGCCGCAGCGCGCGCACGGTCCAGCCCGACTCGCGCAGCTCGCGCGCGACGCGCCGGTCGTACGCGTAGCCGCCGGTCGGCGCGTCGGGGTCGCCGGGCACCGCGAAGGCGACGGTGCGCGACTCAGGCAACCGGCGCCTCGAACCAGGCGCGCGCGACGTGCGACTCCGACAGCGTCACCCGCAGCAGCGCGAGCTCGGACTCGGCCCGACCGAGCGCCGCGCCGCGGCAGCGCGCGGCGAGCTCGCGGTGGACGTGCCGCGCGAGGAACTCGGTCGTCGTGTTCCGGCCCGAGAACTCGGGCAGGTCGTCGAGGTTGCGGTACTCGAGCGGCGCGAGCACCTCGCGCAGCGCGTCGGTCGCGCGGCCGATGTCGAGCACGATGCCGTTCGCGTCGAGCTCGCGCGCGAAGAAGGCGGCGTCGACGACGAAGGTGGCGCCGTGCAGCCGCTGCGCGGGCCCGAAGACCTCGCCGCGAAAGCTGTGGGCGATCATGATGTGGTGGCGGACTTCGACGGCGAACATCGGGGCTCCTCGCGCCCGGCGGGCGGCCCGGGATGATAGGACACGACCGGGCACAG
>DASPJX010000191.1:0-2880 GCA_035628395.1 Burkholderiaceae bacterium | reverse complement strand
GCGCGATGGCCGCTTCACCGGCGCGTCAGGGTGGCCCGACCGTCGCGGCCGCTTGACGGTCGCGTCACGGCCGCGTCTCGGCCAGCTCACGACCGCGTCAAGGGCGGGCCGGCGCCGCCTCGGCCATCCGCGCGCGGCGCGCCGCGTCCTCGGCGCGCGCGTCGTCGATCTCGCGCATCACCGCGGCCAGGTCGACCGTCGACGCGTCGGGCTCGAAGCGTCCGGTGAGCGGGGTCGCCGTCGTCAGCCGGCCGCGCCGGTACAGGTCCCAGATCTCGGGACCGTACGCGGTGCCGAGCAGCTCGGGCGCGAACGCGCCGAAGAACGCGCGCAGGTTCGCGACGTCGCGCAGCAGCATCCGGCTCGCGTGGTTGTTGCCCGCCGCGTCCACCGCCTGCGGCAGGTCGATGATCACCGGCCCGTCGGCGGCCAGCAGGATGTTGAACTCGGACAGGTCGCCGTGGATCACGCCGGCGCACAGCATCCGCACGACCTCGGCGAGCAGCGACGCGTGGTGGCGGCGGGCCTCGTCCGCGTCGAACGTCACGTCGTTGAGGCGGGGCGCGGCGTCGCCGTCGGCGTCGGCGACCAGCTCCATCAGCAGCACGCCCTCGAAGAAGCCGTGGGGGCGGGGCACCCGCACGCCGGCCTCGAACAGCCGGTTCAGCGCGTCGACCTCGGCGTTGCGCCACGCCTCCTCCTGCCGCTCCCGTCCGTAGCGCGTGCCGCGCGCCATCGCGCGCGCCTGGCGCGTGTTCTTCACGCGACGGTTCTCGGTGTAGTCGACCGCCTGCCGGAAGCTCCGGTGCGTCGCCTCCTTGTAGACCTTGGCGCAGCGGACCGCGTCGCCGCAGCGCACCACGTAGACGTTCGCTTCCTTGCCGCTCATCAGCTGGCTCACGACGTCGTCGACGAGCCCTTCCTCGATCAGGGGGAGCAGGCGTTTCGGGGGTTTCATGCCGGCATCCTACGCCGCGGGCCCGCGCCGCCCCGGCCGCCGGCCCGTCCCGGACCCTCCGGCGCGGCCGCCGGCGTCCCGCCCCGACGGCCCGCCGCGGTCCACGAACGTCGACGGGCGGGGCACAATGTCGATCAGCCTGCGCCGTCCGAATGCACCGAGACCCCCATCCCGCCGCCGAGCCCGGGTCGGCCGATCCCGCCGTGCCGACGCCCCCGCGCGTCGGACTGGGCGCGCTGCGCCCCGCGCAGCTGCGGCTGCTGATGCGCCTCGCCGACGCCACGCGCGGCCTCGAGGATCCGGACGCGATCGTCGCCGCCGGCATGGCGATGCTGCGCGAGCACCTCGGCGCCGACCGCTGCGTGTGGGCCGAGGTCGAGGCCGACGAGGATCACTTCGTGTTCCTCGGCACCGCGTGCGCGCCCGGCGTGCCGGACGTCTCCGGCCGCTTCCCGGTGTCGGCCTTCGGCGACGAGGCGCTGGCCTCGCTGCGGTCGGGCCGCAGCTTCGTGGTCCACGACGCGCGGACCGACCTGCCGCGCGGGGCCCTGCGCGAGGCGTACGCGGCGACCGGCATCGTCGCGATCGCCGCCGTGCCGATCCACCGGTCGGGCCGCTTCGTCGCCGGCACCGGCGTGCACATGCTGTCGCCGCGACGATGGAGCGAGGCCGAGGTGGTCCTGCTCGAGGAGGTCACCCGCCGCTGCTGGGAGGCGCTCGAGCGCGCGCGCGTCACGCGCCGCCTCGCGGCGAGCGAGGCGCGCAACGCCCGCACGCTCGAGGCGATCGGCGAGGCGATGGTCTCGATCGGCCGCGACTGGCGCTACGCCTACGTGAACGCCAAGGCGGGCGAGATCCTCGGGCGCGAGCCGTCGGACCTGCTCGGCCGGCACGTCTGGACCGAGTTCCCCCGGGCGGTCGAGACCCCGACATTCGACGCGCACCATCGCGTGATGGTGGGCGGGCCGCCGGAGCGCGTCGAGGTCTTCGACCCCTGGACCGACCGGTGGTACGAGAACCGCATCTATCCGGCCCCGGACGGCGTGCTCACCTTCTTCGTCGACATCACCGCCCGCAAGGCCGCCGAGGCCGAGCGCGAGCGGCTGCTCGAGTCGGAGCGCGTCGCCCGCGCGCAGGCCGACGCGGCGCGCTCGCGGCTGCAGGCGATCCTCGACGGCGCGCCCGCGGCGGTGTTCGTCAAGGACCGAGCCGGGCGGTTCGAGCTGGTCAACGAGGCGTTCCTGCAGCTGTTCGACCAGGACCGCGACCGGGTGATCGGCCGCAGCGACGCCGAGTTCCATCCGCCCGAGATCGCGGCGAGCGTGATCGCCCACGACCGCGACGTCTGGAGCAGCGGCGAGCGCCGCGGCTTCGACGAACTCGTGCAGTCGAGCGCCGGCCCGCGGCACTACCGCTCGGAGAAGTTCCTGCTGCGCGACGCGGCCGGCGAGCCGGTCGCGCTGTGCGGCATCGCGATGGACGTGACCGAGCTCACCACCTCGCGGCGCGCGCTGCAGGAGGCCGACCACCGCAAGAACGAGTTCATCGCGATGCTGTCGCACGAGCTGCGCAACCCGCTCGCGCCGCTGCGCACCGCGCTGCGGGTGCTCGAGCGCGAGCCGCTGTCCGAGTCGGGCCGGCAGGCCGCCGAGCTCGGCTCGCGCCAGCTGCGCCAGCTCGCGCGGCTCGTCGACGACCTGCTCGAGGTGTCGCGGATCACGCAGGGCAAGATCGAGCTGCGCCTCGAGGACGTGATGCTGCAGCGGATCGTCTACGAGGTGGCCGACTCGCTGCGTCCCGCGCTCGACGAGCGCGGCGTGCACCTCGAGTTCGACCTGCCGGCGCGGCCGGTCACGCTGCGCGCCGATCCGGTGCGGCTCGCGCAGATCGTCGAGAACCTGCTCACCAACGCGTCGAAGTAC
>DASPJX010000190.1:0-16066 GCA_035628395.1 Burkholderiaceae bacterium | reverse complement strand
AATGCTCCTACAGACGGAACGAACGAGGATAGTGCAGCGCAATATCGTGCTCAAGCAGAACAATCGGGGTCGGATGATGATTTATCCGATGCCCTATGTCGGTGCGGCAATAAATGGGGACAGGTCATGAAGTCTGCGTTGGAACGAGAGTCGTAGGCTTGAGTGTTGGGGCCTCTGGGGATACAGACGCGGACTACGGGTCCGCCCCCTTCCCATGCAGAGGTTTCTCCGGCCTCGCCTTGGCCAGGCGGGTGTCGGCGCCAGCGACCCGGTGCGCGAGGACGCCGAGCGCGTCACGACTCGGCCGTGACGGGCCGGGATACCGCTCGGCTCGTTCCGCGAACGGAAGCGTCGCCACCCGGGCCGACCGCCGACCCGACGACGGTACCGCTCGGCTCGTTACGGGTCGGAAGCGTCACCGTTCGGTCCGAGCCGTGACTGCACGACGGTATCGCTCGGCTCGATACGCGCGCGGAAGCGTCACCGTTCGGTGCGAGCCGTGACGTCCACGACGGTACCGCTCGGCTCGATCCAACCGGGAGCGCGTCACCGCCCGGTCGGATCGGTCGGCCGAAGTCCCTGTGGCTCGGTTCGATCGGTGATCCGACAGCGGTATCGCTCGACTCGATCCGGGGCCAGGCGGAGACATCCCTCGACCCGCTCAAGGTCCACGGCGCCCCCCGGCCACCGCCTCGCCCGCCGCAGACGAACCCTCATCCGAACCCGGCAGTCTTTCTTCGACATCGTGATGTATGGGACCGCCATTCGGCCCAGGCCGGGAATCCTCATCCGACCCCGGTATACCCGTCCGCCGTGCGCGCCCGACCGAGGCCGGAAACCGTCATCCGACCCCGGTCTTCTTCCTCGGGCGGCCGACGGGGCGGGGGATCAGGCGCAGGCCGGTGGCGGTCTCGAGGCGCCGCTGGAAGTCGAGGCTGGCGGTGGGCTTGCCGCTCAGCAGCCGCGCCCGGAGCCAGTCGTGCTCGGGGCCGGCGTCGGCCTCGTCGAACAGGCGCCGGTAGGCCGACTCGCGCTCGAACGGGGTGTTGCCGAGCGCCCACACGGTGGGATGCGGGCGCACGAGCGGATCGACGGCGAGGCCGACGTGGTGGCGGTGGCTCGACCACGGCCAGTCGGCGGCGGTGGCGGCCATGCCGGCGCGCACCGGGTTGGTCTCGATGTAGCGCTGGCAGGCGAGCAGGTAGCGGTCGGCCTCGACGAGCGAGGAGCGGAAGCGCCCTTCCCACAGCGTGCCGCTGCGGCCGTGGCGGCGGTTGAACCAGCGCACGTAGCGCCGCCCGACCGCCTGCATCGTCCGCGACAGCGAGTCGTCGCCCGCGGGCGTGGCGAGCAGGTGCACGTGGTTGTCCATCAGCACGTACGCGTGGATCGCCAGCCCGTGCGCGGCCGCGGCCTCGTGCAGCCACTCGAGGTAGCGGCGCCGGTCGACGTCGTCGGCGAACACCCGCTGGCGGTCGTTGCCGCGCTGGACCACGTGGTACGGATGGGCGGCGATCGCGCGCCGCGGCTGCCGGGCCATCGCCGCCTCAGGACTCGTCGACCGAGAACAGCCGACGGTGCTCCTTGATCGCGTAGCGGTCGGTCATGCCGGCGATGTAGTCGGCGATCGTCCGGTGGCGGTCGCGCTCGGCCTTGCGGCGGTGCTCGTCGGGCAGCAGCCGCGGATCGGCGGCGAAGGCCTCGAACAGCTCGACCACGATCCGCTGCGCCTTGGTCGTCATCCGCACGACCCGGTAGTGGCGGTACAGGTTCTCGAACAGGAAGCGCTTGAGCTGCAGCGAGGCCGCGGCGACGTCGTCGGAGAACGCGATCAGCGGCGGCGCGCCGCGCACGTCGTCGATCGACGCCGGCGCGGCCCGCGCGATCAGCGCCTCGCTGTGGCGGGTCAGGTCGAGCACCAGCTCGTTGATCATCCGGCGGATCGTCTCGTGGACCTGGCGCCGCTCGCCGATGCCCGGGTGGCGCGCGACCACGTCGCGGTGGTGCCGCGCGAACAGGTCGACCTCGAGCAGCTGCGCGACGCTCAGCAGCCCCGAGCGCAGCCCGTCGTCGACGTCGTGGTTCACGTACGCGATCTCGTCGGCGAGGTTCGCGAGCTGCGCCTCGAGCGAGGGCCGGGTGCGCTCGAGGAAGCGCCGGCCGAGCTCGCCGAGCCGCGCGGCGTTCTGCGCGGAGCAGTGCTTGAGGATCCCCTCGCGGGTCTCGAAGCACAGGTTCAGGCCGTCGTGCGTCGCGTAGCGCTCCTCGAGCTCGTCGACGACCCGCAGCGACTGCAGGTTGTGCTCGAAGCCGCCGTACGGCTGCATGCAGCCGTTCAGCGCGTCCTGGCCGGCGTGGCCGAACGGCGTGTGGCCGAGGTCGTGCGCGAGCGAGATCGCCTCGGTCAGGTCCTCGTTGAGGCGCAGCCGCCGCGCGATCGTGCGCGCGATCTGCGCGACCTCGATCGAGTGGGTGAGCCGCGTGCGGAACAGGTCGCCCTCGTGGTTCACGAAGACCTGGGTCTTGTACTCGAGCCGGCGGAACGCGCCGCAGTGGACGATCCGGTCGCGGTCGCGCTGGAACTCGTCGCGGCCCTCGGGCGCGTCCTCGGGATGGAGCCGGCCGCGCGTGGCGCGGGGGTCGGCGGCCCAGGGTGCGCGCTCGTGCATCGCCGCTCAGCCCGAGCAGGCCTCGAGCGTCTCGGCGAGCGCCGCGTCGGGCGCCCGCTGCAGCCGCGCGGCGCCGAGCCGCTCGAGCAGCACGAAGCGCGGCGTGCCCTGCTGCGCCTTCTTGTCGGAGGCCATCAGTTCGACCCAGCGCGCCGCCGGCCAGCGCGGCCCGCGCACCGGCAGCCCGGCCGCGGCGACCGCCTCGCGCAGCCGCTCGGCGCCGCGGTCGTCCAGCAGGCCGAGCCGGCGCGACAGGTCGGCGGCCATCACCATGCCGGCGCCGACCGCCTCGCCGTGCAGCCATTCGCCGTAGCCGAGCCCCGCCTCGATCGCGTGGCCGAAGGTGTGGCCGAAGTTCAGGATCGCGCGCAGCCCGCCCTCGCGCTCGTCGCGCGCCACCACCGAGGCCTTGATCTCGCACGAGCGGAACACCGCGCGCTCGAGCGCGTCGCGGTCGAGCGCGCGCAGCGCGGGCAGCTCGGCGACCGTCGACTCGAAGTAGCCGGCGTCGGCGATCGCGCCGTGCTTCAGCACCTCGGCGAGCCCGGCCGACAGCTCGCGCGCCGGCAGCGTCGAGAGCGTGTCGACGTCGGCGATCACCAGCCGCGGCTGGTGGAACGCGCCGATCATGTTCTTGCCGGCCGGATGGTTGATGCCCGTCTTGCCGCCGACCGAGGAGTCGACCTGCGCGAGCAGCGTGGTCGGCACCTGCACGAAATCGACGCCGCGCTGGTAGACCGCCGCCGCGAAGCCGGCCATGTCGCCGACGACGCCGCCGCCGAGCGCCACCACCAGCGCGTCGCGATCGAAGCGCGCCGCGAGCATCGCGTCGAAGATCGAGTCGAGCGTCGACCAGGTCTTGTTCGCCTCGCCCGCCGGCAGCACGACCTCGACGAGCGCGGCCGCGTCGGCGAGCGAGCGCCGCAGCGTCGCCGCGTACAGCGGGCCGACGCGGTCGTCGGTGACGATCGCGACCATCCGGCCGCGCGCGAGCCGCGCGAGCGGCGCGCAGTCGGCGAGCAGGCCGCGGCCGACGAGGATCGGGTAGCCGCGCTCGCCGAGCGCCACGGTGAGTTCACGCATCGGGGGACGGGGCGCGGTCGGGATCGGGAACGGTGGCCGCGAGCGCGGCGAGCGGCGCCGGCAGGCGGGCGATCACCGCGTCGACGACCGTCTCGACCGGCTGGCGGCCGGTGTCGACGACCAGGTGCGCGGCCTCGCGGTACAGCGGCTCGCGCGCGTCGAGCAGCGCCTCGATCCGCGCGCGCGGATCGGGCGCGCGCAGCAGCGGCCGGACCTTGTCGCGGCGCAGCCGGTGCCACAGGTCGCCGAGCGAGGCGCGCAGGTAGATCGTGCAGCCGCGCTCGTGCAGCGCCGCGCGGTTCGCCGGGTCGAGCACCGCGCCGCCGCCGGTGGCCAGCACGACCGGGCGCCGGCGCGTGAGCTCGTCGATCAGCGCGGCCTCGCGGCGCCGGAAGCCGGCCTCGCCCTCGAGCTCGAAGATCGTCGAGACCGGCACGCCGAGGCGCGCCTCGAGCTCGCGGTCGGCGTCGACGAACGGCCAGCCGAGCCGGCGCGCGAGCCGCCGGCCGACCGTGGTCTTGCCGGCGCCCATCATGCCGACGAGGAAGACCGACGACGGTCCGGCGAGCGCGTCCATGGCGGAAGGATAAACGATGCGCCCGCGACGTCCGGGGGACGGCGCGGGCGCGGGGCGGTCGGCCGGGCCCGGACCCGGCCCGGGCACCGTCAGTTCGGCGAGGTGCAGAACCAGGCGTTCTGCGTCGCGTCGAACACGCGGGACGAGTCGTAGCCGTACGGACCGATCAGCGACTGGGCCGGCGTGCCGGGCGGCAGGGTCAGCGACGGCGACAGGCGCGCGCCGACGTTCGGCGGCGCGGTGTCGGCGTTCGAGACGTCGGGGCCGAGCACCGGCAGCACGAAGGTCCGGTAGACGTCGGTCTCGGAGCCGGACGAGCCGATCGTCACGCGCATCGTCACCTCGACCCAGAGGCCGAAGCTCTTCGGGTAGATGACGTCGAGCGTGATCCGGCCGTCGGCGCCGGTGACGCCGCCGCTCGAGCTCACGATGACCGCGGCCGGGCTGCCGGGATCGAGGCGGCCGTTGGCGTTGCGGTCCTCGCCGGCGTCGAGCAGCCCGTTCGGGCGGCCGGTGCTGCCGGCGGGCAGGTCCTCGGAGCGGCACTCGCGCGGCGGCTGGTTGACGTCGTCGTAGAGCCGCGGCGTCCAGCCGGATCCGTCGTAGAACCAGATGCCCTTGTAGTAGTTGACCGCGACCAGCGACACGCTCACCGGCGCGCCGACGACCGGGTTGCGGTTGCCGTCGGTGACGATCGCCGCCCACGGCATCGCGTAGGTCGTCGTGTCGACGGCCGAGATCTGGTTGCCGGTGCCGAGCTCGACGAACAGCGCCTCCGACGAGACCGTCACGCGGCGCGTGCTCGGCACGACCGAGGTGCCGGTGACCGACGCGGTCAGGAACACCGCGTCCTGGCCGGTGGAGTTCGGGCCGGCGATGAACGACGACACCGCCTGGCCGTTGTCGCCGGTGGTGACGACCGCCGGCTCGATCCGCCCGCCGCTCGGGTCGGTGGCCGAGAACGACACCATCGCGCCGCTGACCGGGTTGTCGGCGGCGTCGCGCACCGTCGCGCGCAGCGTGATCTTGTTGCTGTCCGAGCCGATCGCGTTCGTGCCGATCGAGTTCAGGCTGGGCGAGAGGTCGATCCGCGCGGGCGTCGTCGAGATGAAGTTGATGCGCTGCGTGATGGTCTGCCCGGTCAGCGCGCCGACGGTGCCGATCGAGGCGGTGATCGAGCCGCCCCCGACCTGCAGCGACTGCACGGTGGTCGTCACCCGGCCGTTGACGTCGGCGGGCAGCGTGACGCTGGTCGAGCCGCCGCCGCCGAGCGTGCCGCGCGAGGTCGCGACGGTGATCGGGGTGCCGGCGGGCACCGGCGCGGCGCCGTCGCGGGCCTCGACGACGATCGTCTGCGCGGCGCCGACGGTGGCGCGCAGGTTGTCGACCGGCTGCAGGAAGCGGAACGGCTGGTTCACCGCGCGGGCGAGCACCGGCCAGTCCTGCGTCGCGTTCAGCCCGACGGCGAGCGCCGTCAGCGGACGCGGCGCGGCGTCGGACGCGCCGGCGTTCAGCGACACGCGGACCTCGCCGAGCGAGTCGGTGACGAAGCCGCCGGTGGTCGCGGGCGTGACCGTGCCGCCCGGATACGAGACCTGCACCGCGTTGCCGGGCACCGCGTTGCCGGCGCCGTCGACGACCTTCACGGTGTAGTCGGTCGGCACGCCCACGGTGACCGAGGTCGGGCCGGCGATCGTGATCTTGGTGTTGGTCCAGCGGATCTCGAGCGGCGCCGACACCGAGCCCGAGGTGGCCACCAGCGGGATCGTGCGGTTGGCGCGCGAGCTCGCGCCGGTGCGGGCCTCGACGCGGAAGGTCACGCGGCCGGCGGCGTCGGTGACGGCCGGCGTCTGCAGCGCGGAGATCGCGATGCCGGGATCGGTCGAGGTGAGCGACACCGCCTGCGTGCGCATCACGTTGTTGCCGGCGTCCTTGACCTGCACGGTCACGGTGGCCGAGGTGCTGCCGTCGGCGGCGGGCAGCACCGACTTGTCGGCGATCGCCTCGACGGTGCCGACGGCGGACTTGCCGCCGATCGTGCCGCCTCCGGCGCCCGCGCCGCCGCCGCCGCAGCCGGCCGCGAGCACGGCGAGCGCCGCGCCGGCGGCGAGCAGCGCGCGTCGCGCGCCGGAACCCAGTCGTTCGAACGTCATCGGAAATCCTCGAGTCTCAGCGCGCCGCGGCGGTGTCGGTGACGACGCGCGGCGTGAGGAACACCAGCAGCTCGGTCCGGTCGTTGGTCCGGGCGGTGTTCTTGAACAGGGCGCCCAGGTACGGCACGTCGCCGAGCACCGGGACCTTGTTGACCCGGTTGCGCTCGAACTGCTCGTAGATGCCGCCGATCACGACGGTGCCGCCGTTCTCGACGAGCACCTCGGTCTGCACGGCGCGCGTGTCGATCGCGAAGCCCTGGGGCGTCAGCTGGCCGACCGCGTCGCGGTTGACCTTCACGCTCATGATCACGCTGCCCTCGGGGGTGATCTGCGGCACGACCTCGAGCCGCAGGCTCGCCTTGCGGAACGTGATCGTCGTCGCGCCGTTGGGGGCGGAGGTCTGGAACGGCAGCTCGGTGCCCTGCTCGATCACCGCCTTGCCCTTGTCGGCGGTCAGCACCCGCGGGCTCGAGACGACCTTGCCGCGCTGGTCGGCCTCGAGCGCCGAGATCTCCAGGTTCACGAAGCGGGTCAGCGACGCGCCGAACAGGCTGAGCGCGAAGCTCGCCGGGTTCACGCCCGAGATCGCCGAGGCGGGCAGGTTCACGAAGTTGGTGTTGTTGATGTTCGTGAGCCGGCCGAGGCCCGGCGCGTTCAGGCCCTGCAGGCTGCTGCCGAGCTGCGATGACAGGTCGGCCGCGCCCTGCAGGTTGCCCGACACCGTCGAGTAGGTGCTGCTGCCGAGCAGCGGCGCGCCCGCGCCGTAGACCGGCACGTTGACCGCGACCGGCGTGCCGGTGACCGGGTCGATCTGCGAGCCGGTCTGCGCGATCGTGCTGCGCACGTCGTTGAAGCCGAGCCGCACGCCGAGGTTGCGCGAGAAGCGGTCGTCGGCCTCGACGATGCGCGCCTCGATCAGCACCTGGCGCACCGGGATGTCGAGCTGCGCGACGATGCGCCGCACGTCCTCGAGCCGCGAGCCGATGTCGCGCACGAACAGCTTGTTGGTCCGCGGATCCGACACCGCGCTGCCGGCCTTCGAGAGCACGCGCTGCTTCTCGTCGGACAGCAGCTTCTGGACCTCCTCGGCCTTCTGGTAGTTCAGCGTGAACACCTCGACGCGGGTCGGCTCGATCTCGGCGATCTGCTGGCGCGACTCGAGCTCGAGCTTCTCCTGCGTGCGCAGGTCCTCGCGCGGGGCGACGAGGATCACGTTGCCGTTCTTGCGCATGTCGAGGTCCTTGGCCTTCAGGACGATGTCCAGGGCCTGGTCCCAGGGCACGTCCTTCAGCCGCAGCGTGATGCTGCCGGTGACCGTGTCGCGCACGACGATGTTGAGGTTCGTGAAGTCGGCGATGACCTGCAGCAGCGCGCGGACGTCGACGTTCTGGAAGTTCAGCGACAGCTTCTCGCCGCTGTAGCCGGGACGCGTGCCCTGCGTGAGCCGGTTCGGGTCCTCGCGCACCGGCTTGACCTCGACGACGAACTGCGTGTCGCTCTGGTAGGCGTTGTGCTCCCACAGCCCGCTCGGCTCGATGACCATCCGGGTCAGGTCGCCCTGCTGGAAGGTGCGCACCGAGCGCACCGGCGTGCCGAAGTCGGCCACGTCGAGGCGGCGGCGCAGGTTCTCGGGCAGCCGCGTCTTCAGGAAGTCGACGACGATCGTCTGGCCCTGCTGGCGGATGTCGACGCCGGTCTGCGCGTCCGACAGCTCGACGACCACGCGGCCCTCGCCGTCGCGGCCGCGCCGGAAGTCGACGTCGCGCAGCGCGTGCGTCGCGTTCGAGTCGCTGCGGGCGAACGCGTACGGCCCGCTCGAGGCGGGCGTGCCGGTCGTGCCCGCCGCCGCCGCGACCGGCTCCATCCGGACGAGCACGACGTTGCCCTCGACGCTGGTCTGGTGCGTGACCGCCCGGCGCAGGTTCAGCACCACGCGCGAGCGCCCGCCGGACTGCACGAGGTTGACGCTGCGCACGTCGCCCTGCGCGAGCTCGACGACGTTCTGCTGCAGGCCGTTCGAGGTGTCGGGGAAGTCGAGCGCGAGCCGCGGCGGGTTGGAGACCGAGAAGCTGCCCGGGGGCGCGGCGAGCGGCCCCTTCGTCTGGATCCGCAGCACGGTCGCGTTGCCCTGCTGCACCGAGCTGACCGACTCGATCGCGTTGGCCTGCGCGCGGGCCGGCGGCGCGACGAGCGCCGCGACGACCCCCAGCAGCGCGCACGCCGCCACGATGCCGCGTGCGCGGAGCGCGAAGCGACCGATGATGCCCGTCCTGCGGGTGCCCGTCATTTCTTGCTCTCCTGCAACCGCAGCGCGGTGTCCCGCTCGACCCAGTCGCCGGCGGCGTCCTGCACGAGCTCGCGGATCGAGACTTCGGACTCGGAGATCCGCAGCACGCGGCCCGAGTTGGTGCCGATGTAGTTGCCGACGCGCACCGGATAGAGGGCGGCCTCGGCCTGCAGCAGCGCGACGTTGGCCCCGCCCTGGCGCAGGTTGCCGACCATCTTCAGGTTGTCGAGCGGGAAGGCCTCGAGCGGCTCCTTCGCGCGACGCGGATCGGGCTGCAGCAGGCTGCCCGGGCGCGAGGCGGTCGGCGCGGCGACCTTGAGCTTGGCCTGGCTGAACGGCTCGACGTCGCCGCCGGCCGCGTAGCGGAACGGCGTGAACGTCTTCGGCGGCGGGACCTTGTCGACGACGACCGGCGTGTTCCGGCGGGTCTCGTCCATCCACGTGCGCAGCTCGACCTGACCGTCGTCGCAGCCCGCGAGCGCCGCGATCGCCGTCGACGCGGCGATGACCGTGCGCAACCCCTTCATTTCTTCGCCTCCGCCGCCTTCTTCTTCGCCGCCGCCGCCCGCTGCTGGGCGATCTCCTCGGGATCGAGGTACCGGAACGTCTTGGCGGTCGCGTCCATCGCGAGCGCGCCGCCGCGCTCGGGCATCGTGATCGACAGGTTGTTCAGCGTGACGATCCGCGGCAGGTTCGCGAGGTCGCTCGCGAACGCGCCGAGGTCGTGGTAGTTGCCGACGACGCGCACCGAGATCGGCAGCTCCGCGTAGTACTCCTTGACGACGACCTGGCCCGGCTTGAACAGCTGCAGCTGCGCGCCGCGGCCGACGCCCGCCTGGTTGATGTCGGACAGCAGGGCGTCCATCTCGGCCTTGCTCGGCAGCTGCTTCTCGAGCTGGCCGACGTACTGCAGCACCTGGTCGCGCTGCTTGCGCAGCGCCTCGAGGTTGACGGCCTGGCGGACCTTGTCGGTGTACTGCGCCTTCAGCTGCACCTCCTGCGCGCGGCCGGCGTCGAGCTCCTCGAGCAGGCCGCTCCAGTACAGGAACCAGCCGGCGGCGACGAGCACCGCGAACAGCGTGCCGAGCAGCAGCCCGCGCGGCAGCCCGGGCCACAGGCCCGGATGGCGCCCCTGCAGCCCCTGGAACTGGGCCGCCAGTCGGGCGGTGTCGATCTTCGGCGAGAGCTCGGACAGCTTGGGCATGGCGATCGACCGTCCTCAGCGTGCGCCGGTCGCGGCGGTGTCGGCCTGCGCGCGCGGCGCGGTGGCGGCGTCGGTGCGCGGCGCGGTGCCGGCGCCCGGGCGCGCGCCCTCGGCCGAGGGCCGCTTGATCAGCGCGTTCAGCGAGAACTCGTAGATGCGCCGGCCCTCGCGGCCCGCCTGCCCGGGCAGCGCGACCTCCTTGATCTCGCCGAGCTCGGGCCGCTCGATCCACGGGCTGCGCTCGGCGAGGTTGCGCAGCAGCTCGGCCACGCGCTCGTTGGTCTGGGCGTGGCCGGTCAGCGCGACCTTGTTGTCGTCCTGCTTGAGGCCGCGCAGGTACAGGCCCTCGGGCGCGAGCCGCACGAGCTCGTCGAACAGGCGCACCGGCACGGTCCGGTCGCTCTGCAGGTTCTCGACCGCCTCCTGGCGCGCGCGCAGCGCGGCGATCTCCTCGCGCAGCGTCTTGATCTCGGCGATCTGGGCGTCGAGGCGCGCGTTCTCCGCGCGGATGAAGTCGTTGCGCGCGAGCTGCGTGGCGATCGACTGGTTGATCGCGACGCCGCCGGCGAAGGTCACGGCCGCGCCGGCGATCGCGACCAGCACCGCCAGCCCGACGAAGTCCTTCTTGCGCCGCTCGCGGCGCATCTCGCGGTGCGGCAGCAGGTTGATGCGGATCGGGGAGAGCCGGCGCGACAGCGGGTCGCCGATCTCGGTGGCCGGGGCGAGCCCGACCTTCGTGGAGGCCGCTCGCGAGCTCATGCGTCGAACCTTCGCATCGCCAGGCCGCAGCCGACCATCAGCGCGGGCGCGTCCAGCCTCAGCTGGCGCTCGCGGATCGAGCCGGCGACCTCCATCCCCTGGAAGGGGCTCATGATCTCGGTGGGCACCTGGGTGCGCTCCGCGACCGCCTCGGCGAGCCCGGCGGTGACCGCGCAGCCGCCGGCCAGCAGGATCCGGTCGACGCGGGTGTACGGCGTCGACGTGTAGAAGAACTGCAGCGAGCGCGCGACCTCGGTCGCGCCCTGCTCGACGAACGGCGCGAGCAGCTCGGTCGCGTAGTTCTCGGGCAGGTCGCCCGACTTCTTCTTGATCTCGGCCTCCTCGACGGTCAGGCCGTAGAGCCGGACGATGTCCTGCGTCAGCTGGCTGCCGCCGAACGACTGGTCGCGCTCGAAGATCGTCTGGCCGTTGAGCACGACCGTCAGGTTGGTCGTCGTCTGGCCGAGGTCGAAGATCGCGAGGATCATCCCCTCGCCGTGGTTCGGCAGGAAGCCGGTCACGTGGTCGATCGCGGCGCGCGCGGCGTACGGCTGCACGTCGACGATCACCGGGCGCAGCCCCGCCATCTCGGCGATCGCGACCCGGTCCTCGACCCGCTCCTTGCGGGAGGCGGCGAGCAGCACCTCGACGTCCTCGGCCGACTGCGGCGCCGGCCCGAGGATCTGGAAGTCGAGGTTGACCTCGTCGATCGAGAACGGGATGTACTGGTTCGCCTCGCTCTCGACCTGGACCTCGTAGTCCTCCTCGAGCAGCCCCGCCGGCAGCGTGATCCGCTTGGAGATGACGGCCGAGGACGGCAGCGCCAGCGCGGCGAGCTTGGTCTTGGTGCCGGTGCGGCGGATCGCGCGGACCAGCGCCTCGGCGACCGACTCCGGCCGCTCGATGTTGCCGTCCACGATGGCGCCGCGCTCGATCGGCTCGATCGCGTAGCGCTCGAGCCGCATCCCGGTCTTGGCACCCGGCACCAGCTCGACGAGCTTCACGCTCGAGGCACTGACGTCGATGCCGAGCAGCGGGGCGGATCCCCGCCGCAGAAGGCTCTGAAGGCTGATTGCCACGGCCGCCCCGAAACTGCAAAGGTTGAAAATTACTTGTAAACCATGGCGTTACGCAATATTTCCCGAAACTACTGGAGATTTTGGCAACACCTTGAGGACACTCTAGCTCGTTTCGGCGTGACGAAAATCACGCCTCCCGCCCGCCCGTCCCCCCTCCTCGCCCGTCCGTCGCGCAGGCCTGCGGGGCTTCCGAAGAGGGGTCGGGACGCGGCCGGCGGGGCCGTCGGGGCGGCGGCTATAATCGGCGTCCGACCCGCCCCGACAGGCCCTTCCATGACGTTCTCCAGCGCCCGCTCCGCGCGCGCCGGCCGGCCGCGGCGCGAACGCGGCTTCGGGGTGCTGACCCTGGTCGCGATCGTCGTCGGCGTCCCGCTCGTGCTGGCCGTGGCGGCCGCGCTCACGCTGGCGCTGTCGGCGGTCCTGGCGGCCGACCGGCTGCCCTCGCTGGACGTGCTCACCGACTACCGGCCGAAGGTGCCGCTGCGGGTCTGGACGGCCGACGGCGTGCTGATCGGCGAGTTCGGCGAGGAGCGCCGCAGCGTCGTGCGCATCGAGGACGTGCCCGACGTGATGAAGCAGGCGATCCTCGCGGCCGAGGACGACAGCTTCTTCGAGCACAACGGCGTCGACGTGCTCGGCATCGTGCGCGCGGCGTTCGCCAACCTCGCCGCGGGCGGCCGGACGCAGGGCGCGAGCACGATCACGATGCAGCTCGCCCGCAACTTCTTCCTGTCGAACGAGCGCAGCTACACGCGCAAGATCTACGAGATCCTGCTGGCCTTCAAGATCGAGGCGACGCTGTCGAAGGAGCAGATCCTCGAGATCTACCTGAACCAGATCTTCCTCGGCCAGCGCGCGTACGGCTTCGCGTCGGCGGCGCAGGTCTACTACGGCAAGCCGCTCTCGAGGATCGGCCCGGCCGAGGCGGCGATGCTCGCCGGCCTGCCGAAGGCGCCGTCGGCGTACAACCCGGTGGTCAACCCGAAGCGCGCGAAGATCCGCCAGCAGTACGTGCTCGGCCGGATGCGCTCGCTCGGCTACCTGAACGAGGCGCAGTACCAGGCGGCGATGAAGGAGGAGCTGCCGCTGCAGCCCGATCGCGGCGAGTTCGCGCTGCGCGCGCCCTACGTCGCCGAGCTCGCCCGGATGCTCGCCTTCGAGCAGTTCCGCGACGAGACCTACGTGGCCGGGCTCAACGTGTACACGACGGTGCGCTCGGACGACCAGCGCGCGGCCAACGCGGCGGTGCGCCAGGGCGTGATGGAGTACGACCGGCGCTACGGCTACCGCGGCCCCGAGGCGGTCGTCGACCTGCCGTCGGACCCGCAGCGGCGCGACGAGAAGATCGAGGAGGCGCTGCTCGAGGCCGGCGACATCGACGACTTCCTGCCGGCGGTGGTCACCGCGGTGTCGCCGCAGTCGGTGCGCGTCGCGCGCAGCCGGGGCCAGACGATCGAGATCGTCGGCGACGGGCTGAAGTTCGTCGCGCCGTGGCTGTCGGAGAAGGCGGCGCCCGCGAAGCGGCTGAAGGTCGGCGCGGTGGTCCGGATCGCCGAGGGCGCGAAGGGCTGGGAGCTCACCCAGGTGCCCGAGGTGCAGGCGGCGTTCGTGTCGGCCGACACCGGCGACGGCGCGGTCCGCGCGCTGGTCGGCGGCTTCGACTTCAACCGCAACAAGTTCAACCGGGTCACGCAGGCGTGGCGGCAGCCGGGCTCGAGCTTCAAGCCGTTCATCTACTCGGCGGCGCTCGAGAAGGGCTTCATGACGAGCACGGTGATCAACGACGCGCCGGTCGTCGTCGATCCGGCGGTCACCGGCGGCCAGGTCTGGGAGCCGAAGAACTACGACGGCAAGTTCGACGGCCCGATGACGATGCGCACCGCGCTGTCGAAGTCGAAGAACATGGTCTCGATCCGGCTGCTGCAGGCGATCGGGCCGCAGTACGCGCAGGACTACGTGACCCGCTTCGGCTTCGACGCCGAGCGCCACCCGCCGTACCTGACGATGGCGCTCGGCGCCGGCGCGGTCACGCCCTGGCAGATGGTGGGCGGGCTGTCGGTGTTCGCCAACGGCGGCTACCGGATCGAGCCCTACCTGATCGCCCGCGTCGTCGACGCGAACGGCAAGGTGCTCGCGCAGGCCCGGCCCGCCAAGGCCGGCGACGAGGCGATCCGCGCGATCGACGCGCGCAACGCGTTCCTGATGGACAGCCTGCTGCGCGACGTGGTCCGCAAGGGCACGGCGACCGCGGCGATGCGGCTCAAGCGCACCGACCTCGCCGGCAAGACCGGCACGACGAACGACTCGCACGACGCGTGGTTCGCCGGTTACTCGCCGACGGTCGCCGGCGTCGCGTGGGTGGGCTTCGACCAGCCGCGCAAGCTCGGCGACCGCGAGACCGGCGGGGGCCTCGCGCTGCCGATCTGGATCAACTACATGGCGAGCGCGCTGAAGGGCGTGCCCGACCGGCCGGCGGTGCCGCCGCCGGGCGTCGTGCAGGTCGGCAACGACTGGTACTACGCCGAGACGCGGCCCGGCGTCGGCATCGCGTCGCTCGGCGTCGCCGAGGACGGGCTCGGCACCGGCGAGCGCGGCGAGCGCGTCCGCGAGCAGGTGTTCTGAGGCGCGGCGCGCGGCGCTCGCCGCGCGCGGGCCGGCCCGCCGCGCCGATCGGGCTTCCGCCCGTCGGCGCGGCGCCGGTCAGCCGTAGTACCCGGACCCGTCGCGGGTCGGGCGGCTCGTCCGCCCGGCCGCCTCGTCGCGCGCGGTCGGCGAGTCCTGCGGCACCGACGGCCGGGGCGTCGGCGGGGCGTCGGGCCGTCCCTGCGGGTCGCCGCGCATCACCTTGATCCGGTTGTCGATGTCCTGCACGCCGGGGACCGCGTCGACCAGGTCCTCGATCGCGTGCTTGGCCCGCCGGTCGGCGACCGTGCCGGAGAGCGTCACGTGCCCGTCCGTCACCGCGACCTCGACGTCGCCGGTGTCGATCCCGTGCGCGCGCGACAGCCGGTCGCAGACGTCGTCGTGGATCCGCTCGTCCGAGCGCTTCCAGCCCTTCGGCCCCCGATTGGCCGGCCCGCGGTCGGCCGGCGGGCGGGGCGCCGGAGCCGGCTCGCCGCGCGCCGCGTCGTTCCAGTGGCCCTGCATCGAGCCCGCCTCGGACCAGCCGCCGTAGCTGCGGCCGGGCGCGGTCTCGCGCGGACCGCGGCTGCGCGGATCCTCGTCGCCGTAGTGCTCGCCGCCGAAGCGGGCGCCCGCGCCCGCCGGCTGGCCGCCGCCGCCGCCACCTCCGAAGCGCTGCTGCGGCGGCTGGTCGGCCGGCCAGCGGTCCGGTCCGTACGACGGCTCGGGCCGGTACGGCCGCTGGGCGTCGACCAGCCCGCGCCGCTGGCCCGAGCCGTAGGCGCTCGCCTGCCAGTCGCCGCTGCCGCCGCTGCCCTGCGCGAGCCGGTGCGCGCCGCCGGGGTCGCGCACGCCGTGCTCGTCCTCGTCGTCCGGGTGGCCGAGGCCGCCGAAGCCGCCCATGTCGCCGAGGCCGGCGGCGTCCTCGTGGCCGCCGCCGTAGCCGCCCACGCCGCCCCGGCGGTTCGCGTTCGAGCGGCCGGCGCGGCCGGCCCCCGGACCCCAGGGGCCCTGGCTGCCCATGCCGCCGACGCCGGTCGGGCCGCCGTAGCCGCCGTCGCCCATCGGTTCGTCGCCGCGGCGCGCGTCGCGCCGCGCGGGATCGTCGTCGTGGCGTCCCGCCATGCCGTCGCGACCGCCCCAGTCGCCGGGGCCGTACAGGCTCTGGCCGGCGAGCCCGGGCCGCCCGTCGTCGTCGCGCGGACCGGGACCGCGGACGCGGTCGCCGCCGGCCGGCGCGCTCCCGCCGCGGGTGGTGCCGTAGGCGGAGTCGCCGCCCCGCGGATCGTGGCCGCCGAGGAACGCGCCCTGGCGGCCGGTGTACGAGAGGTCCTGGTACGAGCGCTCGCGCGAGCCCGGACGGCTGCCGGGCGCGCCGGGCTCGGCACCCGGGCGTCCGTGGTCGGGCATCCGTCCCGGGGGCGCGTCCTCGCCGCCGCCGTGCCAGCCCAGACCCTGCGGGCCGGGGCGTCCGGCGAAGCGCTCGAAGCGCCCGCGCGACGCGCCGGGCGTGTCGGCGTCGCCGCGCCGGTCCTGGTCGTAGCCGCCCCAGCCCCGGTCGCCGCCGAACTGCCGCTCGTCCTGCGCGACGCCGCGCGCGCGCGTGTCCTCGGCCGGGTCGTAGCCCCAGCGG
>DASPJX010000189.1:0-10616 GCA_035628395.1 Burkholderiaceae bacterium | reverse complement strand
TCCCACTGCGCCGACAGGCTGTGGTCCTTGGTCACGATCGTCCAGCCGTCGGCGAGCTCGCGCACCTCGCGCCGCCCGGCGTTCACCATCGGCTCGATGGTGAAGATCATGCCGGGCACCAGCGCCTCCCCGGTGCCGGGGCGCCCGTAGTGCAGCACCTGCGGCTCCTCGTGGAAGCGCCGTCCGATGCCGTGCCCGCAGAACTCCCGCACGATCGAGAAGCCGCGCGACTCGGCGTGCTTCTGGATCGCCGCGCCGATGTCGCCGAGCGTCGCGCCCGGGCGCACCTGGTCGATGCCGACCCACATCGCCTCGAAGGTCGTCTCGCACAGCCGGCGCGCCGCGATCGACGGCTCGCCGACGCAGAACATCCGGCTGGTGTCGCCGTGGAAGCCGTCCTTGATGACCGTGACGTCGATGTTCAGCACGTCGCCGTTCTTCAGCACCTTGTCGCCCGGGATCCCGTGGCAGACCTGGTGGTTGACCGACGTGCAGATCGACTTAGGGAACGGCCGGTAGCCGGGCGGCGCGTAGTTGAGCGGCGCCGGCACCGTCTTCTGCACGTCGACCATGTAGTCGTGGCAGAGCGCGTCGAGCCGCCCGGTGGTGACGCCCGGCCGGACGTGGGGGGCGATGAAGTCCAGCACCTCGGACGCCAGGCGTCCGGCGAGCCGCATCGCCGCGATCTCGGCCTCGGTCTTGATGACGATCGACATCGAACTTGTGGGTAACTCGTTGTTCAAGCTATGATTATAGGCTTGCCTCGGACGAGGCTTCGCCGGAGGCCTTCCGGTAAGCGGGCGGCGGGACGGTCCTTCGGGGCGCGGTACCGGCGTCGGCGGACGGGAGGGCGATCACCGGGGAAGCGCCGCCGTGCGGGCAAATCACCGCGGCCTTCGCATCGCTCCGGCACCCAGTGTGCCGGACCGGGGAGGTCGACTCAAGGGATGCACCGAGGGTGCACGAGCGCCGGTCTCGCGACGAGACGGCACCGTGTCCGGGCGCCCTGCGGGGCCGCGACACGCAACCCTCGAAGGAGCTCTCATGACGACCATGCGTCAGATGCTGGAGGCGGGTGTCCATTTCGGTCACCAGACCCGCTTCTGGAACCCCAAGATGGCCCCGTTCATCTTCGGCCACCGCAACAAGATCCACATCGTCAACCTGGAGAAGACCCTGGTCATGTACCAGGAGGCGATGAAGTACATGCAGCAGCTGGCCGCCAACCGCGGCACCGTGCTGTTCGTCGGCACCAAGCGCCAGGCGCGCGAGATCGTGGCCGAGCAGGCCCGCCGCGCCGGCATGCCCTACGTCGACGAGCGCTGGCTCGGCGGCATGCTGACCAACTTCAAGACCGTCAAGACCTCGATCAAGCGCCTGCGCGACATGGAGGCGACGCTCGCCGAGGGCGGCCTCGAGCGGATGTCGAAGAAGGAGGCGCTGCTGTTCAACCGCGAGATGGAGAAGCTGAACAAGTCCATCGGCGGCATCAAGGACATGAACGGCCTGCCGGACGCGCTGTTCGTCATCGACGTCGGCTACCACAAGATCGCGGTCACCGAGGCGGTCAAGCTCGGCGTGCCGGTGGTCGCCGTGGTCGACACCAACCACTCGCCCGACGGCATCGACTACGTGATCCCGGGCAACGACGACTCGGGCAAGGCGATCACGCTGTACGCCACGGGCGCCGCCGAGGCGATCCTGGCCGGCAAGTCGGCCTCGCTGCAGGACGTCGCCAAGGGCGGGTCGGGCGACGAGTTCGTCGAAGTCGCATCGGAAGAGGCTTGAGCATGGCGGAGATCACCGCGGCGATGGTGAAGGAGCTTCGGGAGAAGACCGACGCTCCGATGATGGAGTGCAAGAAGGCGCTGTCCGAGGCGGGCGGCGACCTGGGCAAGGCCGAGGAGATCCTCCGGGTCAAGCTCGGCAACAAGGCGAGCAAGGCCGCCTCGCGGGTGACCGCCGAGGGCATCGTCGGCGTCCACCTGTCGGCCGACGGCAAGGTCGCCGCGATGGTCGAGCTCAACTGCGAGACCGACTTCGTCGCGAAGAACGACGACTTCCAGGCGTTCGCGAAGTCGGTCGCCGCGCTGGTCGCCCAGGCCGCGCCGGCCGACGTCGACGCGCTGTCGGGCCTCGCGCTCGACGGCGTGCCGGTCGAGGAGCGCCGCAAGACGCTGATCGGCAAGATCGGCGAGAACATGACGATCCGGCGCTTCGTGCGCGTCGCCGCGGCCGGCAGGGTCGCGAGCTACGTTCACGGCGGCTCGCGGATCGGCGTGCTGGTCGACGTCGAGGGCGGCGACGAGGCGCTCGCGAAGGACCTGGCGATGCAGATCGCCGCGAGCAAGCCGGTCTCGCTCGACCGGACCGGCGTGCCCGCCGAGCTCGTCGAGAAGGAGCGCTCGATCGCGGCGGCGAAGGCCGCCGAGTCGGGCAAGCCGGCCGAGATCGTCGCCAAGATGGTCGAGGGCTCGGTGCAGAAGTACCTGAAGGAGGTCACGCTCCTCGGCCAGCCGTTCGTCAAGGACGACAAGCAGACGGTCGAGCAGCTGCTGAAGGCGCGAGGCGCCCGGGTGCACTCGTTCACGCTGTACGTGGTGGGCGAGGGCATCGAGAAGAAGCAGACCGACTTCGCCGCCGAGGTCGCCGCGCAGGCCGCCGCCGCGGCGGCGCGCTGACCGCGCCGGGCGCGGGCGCGCGGCCTCCGGGTCGCGCGCCCGCGCCCGGGTCGTCTCCGACGGGCCGGCCTCCCGGCCGGCCCGTGTCCCGAATCTCCCGACACCCGCGAGCCCGCCGACGATGACCCAAGCGCCCCGGCCCTACAAGCGAGTCCTGCTGAAGCTGTCCGGCGAAGCCCTGATGGGCGAGGACACCTACGGCATCAACCGCGGCACGATCGAGGGCATGGTGGGGCAGGTCGCCGGCGCGGTGTCGATGGGCGTCGAGCTCGCCGTCGTGATCGGCGGCGGCAACATCTTCCGCGGCGTGGCGCCCGGCGCCGCCGGCATGGACCGCGCGACCGCCGACTACATGGGCATGCTCGCCACCGTGATGAACGCGCTCGCGCTGCAGGACGCGCTGCGCGCGGTCGGCGTCGCGGCGCGCGTGCAGTCGGCGCTCAAGATCGAGCAGGTCGTCGAGCCGTACATCCGGCCGAAGGCGCTGCGCTACCTCGAGGAAGGCAAGGTCGTGATCTTCGCGGCCGGCACCGGCAATCCGTTCTTCACCACCGACACCGCCGCCGCGCTGCGCGGCGCCGAGATGGGCGTGGAGGTCGTGCTCAAGGCCACCAAGGTCGACGGGGTGTACAGTGCCGATCCGATGAAGGACCCGACCGCCACCCGCTACCGCACGATCAGCTTCGACGAGGCGATCGGTCGCGATCTGAAGGTGATGGACGCGACGGCGTTCGCGCTGTGCCGCGACCAGCGCCTGCCGATCAAGGTGTTCTCGATCTTCAAGGAAGGCGCGCTGCGTCGCGTGCTGCTCGGCGAGGACGAGGGCACGCTCGTGCACGTCTGACCCCGGAGTCCCCCATGGCCACGACCATCCCCGAGATCCGCAAGTCGACCGAGCAGAAGATGCAGAAGTCGATCGAGTCGCTCACCGCCAGCCTCGCCAAGGTCCGCACCGGGCGCGCGCACGCCGGCCTGCTCGACCACGTGCAGGTCGAGTACTACGGCAGCATGGTGCCGATCAGCCAGGTGGCGAACGTGACGCTCGTCGACGCGCGCACGATCGGCGTGTCGCCCTGGGAGAAGAAGATGGCCCAGGCGATCGACAAGGCGATCCGCGAGTCCGACCTCGGGCTCAACCCGACGACGATCGGCGAGCTGATCCGCGTGCCGATGCCGCCGCTGTCCGAGGAGCGCCGCAAGCAGCTGGTGAAGGTCGTCAAGGGCGAGGGCGAGGACGCGAAGGTCGCGGTCCGCAACCTGCGTCGCGACGCCAACACGCACCTGAAGGAGCTGCTGAAGGCGAAGGCGGTGTCCGAGGACGAGGAGCGGCGCGCGCAGGACGACATCCAGAAGCTGACGGACCGTTTCGTGGTCGAGATCGACAAGCTGCTCCAGGCCAAGGAGCAGGAGATCATGACGGTCTGACGACCGTCCCCAGGCGATCCGGGCCGACCCGACTCCATCCCGAATGACCCACGTCAGCTCGACCCAGGCCGTCCCCGAGGTCCGCGCGGTGCCGCGCCACGTCGCGATCATCATGGACGGCAACGGCCGCTGGGCGACCGAGCGCCGGCTGCCGCGGGTCGCCGGCCACTCGAAGGGCGTCGAGGCGGTGCGCGCCACCGTCGAGGCCTGCGTCGAGCGCGGCGTCGAGTACCTGACGCTGTTCGCCTTCAGCTCCGAGAACTGGCGCCGCCCGCCCGACGAGGTGTCGCTGCTGATGCGCCTGTTCGTGATGGCGCTCGAGCGCGAGGTCGCGCAGCTGCGCGCCAACGGCATCCGACTGAAGGTCGTCGGCGACACGAGCGCCTTCGAGCCGCGGCTGCAGACGCTGATCCGCCAGGCGCAGCAGCGCACCGCCCAGAACGGGCGGATGACGCTCACCGTCTGCGCGAACTACGGCGGACGCTGGGACGTGCTGCAGGCCACCCGCGCGATGCTCGCCGCGCGCCCCGAGCTCGCGGCCGACCCGGCGCGCATCGAGGAGTCGGACCTGACGCCGTTCCTCGCGATGCACCACGCGCCGGAGCCCGACCTCTTCATCCGCACCGGCGGCGAGCAGCGGATCAGCAACTTCATGATGTGGCAGCTCGCGTACACCGAGCTGTACTTCACCGACGCCTACTGGCCGGACTTCGGCGCCGCCGAACTCGAGCGCGCGTTCGAGTCCTTCCGCGCCCGCGAGCGGCGCTTCGGCCGCACCAGCGCGCAGCTGGCCGGGCCGGTCGCCGCGGCGGCCGAGGCCCCCGGGACCTGAGCGCCCCGCCGGCCATGCTCCGACAGCGCGTGGCGACGGCGGCGATCCTGCTCGCGGTGCTCGTGCCGTCGATCGTCCTGGCGCGCCCCTGGGTCTGGGGCCTGGTGTCGCTCGCGCTGCTCGCGGTCGCCGGCCACGAGTGGGGCAAGCTGCTCGGCTCCTCGCGCGGCGGATGGGCGCTCGGGGCCGGGCTCGCGGCGGCGGGCGCGGCGTACGTCGGCTGGCGCACCGGCCACGCGGCCGACGCGGTGCCGCCGGCGGTCGGCATCGTCGCGGCGGTCAGCCTCGCGTTCTGGGTGTCGATCGGGACGCTGTCGCTCGCGCGGGCGCGCACCGTGGGCCCGGGCTGGGCGATCGGGCCGCTGGTGCTCGCCGCGTGCTGGATCGCGCTCTACGAGCTGCGGCTCGCGGGCGCGGCGATGCTGGTGTCCGCGATGGCGATCGTCTGGCTCGCCGACGTCGGCGCGTACTTCGCGGGACGCACCTTCGGCCGACGCCGGCTCGCGCCGCGCATCAGCCCCGGCAAGACCTGGGAGGGCGTCGCCGGCGGCGTGATCGCGGTGCTCGCGGCGGCCGCGCTCGTCGTCGCGGCGGTGCCGACGCCCGAGTCGCTGTTCCCGGGATGGATCGCGGCGCGCGCCGGCTGGCTCGCGGCGGCGCTGGTGCTCGCCGCGGTCGCCGGGCTCAGCGTCGTCGGCGACCTCTACGAGTCGCTGCTCAAGCGCCAGGCCGGCGCGAAGGACAGCGGCCGGATCCTGCCGGGCCACGGCGGGGTCCTCGACCGGATCGACGCCCTGATCCCGACGATGCCCGGCTGCCTGCTGCTGCTGCAAGTCCTGCGATAATCGGTCGATGCAGCGGATCACGATCCTGGGCGCCACCGGCTCGATCGGCGAGAGCACGCTCGACGTCGTCGGCCGGCATCCCGAGCGCTACCGCGTGTTCGCGCTGACCGCGCGCCGCAGCCACCGCCGCCTGCTCGAGCAGTGCCTCGCCCACGAGCCCGCCTACGCGGTGCTGTCCGAGCCGCAGGCCGCGGCCGAGCTGCGCGCGGCGCTCGCGGCGGCCGGCTCGCGCACCGAGGTGCTCGACGGCGACGACGCCGCGGCCGAGGTGGCCGCCGCCCGCGAGACCGACCTGGTGATGGCGGCGATCGTCGGCGCCGCGGGGCTCGGCCCGACGCTCGCCGCGGCGCGCGCCGGCAAGACGATCCTGCTCGCCAACAAGGAGGCCATCGTGATGGCCGGCACGGTGTTCCTCGCGGCGGTGAAGGCCGGCGGGGCGCGGGTGCTGCCCATCGACAGCGAGCACAACGCGGTCTTCCAGTGCCTGCCGGCCGGCGGCGGCCGCGCGGGCGTCAGCCGGATCGTGCTCACCGCCTCCGGCGGGCCGTTCCGCTCGATGGACCTGGCGCGGATGGCCGAGGTGACGCCGGAGCAGGCGGTCGCCCATCCGAACTGGAGCATGGGACGAAAGATCTCGGTCGATTCCGCGACGATGATGAACAAGGGCCTCGAGCTGATCGAGGCGCACTTCCTGTTCGACATGCCGCCCGAGCGCCTCGACGTCGTGATCCATCCGCAGAGCATCGTCCACTCGATGGTCGAGTACGTCGACGGCTCGATGCTCGCGCAGCTCGGCAATCCCGACATGCGCACCCCGATCGCCCATGCGCTGGCCTGGCCGCAGCGCATCGACAGCGGCGTGCCGATGCTCGACCTGGCCGCCCACGGCCGGCTCGACTTCGAGCGGCCCGACACCGTGCGCTTCCCGTGCCTGCGCCTCGCGCGCGAGGCGCTCGCCGCCGGCGCGGCCGCGCCCTGCGTGCTGAACGCGGCCAACGAGATCGCGGTCGACGCGTTCCTCGACGGCCGGATCCGCTTCACCGACATCGCGCGGGTCAACGAGGCGGTGCTCGGCGCGCTCGGCGCCGCCGCCGCGCCCGCCGACACCGACGGCGTGCTCGCGCTCGACGCGCGGGCCCGCGACCTCGCGCGCGAGCGCCTCGCGGAGCACGCCGCATGACGACCCTCCTCGCGTTCCTGTTCGCGCTCGCGCTGCTGATCTTCGTCCACGAGCTCGGCCACTACTCGGTGGCGCGCTGGTGCGGCGTGAAGGTGCTGCGCTTCTCGATCGGCTTCGGCAAGCCGCTGCTGCGCTGGACGGTCGGCCCCGACCGCACCGAGTGGTCGATCTCGCCGATCCCGCTCGGCGGCTACGTGAAGATGCTCGACGAGCGCGAGGAGCCGGGCTCGGTGCCGCCGGCCGACGCGCACCGGGCGTTCAACCGCCAGAGCCTCGCGCGCCGCTCGGCGATCGTCGTGGCCGGCCCGCTGGCCAACTTCCTGCTCGCGATCGCGCTGTACGCGGCGCTCGGCATCGCCGGCACCGAGGAGCCCGCGGCGGTGATCGCCGAGCCGCCGGCCTCGACGCAGGCCGCGGTCGCCGGACTGCGCGCGGGCGACCGGGTGGTCGCGGTCGACGGGACGCCGGTGCGCTCGCTGTCCGAGATGCGCCTGCGCCTGATCGATCCGGTCGTCGAGCGCCGGCCGGCGCGCCTCACGGTGCTGCGCGACGGCGCGCCGATCGAGCTGCCGCTCGACACCGCGGGGCTGCAGAGCGGCGAGATCGAGAAGGACTTCCTGCGGATCCTCGGCCTCGACCTGCAGCCGGGCGCGGTCGCGATCGGCTCGGTGACGCCCGACGGCTCCGGCGCGCAGGCGGGCCTGCTCGCGGGCGACGAGGTGGTCGCGGTGGACGGCCGCCCGGTGCGGCGCGCCTCCGACCTGATCGACGTGCTGCGCGAGTCGCCGGGCCGCGAGGTGGCGCTCCTCGTGCGGCGCGCCGGCGTCGAGCAGCGGATCGCGGTGGTGCCGCAGGCGCAGCGCTCGGAGCGCGCCGAGGACGGCGGCCGCTGGGTCGGGCGGATCGGCGCGGCGCTGCAGAACCGGGTCGAGATGGTCCGCGTCGAGCACGGGCCGCTGGAGGCGATCGCCTACGGCGCGCGCCAGACCTGGGACATGTCGTGGTTCTCGCTGCGCATGCTCGGCAAGATGGTGGTCGGCGAGCTGTCGTGGAAGAACCTCAGCGGACCCGTCGCGATCGCCGACTACGCGGGCCAGTCCGCGAAGGTCGGCTGGGTGGCGTACGTCGCGTTCCTCGCGCTGATCAGCGTCTCCCTGGGGGTGCTGAACCTGCTCCCCGTCCCGGTCCTCGACGGGGGCCATTTGGTATATTACGGCCTCGAGGCGATCAAGGGCCGGCCGCTGTCGGAGCGGTTCATGCAGATCACTCAGAAGGCAGGGCTCGCCGCCATCGTCGGGATGATGGTCGTGGCCCTCTTCAACGACCTGAGCAGGCTGTTCGGCGGGTGACCCTTCCGGTTCGGCCCGCCGGCCAACCGGGAGTTCCATGCGTCCATTCGCGAAAACCGTGTTCGCGCTCGCCGCGAGCATGCTGGTGCCTCTTGCGTGGGCGTTCGATCCCTTCACCGTTCGCGACATCCGGCTCGTCGGCGTGCAGCGCATCGACCCCGGGACGGTGTTCGGCTACCTGCCGGTGAAGGTCGGCGAGCGGCTGGACGACGACCGCGCCGCCGCGGCGATCCGCACGCTCTACGCGACCGGCCTGTTCAACGACGTGCGCCTCGAGGTCGAGGGCGACGTGCTGGTCGTCTACCTCGAGGAGCGGCCGTCGATCGCGTCGGTGGAGGTCAGCGGCTCGAAGGACATCAGCGGCGAGAACCTGACCAAGGCGCTGCGCGAGCTCGGACTCGCCGAATCGCGGATCTTCGACCGGGCGCTCCTCGAGCGCGCGGAGCAGGAGGTCAAGCGCCAGTACCTCGCGCGCGGCAAGTACGCGGCGCGGGTCACGTCCACCGTCACCCCGCTCGAGCGCAACCGCGTCGCGGTGTCGATGGCGATCGAGGAGGGCGGCGACGCGCGGATCACGCAGATCCGGATCGTCGGCAACAAGGCGTTCCCCGAGAGCACGCTGATCGACCAGTTCGCGCTGTCGACGCCCACCTGGCTGTCCTGGTACACGAAGAGCGACCAGTACGCGCGCGAGAAGCTCTCCGGCGACCTCGAGCGGCTGCGCTCGTTCTACCTGAACCGCGGCTACCTCGAGTTCTCGGTCGAGGCGACCCAGGTGTCGATCGACCCCGACCGCGAGGGCGTCTACGTCACGATCAGCGTCAACGAGGGCGAGCGCTACACGGTGAGCGGCTTCCGCTTCGGCGGCACCACGCTCGGGCGCGACGCCGAGCTCGACCGGCTGATGCTCGTGCGCCCGGGCGAGGTGTTCAACGGCCAGCGGCTGAGCGAGTCGACCCGCGCGATGACCGAGCTCTACGGCTCGATCGGCTACGCGTTCGCCAACGTCAACGCGATCCCCGAGGTCGACCGCGAGAAGCGCACCGTCGCGTTCAACGTCGTCGTCGATCCGGGCCGCCGCGCCTACGTGCGCCGCATCAACATCTCGGGCAACGCGCGCAGCCGCGACGAGGTCGTGCGCCGCGAGCTGCGGCAGTTCGAGAGCGCCTGGTACGACACCGACAAGATCCGGCTGTCGCGCGAGCGGCTCACGCGTCTCGGCTACTTCACCGACGTCACCATCGACACCGTGCCGGTGCCCGACGCGCCCGACCAGGTCGACCTGACGGTCAAGGTGACCGAGCGCTCGACCGGCTCGTTCCTGATCGGCGTGGGCTTCTCGAGCACCGACCGCTTCATCGTCACCACCTCGGTCAACCAGCAGAACTTCCTCGGCACCGGCAAGTCGCTCGGCCTGAACGTCAACACCGGCCAGACGCAGCGCACGATCGACATCCGCAGCACCGATCCGTACTACACCGCCGACGGGATCTCGCGCAGCTTCGACCTGTACAGCCGCCGCTTCAACGCCGACCAGCTCGGGCTGGGCGACTACCGACTGCAGACCGAGGGCATCGGCCTGCGCTTCGGGGTGCCGTACACCGAGGTCGACCGCGTGAGCGCGGGCCTCACGCTGGAGGCCAACAAGCTGTCGCTCGGCGCGCGCCCGCCGATCCGGTTCGCCGAGTACGTGTCGGCGTTCGGCGAGTCGAGCTGGGCCGCGCTCGGCAACATCGGCTGGCTGCGCGACGGTCGCGACAGCCCGATCACGCCGACCCGCGGCCTGTACCTGGGCGGCAACGTCGAGTTCACGCTGCCGGTGGGCGACCTGCGCTACACGCGGGCCGACTTCCAGACGCAGTGGTACCGGCCGCTGACCAAGGACTACACCTTCGGGCTGCAGGCCCAGATCTCGCAGGGCTGGGCGCTGTCCGACCAGCCGTACCCGATCTTCAAGAACTACTTCGCCGGCGGCATCGGCTCGGTGCGGGGCTTCGAGGCGGCGAGCCTCGGGCCGCGCGACGCCGACGGCTTCCCGCGCGGCGGTCGCTCGCGCTTCGTCGCGAGCAGCGAGTTCCTGTTCCCGCTGCCGGGCTCGGGCAACGACCAGTCGGTGCGCCTGTTCACCTTCCTCGACGTCGGCAACGTGTACGCCGACACGCCCGACCTCGGGAACCTGCGGGCGTCGTTCGGCTTCGGCCTGAACTGGCTGTCGCCGCTCGGGCCGCTGAAGCTCTCGTTCGGCTACCCGCTGGACAAGGAGCCGGGCGACCGCACGCAGCGCTTCCAGTTCCAGATCGGCAC
>DASPJX010000188.1:0-3260 GCA_035628395.1 Burkholderiaceae bacterium | reverse complement strand
ACGCGAGCACGACGGCCAGCGCGATCGTGCCGACGGTGCCGAGGCCGAGCGCGGTGCCGACGACCATGCCGAGCACCTCGCCGATCGCACAACCCGTCAGGCAGTGCACCGTCGCGGCGAAGGCGACGCGGTTCAGGACGGGGTCGCCGAGCCGGGGGCGGGGGCGTGGGCGTGGCCGGCAGGATGCGGGTGCCGGGCGCCGTCGTGCGAATGCGTGGTCATGGCCGATCTCCTTCGTGCGGAGCCAGGATCGACCTTGCCACCTTCGGAAGGTCAAGCGATCCGCCGCCGGCCCGCTCGTTCACCGCCCGCCGCGGGCGGGATCGCCGCCGCAGCAATGCGTCGACGCCGTCGCGGCGCCCGACGCCCCGGCCGCGTCGATCCGCACGGGCGCGTACCCCGCGGCGCGGATCGCCGCGCCGACGGCGTCCTCGCCGGCGCGCGAGTCGATCGCGACCTCGCGTCGCGCGAGGTCGGCGTCCACCCGTGCCGCGGCGTCGACCGTTCGCACGGCCTCCGCGATGTTGCGGACGCAGTGGCCGCAGGTCATGTCGTCGATCCGAAAGGCGAGCATCGTCGCTGTCTCCATGGGGAGGGGTTGATGACGACCCGACTGTCGGTGTTCCCCCCGTCGGAAGGTCAAGCGCGTCCCGTCGGCCCACCGACGATGCGGGCCGGCGCGCGGCGACGCCCGACGCTCCCGGGCCCGGACGGTCCGGACCGACCGGCACGGGATCCGGGACCAGGTCCGGCACGAGGTCCGGGCGATGCCCGACATCGATCGCGTCGTGGTCGCTCGCGAACGTCGAGCGCGGGCCCGGCCGTGCGCGACCTCGGACCGCAGGGACGACCCCTCGCGTCGGCGGGCTCGGGCCGCGTTCCCTTCGCGTCAGCGGGCTCGGGCCACGTCGCCCGCCGTCACCGGCGCGGCGTTGTTCCCCCAGGACTGCCGGATGAACGTGGCGAGCGAGGCGATGTCGCCGTCGCGAAGCGTCTGGCGGAACGGCGGCATGCCGAACGGTCGCGGGTTGCCGGCGGTCGTGGGCGGGAATCCCCCGTCGAGGATCGCGTTCACGACGTTCACCGGATTGGAGAGCACGACCGCCCGGTTTCCGGCGAGCGGCGGGTACATCCCGGCCACGCCCTCGCCCTGCGGGCCGTGGCACCCCGCGCACTGCTCGCGATAGATCGCTTCGCCGGACTCGCCCTCGGCACCGCCGGCCGCACGCCGCCCGGTGCCTTCGCGGCTCGCGTGCGGCGCGGCCGGCAGGCTCTTCAGGTACGCGGCGATGGCCCCCGCGTCCGCGTCGCTCAGGAACTGCGTGCTGCGATAGACGACGTCGGCCATGGGCCCCATCGCCGAGCCCCGCGGCGAGACGCCGGTCTTCAGCAGCGCCACCACCTCGTCGGTGCCCCATCCGGCGACGCCGGCCTCGCCGGCACCGGCCAGCGACGGGGCGTACCAGTTCCGCATCGGGATCAGGCCGCCGGCCAGCTCGGTCTCGCCGACGGTGGCGCCCAGCCGGTTGCGGCTCGCGTGGCACGCGTCGCAGTGTCCGAGGCCGTGGACCAGATAGCTGCCGCGGTTCCACTCCGCCGTCCGCCCGGGGTCGGCCTCGAAGCGCTCCGGACGGAAGTAGAGCGCACGCCACACCGCGAGCGACGCCTGCAGGTTGTAGGGCCAGCGCAGCCGATGCTCGGCGTTCGGCTGCCGGACGGGCTCGCGGCTCATCAGGTACGCGAAGATCGCGTCCGAGTCCTCGCGCGTGACCCGGGTGTAGTTCGGGTACGGGAACGCCGGATAGAGCAGCCGGCCGTCCCTCGACCGGCCGTTGTGCATCGCGCGCCGGAACTCGGCGGCCGACCACCGGCCGATCCCGGTGTCGGGGTCGGGCGTCAGGTTGGAGGCGAAGACGACGCCGAACGGCGTCTCGATGCCGGTGCCGCCGCCGTAGGCGGCACCGCCGTTCCCCGTGTGACAGCCCGCGCAGTTGCCGACGCGGGCCAGGTACTCGCCGCGCGCGATGACCGCCGCGTCCTTCGACGCGCCCGGCGCGGCGCCGTCGAGGGGCGCCTCGCCCCGCACGTTCAGCCATGCGACCAGCGCCGCGGCCAGCGCGGCGAGCACCGCCACCGTCAGCGCGACGCGCAGCATCCGGCGCGAACGGGCCGTCATCTCGGGCCGCTCCCGCAGTCCATGGGCAGGGTCCCCGCGGGCGGCGAGTCCGCGGGCTTCGCGCCCGCGGGCACCGGCTGCGCGGCGAGCCAGACCGCCACCGCCGTGACGTCGTCGGCCGACATCCGCTTCGCGATCGTCGCCATGCAGTCGGGCGCCGACGCCCTGCGGATGCCTTCGCGCCAGGCGCCGAACTGTCCGAGCAGGTAGTCGCGCGGCAACCCGAGGAGCCCCGGCATCGCGGGCTGCACGCCCATCAGCCGATCGCCGTGGCACGACGCGCAGGCGGGCAGCTCGCGGGCCGCGTCTCCCTGCCTCGCCAGCCGTGCGCCGCGCTCCAGGGCGGCCGCCGTGGCGGCGAGCCCCGGTTGCGGCGGCGGATACGGCAGGTCCTGAGCGGCGAAATGGTCGGCGATCTCGCGCAGGTAGGCGTCGGACATGTGCTGCACGAGGTAGTTCATGATCGGATTGGTGCGGCGCCCCTCGCGGAAGTTCACCAGCTGGTTGAACAGGTAGCCGGCCGGCTTGCCGGCGATGCGCGGGAAATAGCCCTCGCTCGTGGCCCGTCCCTCGCGGCCGTGGCAGACGACGCAGGCCTGCATGCGCTGCGCGAGCGTGTCCTCGACCTTGACGCTCGTCTGCGCGCCCCCCGCGCCGGGCGCGGCGGCGAGCGCGAGCGGGAGCAGCCACCGCGCGGCCCGGGCGCGCATCGCGCGTCGCCGGGAAGGCGGGACGGTCGTACCGCCGGGGTGCGGGGGCGACCCGAAGTGCGCGGGCACGTTCATCTCCGTTCCTGATCGGGACGACATGATGCCGCACCGGCGGACCCGGGAAGGAACGGGCTCGGTCCGTCCGGGAAAACCGGATCGGACGGCCGACGGCTCGACGGTTCGCACGTCGGGCGAGGCGGTCGGCGGACGCGACCGCGCCGAGCCGCTCCGGTCGGATCGCCGCGGGACGGCGGCTCCGCGGTGAGGCCTGACGAAGCCCGCGGACTCGCCGCCCGCGGGGACCCTGCCCATGGACTGCGGGAGCGGCCCGAGATGACGGCCCGTTCGCGCCGGATGCTGCGCGTCGCGCTGAC
>DASPJX010000187.1:0-6006 GCA_035628395.1 Burkholderiaceae bacterium | reverse complement strand
GCCGCGCCCGCCCCGCAGGGCTTCGTCCACGCGCTCGCCTGGGGCGCCTCGCCGAAGTACCCCCCGGGTTTCCCGCATTTCGGCTACGCGAACCCCGACGCGCCGCGCGGCGGCACGCTGACGCTCGACGGCTTCGGCTCGTTCGACAAGCTGAATCCGTTCACGCTGAAGGGCGTGACCGCGGCCGGCGTCGGCGCGCTGATGTTCGACACGCTGACCGAGCAGAGCGAGGACGAGCCGTTCTCGATCTACGGCCTGCTCGCCGAGAGCATGAGCTTCGCGGACGACGGCCTGTCGATCACGTTCCGGCTGAATCCGAAGGCGCGCTTCTCGAACGGCGACCCGGTGCTCGCGGCCGACGTGAAGCACTCCTTCGACACGCTGATGGGCAAGCTCGCGCATCCGCGCTACCGCAACTTCTACGGCGACGTGAAGGCGGTCTCCACGCCCGACGAGCGGACCGTGCGCTTCGACTTCGCGCGCCGCAACCACGAGCTGCACATGATCCTCGGCTCGCTGCCGGTGTTCTCGCGCAAGTGGGGCGGCGGCAAGCCGTTCGACCAGATCGTGCAGGAGCCGCCGATCGCCAGCGGGCCCTACCTGATCGAGCGCGCCGACTGGGGGCGCTCGATCTCGTTCAGGCGGCGCGCCGACTACTGGGCCGACGGGCTCGGCGTGCGCCGCGGCATGTTCAACTTCGAGCGCGTCGTCTACACGTACTTCAAGGACGAGGTCGCGCGGCTCGAGGGCTTCAAGGCCGGGCAGTTCGACTGGATCTCCGAGAACTCCGCGAAGAACTGGGCGCGCGGCCACGCGGGCCCGAAGTACCGCTCGGGCGAGATCCTCAAGCGCGAGTTCCCGCACTCGAACAGCGCCGGCATCCAGGGCTTCGTGATGAACACCCGCCGGCCGCTGTTCGCCGACCGGCGCGTGCGGCTCGCGCTCGCGCAGGCCTTCGACTTCGAGTGGATGAACCGGCAGGTCTTCTACGGCCAGTACCTGCGCAGCCCGAGCTACTTCACGAACAGCGAGATGCAGGCGACCGGGCTGCCCGGTCCCGACGAGATGAGGCTGCTCGAGCCGCTGCGCGACCGGCTCGCGCCCTCGGTGTTCGGCGAGGCGCCGACGCCGCCCGACACCGCGCCGCCGCACTCGCTGCGCGACAACCTGCGCACCGCGCTCGGCCTGCTGAAGGAGGCCGGCTGGACGGTCGACGACGACGGCGTGCTGCGCAACGGCAAGGGCGAGGCCTTCGAGTTCGAGGTGCTGTCGTACTCGAAGGCGCTCGAGCGGATCGCCGTGCCCTGGGCGCGCAACCTCGAGAAGCTCGGCATCCGCGCGAACCTGCGGGTGACCGACCCGGTGCTGTTCCAGAAGCGGCTCGACGAGTTCGACTTCGACGTGACCGTCGTGTCGTACGCGGCCAGCCAGACGCCGGGCAACGAGCTGCTCGACCGCTTCGGCACCGCCGCCGCCGACGAGAAGGGCTCGGACAACGCGCCCGGCATCAAGGATCCGGCGGTCGACGCGCTGATCCAGACGCTGCTGTCGAGCCGCGACCGCGCCGAGCTCGTCGCCGCGGCGCGCGCGCTCGACCGCGTGCTGCGCCACGGCTGGTACCTGGTGCCGCACTTCTACGCGGCCACCCATCGCGTCGCCTACCGCGACGTGCTCGCCCATCCCGAGACGCTGCCGAAGTACTACGGGCCGCAGCCGTGGGTGCTGAAGACCTGGTGGCGCAAGCCGCGGGCGGAGCGCTGAGACCATGCTCGCGTACGTGATCAAGCGGGTGCTGCTGATGGTCCCGACGCTGTTCGGCATCCTGCTGGTCACCTTCGCGGTGATGCAGTTCGTCCCGGGCGGGCCCGTCGAGCAGCTGATCCAGGAGCTGCGCGGCGGCGGGCAGGGCGGCGAGGTCGCCGGCACCGACAACACGTACCGGGGCCGCCAGGGCGTCGACGCGGCCAAGCTCGAGGAGATCCGCGCGCTCTACGGCTTCGACCGGCCGGCGCACGTGCGCTTCTGGGAGATGCTGAAGCGGTTCGCGCGCTTCGACCTCGGCACCAGCTACTTCCACCACAAGAGCGTCTGGGAGCTGGTGAAGGAGAAGCTGCCGGTGTCGATCAGCCTCGGGCTGTGGACGTTCTTCATCTCGTACCTGGTCAGCATCCCGCTCGGCATCGCGAAGGCGGTGCGCCACGGCTCGCGCTTCGACCTGGCCACCTCCACCGCGATCCTCGCCGGCTACGCGATCCCGAGCTTCGTGCTCGGCGTGGTGCTGCTGGTGCTGTTCGGCGGCGGCAGCTTCTGGCAGCTGTTCCCGCTGCGCGGGCTGACCAGCGACGGCTGGGAGAACCTTTCCGCGATGGGCAAGGTCATGGACTACCTGTGGCACATCGCGCTGCCGGTCACCGCGATGGTGGTCGGCAGCTTCGCGGTGACGACGATGCTGACGAAGAACACCTTCCTCGAGGAGATCCGGCGCCAGTACGTGCTGACCGCGCGCGCGAAGGGGCTGTCCGAGCGCCGGGTGCTCTACAAGCACGTGTTCCGCAACGCGCTGATCCCGCTGGTCACCGGCTTCCCGGCCGCCTTCATCGGCGCGTTCTTCGCCGGCTCGCTGCTGATCGAGACGCTGTTCTCGCTCGACGGCCTGGGGCTGCTGTCGTACGAGTCGGTGATGAAGCGCGACTACCCGGTCGTGATGGGCACGCTGTTCCTGTTCACGCTGATCGGGCTGGTGACGAAGCTGGTCACCGACCTCGCCTACGTGTGGGTCGATCCGCGCGTGAAGTTCGAGGGGCAGCGGTGAGCGCCGCGCGGACCGACGGCGGGGCGGGCACGCCCGGCGACGGCGTGGCGGGCGGCACGCCGGCGATGCGCGCCGGCACCGAGGCGGTGCTGCCGCCGGGCGGCACGCTGCCGACCGGCGCGGCCGCCGACGCCGGACGCGCCGACGCCGCCGGACGCGCCGGCGCACTGGGCGCACTGGGCGCGACGACGTCGCCCGCCGCGAAGCCGCTGTCGCCGACCCGCCGCGCGTGGCGCCGGTTCCGCTCCGACCGGCGCGGCTGGTGGAGCCTGTGGATCTTCACGACGCTCGTCGTGCTCAGCCTGTTCGCCGAGGTGATCTCGAACGACCGCCCGATCGTCGCGCACCACGAGGGCACGACCTACTTCCCGCTCTGGAACGACTACCCCGAGACCGCGTTCGGCGGCGACTTCCGGACCCGCACCGACTTCCTCGACCCGTTCATCCGCGAGCAGTTCGCGAGGCCGGGCAACTGGGCGATCTGGCCGCTCAACTCGTACCGCTTCGACACGCTGAACTACTTCTCGCCGAGCCCGAACCCCGCGCCGCCGTCGGCGGTCAACGCGCTCGGCACCGACGACCGCGGCCGCGACGTGCTCGCCCGGCTGATCTACGGCTTCAGGGTGTCGGTGCTGTTCGGGCTCGCGCTGACGGCGATCGGCGTGCTGATCGGCATCGTCACCGGCGCGATCCAGGGCTACTTCGGCGGCCGGATCGACCTCGCGTTCCAGCGCTTCATCGAGATCTGGGGCTCGATGCCGGAGCTCTACCTGCTGCTGATCTTCGCGTCGCTGTTCGAGCCGGGCGTGCTGATCCTGCTGGTGATCCTGTCGCTGTTCGGCTGGATGGGGCTGTCCGACTACGTCCGCGCGGAGTTCCTGCGCAACCGCAACCTCGAGTACGTGACCGCGGCGCGCGCGCTCGGGCTGTCCGACGCGCAGATCATCCGGCGGCACGTGCTGCCGAACAGCCTGACCCCGGTGATCGCGTTCATGCCGTTCCGCATGAGCGGGGCGATCCTCGCGCTCACCAGCCTCGACTTCCTCGGGCTCGGCGTGCCGCCGTCGACGCCGAGCCTCGGCGAGCTGCTCGCGCAAGGCAAGGCCAACCTCGACGCGTGGTGGATCACGCTGTCGACCTTCGGGGTGCTCGTGGGCACGCTGCTGCTGCTGATCTTCATCGGCGAGGCGCTGCGCACCGCCCTCGACACGCGGCGGGGCTGACGCGATGGCCCCGCCGACCACGATCGAGCGCGCCTTCGGCGACGGGCCGCGCCGCGACGCGCCCGCGCCGGGCGCGGGTCCCGGTCCGCAGGACGCGGCGCGCCGCGGCGAGCGGCCGGCGCCGCCGCCGGCCGAGCCGCCGCTGCTCGAGGTGCAGGACCTGAGCGTCGAGTTCGACGGGCCGCAGGGCCCGGTGCGCGTGGTCGACCGCGTGTCGTTCTCGATCGCGCGCGGCGAGAAGTTCGCGCTGGTCGGCGAGTCGGGGTCGGGCAAGACGATCAGCGCGCTCGCGCTGCTGCGGCTCGCCGGCGACGCGCGCATCGGCGGCCGGATCCGCTTCGGAGGACGCGAGCTCGGCGGGCTCTCCGAGCGCGAGATGCGCGGCGTGCGCGGCAAGGAGATCGCGATGATCTTCCAGGAGCCGATGACCGCGCTGAACCCGCTGTACACGGTGGGCGACCAGATCGCCGAGACGCTCGTGCTGCACGAGGGCTCGAGCCGCGGCGCGGCGCGGGCGCGGGCGATCGAGCTGCTCGAACTGACCGGCATCCCCGAGCCCGGGCGCCGCGTCGACAGCCATCCGCACGAGCTGTCGGGCGGCCAGCGCCAGCGCGCGATGATCGCGATGGCGCTCGCCTGCAGCCCGCAGCTGCTGATCGCCGACGAGCCGACCACCGCGCTCGACGTGACGATCCAGCGCCAGATCGTCGAGCTGCTCGACGATCTGCAGCGGCGCATCGGCATGTCGGTGCTGCTGATCACCCACGACCTGCCGCTGGTGCGCCGCTTCGCCGATCGGGTGGGCGTGATGCGCGCCGGGCGGCTGCTCGAGGTCGCCCCGACCCCGACGCTGTTCGCCTCGCCGCAGGATCCGTACACGCGAAGGCTGATCGACAGCCGGCCGCGCCGCGCGGTCGAGCCGATCGCGGACGACGCCGACGAGCTGCTGCGCGGCGAGCGCGTCGGCTGCCGCTTCTGGATCCGCACCGGCTGGTTCGGCCGGCGCCCGTTCGACGCGGTCCGCGACGTCGACCTCGCCGTGCGCCGCGGCGAGACGCTCGGCATCGTCGGCGAGTCGGGCTCGGGCAAGACGACGCTCGGGATGACGCTGCTGCGGCTGTCGACCGGCGCGCCCTCGGGCCGCGTCGCCTTCGAGGGCGGGCGGCTCGACGGCCGCACGCAGGCGCAGCTGCGCCCGCTGCGCCGGCGCATGCAGGTCGTCTTCCAGGATCCGTACAACTCGCTGTCGCCGCGCATGACGATCGAGCAGATCGTCGGCGAGGGGCTCGGGCTGCACCGCCCGGAGCTGGGCCCCGCGCAGCGCCGCGACGAGGTGGTCGCGATGCTCGCCGAGGTGGGGATCGGCGCCGACGCGCTGCCGCGCTATCCGCACGAGTTCTCGGGCGGCCAGCGCCAGCGGATCGCGATCGCGCGCGCGACCATCCTGCGGCCCGCGCTGATGCTGCTCGACGAGCCGACCTCGGCGCTCGACGTGTCGGTGCAGCGGCAGGTGCTCGAGCTGCTGTCGGCGCTGCAGCGCCGCTACGGGATGAGCTACCTCTTCATCACGCACGACCTCGCGGTGATCCGCGCGATGGCGCACCGGGTGATCGTGATGAAGGACGGCGCGGTGGTCGAGGCCGGCGAGACCGAGGCGCTGTTCGCGGCGCCCCGGGCCGACTACACGCGCGTGCTGCTCGCCGCCGCCGACTGAGCCGAGCCGAGCCGAGCCGAGCCGAGCCGCGCCGCGCCCGCGGGCCGCGCGTCGCGGCGCGGCCGGCGGGCGGGCGGCGCTCAGGTGCGCGGACCCTTCTGCGCGGTCCGCACCGCCGCCGGCTTCGCGCTCGGGCGCGACGGCTGGTACACCGCCTTCACCGAGGCCGGCGCCTGCGGGGCGCGCGCGACCGGCGGCGCCTTGCGCGCGGCGGCGACGCGGGGCGGCGCCCTGCGCGCGGCCGGGGCCGGGGCCTC
>DASPJX010000186.1:0-3557 GCA_035628395.1 Burkholderiaceae bacterium | reverse complement strand
GCCGCCCGCCATGCCGATGAACGAGGCGGCCGACATCCAGTCGGCGCCCGTCGCCATGCCGTTGAACATCGCCGGGACCCGGCGGCCCGCGACGTAGTACTCGGCGGCGTCGTTGGTCCGGCTCATGATGCCGATGCCGGCGTAGAGCAGGATCGTCGCGGCGAGGAACACGTAGCCCATCGTCGCGCGCGGCAGGCCCATCTGCTCGAGGATCGCGAGCGCGACCACGAACACCACGAAGCCGCCGGTGTACCAGGTGTAGACCTTCTTCAGCTGTGACGTGAAGGCCTTCTGCGACTGCATCGCGGCGCTCATTCGTCGTCTCCCTCGTCGACCCCGTACTCGCGGTCGAGGTTGTTCATGTAGCGCGCGTAGAACCAGATGATCGCGACGTACACGATCAGCGATCCCTGCGCGGCCATGTAGAAGCTGAACGGCCAGCCGAAGAAGTTGAAGTTCAGGTCGCGGGCGAAGTACCCGACGACGAAGGTGACGAAGAACCAGATGAACAGCAGCACGGCGGTGATGTTCAGGTTCCGTCGCCAGTATTCCTGTCGCTTGGCGAGGGTGGCTTGCATGACTCCTCCTTGTGATCGAATCCTGGATGCACGGGTGAGCGGTTCGTCGTGTTCGGCGGGCCTCCTGATGACGTATTCGGGTGCACGATCCGGTGGCGGACGTCGGTCGCTCAGCCGGGCGCCGGCTCGTCGCGGCGGACGCCGGTCTCGCGCTCGAGCCGCGTCGCGACCGCGGGCTCGAAGCCCGACAGCCTGCGGATCAGCTTCGCGACCTGGGCACGCCGGCCGAGCCGGTGGTGGACGTGAGCGAGCTGGTAGAAGCCGAACGGGCTCATCGGCTGCAGCGCGATGTTCCGCTCGAGCGGCGCGATCGCCTCCTCGAGACGGTCGGTCTTCACCAGCGAGATCGCCTTGCCGTAGTGCGCCAGATCGAGCTTCTCGTCAATCGCGAGGGCGCGGTCGAACGCCGCGATCGCCTCGTCGTGACGCTGCGCCTCCTGCAGCAGGTAGCCGAGGTTGTACCAGGCGCCCGCCTGCGAGCCGTCGAGCGCGACCGCGCGCTCGAGCAGCGCGATCGCCTCGTTCCGCCCCCCGGCGCCCGCGCGTCGGTGCGCGAGCGAGGCGAGCGCCTTCGGGTCGTCGGGGCGCGCGGCGGCGATCCGCTCCGCATACTCGAGCGCCGTCGCGTCGCGCCCGAGCAGCGTCGCCCACGTCGCCATCCGCCGCCAGAACCAGACGTTCAGCGCGCTCGTGCTCATCCGCCGACGCCCGCGAGCCGCGGCAGCCACAGCGCCAGGCCCAGGAAGATCCAGAACAGCAGCAGGAAGGCGACCACCGGCACGTGGTCGTCGGACACCTTCGCCGGCGTGACCGCGCGCGCGACGCGGACCACCGGCGAGGTCAGGAACCTGAAGAGTCGATAGACCGGATTCTGCTCGTGGCGGCCGAAGCTCATCAGCCGCACGAGGAACTGCCCGATCAGCAGCAGCATCACGTACCACACGAGCGTGTGGACGATGCCCAGCAGCGCGCTCACCGGGCGTCTCCCGACGCCGCGCGCGTTCCGTCTCCGGTGGCCGGCGCCGCCGGGTCCGTCGCCCGGGCGTCCGCCGACGCGTCTCCGTTCGTCCGATGCATCGGATCCCCGTTCGTGTCCGCCGGTCGACCGGCGGGTGCTCGATCCCCCGAGTGTCACTGCCCGGGCGGCCGTCGCGCTCCGCGTTCCGACCGCCCGCCCACTTCGCCCGTCCGACGGCGCGATCCCGCGCGCGCCGCCGTTACAGCGACTGCTTCAGCTGCTCCAGGATCGCCGGATTCTCCAGCGTCGAGGTGTCCTGCGTGATCTCGTCGCCGCGGGCGATCGAGCGTAGCAGTCGGCGCATGATCTTGCCAGAGCGCGTCTTCGGCAAGTTGTCTCCGAAGCGAATGTCCTTGGGCTTCGCGATCGGGCCGATCTCCCGCCCGACCCAGTCGCGCAGCTCCTTCGCGACCTTCGCGGCGGCCGCGGCATCGGCCGGCCGGGCCCCCTTGAGCACGACGAAGGCGACGATCGCCTCCCCGGTCAGGTCGTCCGGTCGCCCGACCACCGCCGACTCGGCGACCAGCGGATGGGAGACCAGCGCCGACTCGATCTCCATCGTGCCCATCCGGTGGCCCGAGACGTTCAGCACGTCGTCGATGCGGCCGGTGATCGTGAAGTAGCCGGTGTCCTTGTTGCGCACCGCCCCGTCGCCGGCCAGGTAGTAGCCCTTCAGCTCCGGCGGGAAGTAGCTCTTCTTGAAGCGCTCGGGATCGCCCCAGATCGTGCGGATCATCGAGGGCCAGGGCTTCTTGATGACGAGGATGCCGCCGGTGCCGTTCGGCAGGTCGCCGCCCGACTCGTCGACGATCGCCGCGGCGATGCCCGGCAGCGGCAGCGTGCACGAGCCCGGCACCAGCGGCGTCGCGCCCGGCAGCGGCGTGATCGCGTGGCCGCCGGTCTCGGTCTGCCAGAAGGTGTCCACGATCGGGCAGCGGCCGCCGCCGACGTTCGTGTGGTACCACATCCAGGCCTCGGGATTGATCGGCTCGCCCACCGAGCCCATCAGCCGCAGGCTGGAGAGGTCGTAGTGCTTCGGGTGGGTCGACGGATCGGTGTCGCAGGCCTTGATCAGCGAGCGGATCGCGGTCGGCGCCGTGTAGAAGATCGTCACCCGGTGGCGGGCGATCATGTCCCAGAAGCGTCCGGCGTTCGGGTACGTGGGCACGCCCTCGAACACCACCTGCGTCGCGCCGACCGCCAGCGGCCCGTAGGCGACGTAGGTGTGGCCGGTGACCCAGCCGACGTCGGCGGTGCACCAGAACACGTCGGAGGGCTGGATGTCGAAGGTCCAGCGCATCGTCAGTATCGCGTGCAGCAGGTAGCCGCCCGAGGAGTGCTGCACGCCCTTCGGCTTGCCGGTCGACCCGGAGGTGTACAGGATGAACAGCGGGTGCTCGGCGCCGACCCATTCCGGCTCGCAGGTGTCGGCCTGCCCCGCCTCGAGCTCGTGCATCCAGCGGTAGTGCGGCTTCATCGCGATCTCGCCGCCGGTGCGCCGATACAGGACCACGTGGCGCACCGCCTCGCAGCCGCCCATCGCGAAGGCCTCCTCGACCGCCGGCATCAGCGGCAGCGCCCGGCCGCCGCGGAACTGGCCGTCCGCGGCGATGACCAGCGTGGCGCCGGCGTCGACGATCCGCTCCTGCAGCGACTTCGCCGAGAAGCCGCCGAAGACCACCGAATGGGTCAGGCCGAGCCGCGCGCAGGCCTGCATCGCGATCACCGCCTCCACCGACATCGGCATGTAGATGATCGCGCGCTCGCCCTTGCGGTAGCCGAGCGACTTCAGCCCGTTGGCGAAGCGGCAGACGCGGGCGTGCAGCGCCTTGTACGAGACCTCGGTGACGGTGCCGTCGTCGGCCTCGAAGCGGATCGCGGTCTTGTCCTCCACCGGCGTGCCGAGGTGACGGTCGAGGCAGTTGTGCGAGACGTTGAGCTCGCCGTCCTCGAACCACTTG
>DASPJX010000185.1:0-4685 GCA_035628395.1 Burkholderiaceae bacterium | reverse complement strand
CGCCGCGCAGGCCGGGGCGCCGCCGGCCGGCACCGCGCCCCGCGCGACCGGGGGCACCCCGCCGGCGCCGTTCGGCGGGCACGCGGGCGCGCAGCCGCTGGTGTCGCCGCCGCTGCCCGCGGTCGCGGGCACCGTCCCGTGGGACCTGCTCGGGCAGGCGAGGACGGTGCGCGTGAAGGACCGCTTCGTGCCGGAGTTCCCCGCGGCGGTGACGAAGCTGAACCGTCAGGACGTGAAGCTCGTCGGCTTCATGATGCCGCTGCAGGCGGGCGAGCGGCAGACGCACTTCCTGCTGACCGTGACCTCGCAGACCTGCGCGTTCTGCGTGCCGGCCGGCCCCGAGGGCATCGTCGAGATCCGCGCGAAGACGCCGGTGCGCGTGACCTTCGACCCGATCGTCGTCGCCGGCCGCTTCGAGGTGCTGCGCGACGACCCGAGCGGCGTCTACTACCGGCTGCTCGACGGCGTCCCGGTCGACGCGCGCTGAGCGCGGGCGCCCGCCGTCGCCGGCGGGCGCGGGCCGCTCACATCCTCACGCGCAGGCCGGCGAACACCGAGCGCCCGGGCATCGGCACGCGGTCGCGCACGAACGAGGTCGCGAGCCGGATGTCGGCGTCGGTCAGGTTGCGGCCCTGCACGAAGAACGTCGCGCTGCGATCGGCCGACAGCCGCCAGGTGCGCGCGACCTCGGCGTCGACGCGCGTCCAGCCGGGCGTCGGCGACTCGAGCTCGCCGGCGCGGTCCTGGCGCGCGGCGTGCAGCGCCGACACGAAGCCGCTCCACGGCCCCTGCGCGTAGTCGAGCGACAGGCCGACGCGCTCGGGCGGCGTGCGCGGCGCGGCGCCGAAGCCGTCGACGGCGGCCCGCACGCGGTCGCCGAACGCGCGCACGGTCCACGGCGAGCCCGCGGGCTGCCACGAGAGCTCCGCCTCGAGCCCGCGGAAGCGCGCCGGCGCCTGCAGGATCGCGAGCCGCGACAGCTCGCCCGCGCCGGGATCCGTCGGATCGTTGACGATCGTGCCGTCGTCCTCGACGCGGTCGGCGACGCCGTCCCCGTTGACGTCGGTCGCCACGCCGGTCACGTAGCTGGAGAAGCGCTGCTCGAACGCGCCGGCCTTCCAGCGCACCGGTCCCGAGTCCTGCCGCAGCGCGACCTCGAGGTTGCGCGCGCGCTCCTTCGACAGCGACGCGTCGCCGATCTCGAAGGTGCGCGTCGCCGCGTGCGGCCCGTTCGCGTACAGCTCCTCGATCGCCGGCGCCCGCTGCGACACGCCGTAGTTCGCCGACAGCGCGATCGGTCCTGCGATCGGCACGACGCCGCCGAGCGACCACGAACCGAGGTCGAAGCGACGGGCGGCGGCGCCGCTCGCGGCGTCGGGATCGCGGTCGGCGCGTCCGGCGCGCACCCCGAGCTCGATGCGCGCCGGGCCGAACGCGCGCTCGCCGACCCAGAACAGCGCGCGCTCGCGCTCGCGCGCGCTCGGCACGTACGCCTCGTCGCCGCTCGCGCCGAGCGCGCGGGTGCGCGACTGCACGCCGAGCGCGCCGCGCACGCCGAGCAGCGGCGCGTGCACCGTCTCGAGCCGGGTGTCGCGGCCGCGGCTGTCGAAGCGCGTGCCGACCTCGCCGCTCGCGCGCTCGATCTCCGAGTGCCGGTAGCGGACCTCGGCGGTCCGCAGCCGCAGCGACTCGAGGCCCGGCACCGGCGCGTCGAGCTCGACGAGCCCCTCGGTGCGCCGGTTCGACTGGTCGATGAAGACGCCGTCCTCGGACGGGATCCCGTAGCGGGCGTCGAGCGTCGAATGCGCGACGCCGACCGCGCCCCAGCGATCGGTCCAGGACAGCCCGCCGGAGGCGCCGCGCGACTCGGCGTCGCTGTTCGGCAGCCGCCCGCTCGCGCTCGACGGATCGCCGCGCACCGCGGTCCCGGGGATCCGGTAGTCGCCCGCGTCGCGGGCGAAGCCGCCGAGCGTCCAGTTGAGGCTGCCCGAGCCCTGCGCGCCCGGACGCCCGGCGGTGCCGCCGCGCAGCCGCAGCGAGCCGAGCGCGCCGCGGCTCGCCGAGTCGCCGGCCGCGAGCGCCTCGCCCGACGTGCCGCGCAGCGCGGTGGTCGGGATCCGCTCGGAGACGCCGTTGACCAGCCCGCCGATCGAGCCGCTGCCGTACAGCAGGGTCGCCGGCCCGCGCAGCACCTCGACCTGCCGCAGCGACAGCGGATCGAGCGGCACCGCGTGGTCCGGGCTCAGCGCCGAGACGTCGAGCGTGTCGAGCCCGTTGTCGACGACGCCCACGCGCGGGCCCGACTGGCCCCGCACCACCGGCCGGCCCGCCGCGGTGCCGAAGCCCGACGAGGTGACGCCGGGCAGCCGCTCGAGCGTCTCGCCGAGCGAGCCGCCGAGACGGCGATCGAGCTCGGCGTCGCGCAGCACGGAGATCGGCCGCGACGAGCGGGTCGGCGTGTCGCCGAGCGGCGTCGCGGTCACCGACACGTCGGGCAGCGTCTCGGCGCGCAGCGGCGCGGCCGCGGCCGCGAGCGCGGCGAGCGCCGCGAGCGCGACGCGCGGGCGTCCGGCCCGCCGCGCGTCGGCGGTCGTCGCGTCCCGCGGCGCGTCGGCGATGGTCGCACCCCGCGGCGCGTCCGCGGTCGCGCGCCGCCGCGTCGGATCCGTCGACGCGCCGTCCGCCGGCGCCGCGATCGCCGCCGAGCGGCGCCCCGTTCGATTCGCCCTGTCCATGCTCTTTGCATCACGGTTGAAGATGCAACAGTGTGGCACGAACCCGCGCCCGGTGCGAAACGGGCGGTTTTTCCCGACGGCGACGGCAGGGGGGTCGCGGCCGACATGCGGTCCGCCCGTCGTCCCGGACGCGACGGGGGTGCGTGCTACACTGACTTTCCATCCGGAATTTCACATCGTGATATTTTCGCTGTTCGGACGCAAGGACGGCCGCGGCGCCGAGCGCAGGCGCTCCGCGGTCCCCGAGGCCCCGTCGACCCGGCCCGCGCCGGCCGCCGGCGGCCCCGCGTCGCGTCCGCTCGATCCGCGCGAGATCGCCCGGCTGACGGCGGCGAAGATCGACGAGATCGAGTCCGAGATGATCTCGGCGGGTCCCGGTGCGGCTGCGTCCCGGGCCGCGTCGCCCGCCACCCGTCCGATCCCCGCGCAGGCCGGCCTCGCCGGCACCGTCTACGTGCCCTCGGGCCTCGGGCTGCCGCCGGCCCCGGGTCGCGCGGAGCCCGCACCCGCCCCGGCGGCTCCGGCCGCCGAGACGTCGCCCGCCGGCGACCCGACGCCCCTCGCCGACGCCGGCCTGTCGATGGAGGTCGCCGCCTCCTCGCTGCCCGCCGCCTTCGAGGAGGCCGCGGTGCTGTACTCGAACGGGCAGGGCGCGGCCGCGGCCACCGTGCTGTGGCAGGCGATCAAGGACGAGCAGCTCGGCGGCCATGCCCGCCAGGCCTGGGAGATGCTGTTCGACCTGTACCAGGCGAGCGGCCGCAAGGACGACTTCGAGAGCCTCGCGATCGACTTCAGCGCGCGCTTCGAGACCTCGCCGCCCACCTGGGACGACGCGGCCGCGCCGCGCGCCGGGGGCGACGAGCGCCCGAGCGCGCCCGCCGCCGTGGCGCTGCCCGCGTCGCTCGACGCGCAGGCGGTGCGCCAGCTCGAGCAGCTCCAGCGCTTCGCCCAGCGGGGTCGCGCGGTGGTGCTCGACCTCGCGCCGGTGCGCTCGGTCGACCCGATCGGCGCCGACCTGCTGCTGCGCGTGCTGAACGCCGCCGCGCGCGCGCGCATCGACCTCTCGATCGCCGGCGCCGACTCGCTGCTCGAGCTCGTGCGCGGCACGATCGAGGCCGGCCGGCGCGATCCGGCCGAATCGGGCTGGCTGCTCGCGCTCGAGCTGCTGCGCGTGCTGGGCCGCCAGCAGGAGTTCGAGGACCTGTCGATCGACTACTGCGTGACCTACGAGGTCTCGCCGCCGTCGTGGGAGCCGATGCCGCCGACGCTGCGCCCGCACCGCGGCGCGACGACGTCGCCCGGCGCGGCGGGCCGGCCCCCGGTCGACGTCGGCTACGCGGCGACGCCCGAGGGCTTCGTGCTGCGCGGCGAGCTCGAGGGCCGCGCGCAGGACGCGCTCGGCGCGCTGCGCGCGTACGCGGCCGAGCGCGCCGAGACGATCCTCGACTGCCGGGCGCTGCGCCGCGTCGACTTCGTCGCGGCCGGCGAGCTGCTCAACGAGATCGTTGCGCTGCGTACGGGCGGCAAGTATCTTGTGTTCCGGGACGTCAACCATCCGGTCGCCGCGCTGCTGGCCGTGATGGGCATCCCCGATCTCGCCGAGATCCGCCTGCGGCGCCACTGAGAGCGCCCCGCGGGTCCGGTGCCCGCCCGTCCTCCACGCCCCTCCAGATGGAACAGTTCCACGGCACCACCATCGTGTCGGTCCGACGCGGCGAGCAGGTCGCGCTCGGCGGCGACGGCCAGGTCACGCTCGGCAACATCGTCGTCAAGGCGAGCGCCCGCAAGATCCGGCGGCTCCACCACGACCGCGTGCTCGCGGGCTTCGCCGGCGGCACCGCCGACGCGTTCACGCTGTTCGAGCGCTTCGAGGCGAAGCTCCAGCAATACGGCAATCTCACCCGCGCGGCGATCGAGCTCGCGAAGGACTGGCGGACGGATCGGAGCCTG
>DASPJX010000184.1:0-5875 GCA_035628395.1 Burkholderiaceae bacterium | reverse complement strand
CCCGTCCCGTCGGCCGCCTTCGGAGCGCCGTGAACGACCGATCGTCCCCCGACCGCGCCCGGGCCGCCGCGGACCCCGCCCCGGCCGGCCCCGCCGCGGCCTCGTTCCCGCGCTTCCTCGCGGTCGGCGGCACCTGCACCGTCGTCCAGTACGCGCTGCTGGCGACGCTCGTCGACGGTCTCGGGACGCCGCCGGCGCTCGCCTCGGGCGCGGCGTACGCGGTGGCCGTCGTGCTCAACTACGAGCTGACCCGCCGGTTCACCTTCTTCGGCCGGGCGGCGTCGTGGCGCGGGTTCGGCCGCTTCGTCGCGGCGTCGACGCTCGGGCTCGTGCTGAACGTCGGCCTGTTCGAGGCCGGGCTGCGCCTGGGCGTGCCGCACTACCTGCTCGCCCAGGCGATCGCCACCGGGGTGGTGACGGGGGTCAATTTCGCGGTCTACCGGCACTGGGCCTTCGCGCGCTGAGCGCGGCGGGGGCCGATGGCGTCCCGGCGAGGCGTCGGTGGCGTCCGATTCGGCCTCCGACGGGATCGACGGCCCCGGTCGGGGCCCGATACTGCTGCGATGACGACCAACCGGATCGGGACGGGTGCCTGGCCGCGCGCGGTGGACGCCGCGCGCGCCGGCCTGCGTGCCGGCGGCAACCTGATCCGGTTCGTCGTCGAGGCCCGCCGCCTCGGACGCTCGCTGCGCGTGTCCTACCTGCCGCCGCTGATGGTCTACCTCGCCGCGGGCATCTCGGGGCTGACCGCGATCGTCGGCACCTTCTTCGTCAAGGACCACCTCGGGGTGTCGGCCGCGTTCCTCGCGGGGCTGAGCTTCTGGGCGGCGCTGCCGTGGGTGCTGAAGATCCCGCTCGGGCACCTGGTCGACCTCTTCTGGCGATGGAAGTGGCTGATGGTGTGGGCCGGCGCGGGGCTGATCGCGGCGAGCCTCGGCATCATGATCGGCCTGCTGTCCGAGCCGGAGGCGATGGCGCGCTGGATGTCGGTCGAGGCGTGGTACGTGTGGTCGGCGCTGCTCGGGCCCACCGGCTACGTGATGCAGGACGTCGTCGCCGATGCGATGACGGTGGAGGCGGTGCCGACGCACGACGCCGACGGCGAGCCGATCGACGAGGAGCATCGCGCGCCGATGCACACGACGATGCAGACGCTCGGCCGGATGGCGGTGGTCGCCGGCGGGCTGCTGGTCGCGATCGCCAACGTCGTGATGCTCTCCGGGCTCTCGGAGCCGACGCGCGAGGAGCGCATCGAGGCCTACCTCTCGGTCTACGAGCTCGCGCTCGCGGTGCCGGCGATCTCGGTGGCGGGCGTCGTGCTCGCGGGGCTGCTCAAGCGGCGCGCGCGGCGCGCGATGCTCGCCCGCGGCGTGGACGCCGGCGACGCGGCGCGCCGGATCGGCACGGTGCGCGAGCGGCCGCGCGCGAGCCCGTGGATGCTCGGCGGCGGCGCGGTGTTCGCGGCGGCCAGCGTGGCGGTCGGGCTCGCCTCGCCCGCGCGCGGGCAGGAGATCGTGTTCGCGGTCTCCGCGGTGACGATCCTGGTGCTGATGGGCCGGCTGCTGCGCGAGCTCTCGCCCGAGGACCGGCGCTCGCTGCTGTCCACCGCGTTCGTGATCTGGATGTTCCGCGCCGCGCCGCTGCCGGGCCCGGCGCTCGACTGGTGGACGATCGACGAGCTCGGCTTCGACGAGGCGTTCCAGGCGCGGCTCTCGCTCGTGGGCGGGCTGGTCGCGCTGATCGGGCTCGTCGCGTTCCGCCGCGTGCTGCAGCGGCGCTCGATCCACTGGATCGTCGTCGTGCTGAGCCTGGTGTGGACCGCGCTCACGCTGCCGCTGCTCGGCATGGCGTACGGCCTGCACGAATGGACCGCGGCGCGCACCGGCGGCTGGGTCGACGCGCGCACGATCGCGATGGTGAACACCGCGCTCGAGTCGCCGCTGTCGCAGATCGCGGTCGTGCCGATGCTCGCCTGGATCGCGCGCTACGCGCCCGAGCGGCTGAAGGCGACCTTCTTCGCGGTGATGGTGTCGTTCTCGAACCTGTCGCTGTCGGCGTCGCAGCTGGCGACCAAGTGGCTGAACGAGGTCATCGTCATCACCCGCGAGGTGCGCGACGACGCGGGGGTCGTGACCGTGCCGGCCGACTACTCCCGGATCGACGACCTGCTGTGGGTGACGACGCTGTCGGGCCTCGTGGTGCCGCTCGCCGCGGTGGCGGTGGCCCGCCGCTTCGAGCGTCGCCGCGCTTGACGCCGGGGCCGTGCGCCTCCATGTTCGGCGGATCCCCGGAGCGCGAAGGACCGAGATGGCGAAGATCGAGAAATCCGACGCCGAGTGGCGAGAGCAGCTCGGCGACGAGGCCTGGCGCGTGCTGCGCCACGAGGGCACCGAGCGCGCGGGCACCAGCCCGCTGGACCGCGAGCACCGCAAGGGCACCTTCGTGTGCGCCGGCTGCGGCACGCCGCTGTTCACCAGCGACATGAAGTTCGACAGCGGCACCGGCTGGCCGAGCTTCTTCACGACGCTGCCCGACGCGTTCGAGACCCGGCGGGACTTCCGCCTGATCTGGCCGCGCACCGAGTACCACTGCGCGACCTGCGGCGGCCACCACGGCCACGTGTTCGACGACGGGCCGGCGCCGACCGGGCTGCGCTACTGCAACAACGGCGTGGCGCTGCGCTTCGTGCCCGACGAGGGCTGAGCGGGCGGCCGCGGTGCGCTCCGGCGACGCGGCGACCCCCGCGGCGGCCCGCGAGCTCGTCGAGCGCGGCCCGCAGCTGCTCGCGCTGAGCCGCGGCCTCGCCGAGGCCGCGGCCGGGGACGGCCGGGCGGTGTTCGTCGGCGGCGAGGCGGGCGCGGGCAAGAGCGCGCTGGTGGCCAGGTTCGCGGCGATCGTCGGCGGGCGCGCGGACGTGCTGGTCGGCCGCTGCGACCCGCTGCCGACCCCGCGGCCGCTGGGTCCGCTGCTCGACGTGCTCGCCCGGCTGCCGGGCCCGCCGGTGCGCACCGGCTCGGGCGCCGGCACGCTGTTCGACGACGTGCTCGCCGCGCTCGCCGGCGGCGCGCGGGTCACGGTGCTCGTCCTCGAAGACCTGCACTGGGCCGACCAAGCGACGCTCGATCTGGTCGGCTTCCTCGTCCGCAGGCTGGCCGAGCGACGCGCGATGCTCGTGGCCACCTGGCGCGACGACGAGTGCGGCGACCGCCACCCGCTGCGGCGGCTGCTGGGCGAGCTCGGCGCGGCACCGGCGCTGCGCCGGGTGGGCGTCGGGCCGCTCGGCGTCGAGGGCGTGGCGACGCTCGCCGCCCGCAGCGGCCTCGACCCGGTCGCGCTGCGGGCGCGCACCGGCGGCAACCCGTTCTTCGTCACCGAGGTGCTCGCCGGCGGCGGCGGCGCGATGCCCGACTCGGTGCGCGACGCGGTGCTCGCCCGGGCGGCGCGGCTGTCCGATCCGGCCCGGACCGTGCTGGAGGCGGTGGCGGTCGTCGGCCGACGGGTCGAGCCCTGGCTGCTCGCGCGGCTCGCGGGCGACGATCCGGGGCCGGTCCGCGAGTGCCTCGCCTGCGGGATGCTGACGGACGCCGGGGACGGGATCGAGTTCCGTCACGAGATCGCGAGGACGGCCGTGCTGGGGGCGACGCCGCCGCCGCAGCGGGTGCGGTGGCACCGGGCGGTGCTCGACGCGCTGCGCGCCCGGCCCTCGGCCGCGGCCGACGCCGCGCGGCTCGCCCACCACGCCGAGGCCGCGGGCGACGGCGACGCCGTGCTGAGCCTCGCGCCGCTCGCCGCGCGGCGGGCCGCGGCGCTCGACGCGCACCGCGAGGCCGCCGCGCAGTACGCGCGCGCGCTGCGCTTCGCCGACGCGTGCCCGTCGGCCGAGCGGGCCGCGCTGCTGGAGGGGTTCGCCGCCGAGTCGGAGATCGCGGGCGGCCACGACGACGCGATCGGCGCCTGGCGCGAGGTCGCGCGGCTCGCCGGCGCGGCGGGCGACGTCGCGAGGCAGGGCGCGGCGACCGCGCGGCTCGCGGCCTGCCTGGTGACGGCCGGCCGGAACGCGCAGGCCGAGGAGGCGAGCCGCGACGCGGTGGCGCTCCTCGAGCGGCTGCCGCCGGGGCGCGAGCTCGCGCTGTCGTACGTCCAGCAGTCGGCGCTGCGGATGCTCGATCGCGACGCGGACGAGGCGGTCGCCTGGGCGAACCGGGCGCTCGCGATCGCCGAGCCCGCCGGCTTCGACGACGTGCGGATCCGCGCGCTGAACCGGCTCGGAACGGCGCTGCTGCTGTCGGGGGACGACGCCGGGCGGATCGCCCTCGAGCGCAGCCTCGGCGACGCCCGGCGCGGCAACGATCACCTCTGGGCCTCGCTCGCGTACGTGAACCTCGGCTCGGGGCTGGGCGAGCTGCGCGAGGCGGCGGCGGCCGAGCGCTGGCTGCTCGAGGGCGTCGGCTACGCCGCCGCGCACGAGATCGGCTCGAGCCTCGCGTACCTCGAGGCGTGGCTCGGCCGGGTCCGGCTGGACCTGGGGCGCTGGGACGAGGCCGCCGCCGCGGCCCGCAGCGCGCTCGGCCGGCCCGACGCGACCGCGATCGCCCGGATCGTCGCCGGCACCGCGCTCGGCCGGCTGCTCGCCCGCCGCGGGCTGCCCGACGCCGCCGCGGTGCTCGACGAGGCGCTCGCGCTCGCGGCGCCCACCGGCACGCTGCAGCGGATCGGGCCGGTGCGGATCGCGCGCGCCGAGGCGGCCTGGCTGGCGGGCGACGCGGCCGCCGCGCGCGGCGAGGCGCGGGCCGCGCTCGAACTCGCGCTCGCGAAGCGCCATCCGTGGATCGCCGGCGAGCTGTACGCGTGGCTCGCGCTCGCCGGCGAGCGCCGCGATCCGCCGCCGTGGATCGCCGCGCCGTTCGCCGCGCTCGTCGCCGGCGACGCGCGGGCCGCGGCCGCGCTGTGGCGGGCGCGGGACTGCCCGTACGAGGCCGCGCTGTCGCTCGCGGCCTCGGGCGAGCCGGGCGCGCTGCGCGAGGCGCTGGCGGGATTCGAGCGGCTGGGCGCGGCCCCGGCGGCCCGCCGGGTCGCGCGGCGGCTGCGCGAGCTCGGCGTGAAGGACCTGCCGCGGATCCGCGGCCCCGCCGGCGAGGGGCGCGCCGACGGGCTCACCGGGCGCGAGCGGGAGGTGCTCGCCTGCCTGGCCGAGGGGCTGCGCAACGCCGAGATCGCCGAGCGGCTGACCCTGTCGCCGAAGACGGTCGACCACCACGTGAGCAGCGTGCTCGGCAAGCTCGGCGTCGGCAGCCGGGCGAAGGCCGTGCACGAGGCGGCGCGTCGCGGGCTGCTCGGCGCCCCGCCCGGCCGACTGGGGAATTCTCCCGATGTCGGCGGGCCGGCGGACGCCCACGATCGCTGAGGCGGGTGGGCCGTCGCCGACGATCCCCGCGCCGCCGATCGCGGAGGAGACGTCATGCCGAAGTTCCTGATCGAACGCGAGCTGCCCGGCGCGGGCCGGCTCGGCCCCGACGAGCTGCGGAGCATCTCGCAGAAGTCCTGCGGCGTGCTCGAAGAGCTCGGACCGAAGGTGCAGTGGCTCGAGAGCCACGTGACCGACGACAAGATCGTCTGCGTCTACATCGCGCCCGACGAGGCGACGGTGCTCGAGCACGCGCGCCGCGGCGGCTTCCCGGCGAACCGCGTGATGCAGATCCGCTCGACGATCGACCCGACGACCGCCGAGGCGGGCGCCTGACCGGGCGCGGCCCGGTGCCCGGCGCCGGGCCGCCGCCGGGCCGACGCGGGGCCGTGCCGGCCGTGGCCGCCGCCGCGCCGGGGGTATCGGCGCGACCTGCTAGATTCGCGGCTTTCCCACCTCACGGCAGGCCTC
>DASPJX010000183.1:0-10773 GCA_035628395.1 Burkholderiaceae bacterium | reverse complement strand
ACACCATCGGGTCCGTCTGGTTGTAGACGAAGCGGCGCTCCACCTCGCGGTAGTGGCCGGAGCTGCCCAGCACCAGGTCGCCCGCCGCGATCATCTCGATCGGCTTCACGCCCTGCGAGGTGTAGACGCCGGTGCCGCCGGCAAAGCACTGGTTCACCGCCACCGCCGTGTCGTTCACCACCTTCAGGAACGGCACGACCCCCTGGCTCTTGCCGTTCGTGCCCTTGATGTGGCTCCCCAGCGCGCGCACCGGCGTCCAGTCGTTGCCGAGGCCGCCGGCGTACTTCGCCAGCAGCGCGTTCTCCTTGATCGCCTCGTAGATGCCGTCGAGGTCGTCGGAGACGGTGGTCAGGTAGCACGACGACAGCTGCGAGCGCTGCGTGCCCGAGTTGAACAGCGTCGGGGTCGAGCTCATGAAGTCGAAGCTCGACAGCAGCTCGTAGAACTCGATCGCGCGCGCCTCGCGGTCGATCTCGTTGAGCGCGAGGCCCATCGCCACGCGCATGAAGAACGCCTGCGGCAGCTCGATGCGCTGCTCGTCGATGTGCAGGAAGTAGCGGTCGTACAGCGTCTGCAGACCGAGGTAGGTGAACTGGTTGTCGCGCGAGGCGACCAGCGCGCGGCCGAGGCGCTGCAGGTCGAACTGCTCGAGCTTCGCGTCGAGCAGGTCGGCCTCGACGCCGCGTCGGATGAAGCGCGGGAAGTACTCGGCGTAGCGCTCGGTCATCGCGGACTGCAGCACCTCCTCGCCGAGCACCTCGCGGCGCACCGTGTGCAGCAGCAGCCGCGCGGCGACCTGGCTGTAGTCCGGATCGGTCTCGATCAGCGCGCGCGCCGACAGGATCGCCGACTTGTGCACCTCCTCGATCGGGATGCCGTCGTACAGGTTCTTGACGGTCTCGGCCAGCACCGCGTCGACGTCGGTGGTGTCCTCGAAGCCGGCGCAGGCCGAGGCGATCAGCTCGCGCAGGTGCGCCTCGTCGAGCGGCCGGACGACGCCCTGGTCGAGCACGCCGATCCGCGGGCCGGCGGGCTCGCCGGCGGCGACCGCCTGCGCCTGCTTCGCCGCGCGCTCCTGCGAGCGCTTCTCGCGGTACAGCACGTAGGCGCGGGCGACCTCGTGCTCGCCCGAGCGCATCAGCGAGAGCTCGACCTGGTCCTGGATGTCCTCGATGTGGAAGGTGCCGCCGGCGGGCTTGTTGCGCACCAGCGCGCCGACGACCATCGCGGTCATCTGCTCGACGAGCTCGCGCACGCGCGCCGACGCCGCGCCCTGCCCGCCGCTCACCGCGAGGAACGCCTTGGTCATCGCGACGGCGATCTTGCCGGGCTCGAAGCCGACGACCGATCCGTTGCGGCGGATCACCTTGAAGTCGGCGAACCGCGACGCGTCGCCGCGGGTGCCCTGGGACTCCACGGCCGGGCCGAAGCCGGTGGAGGTGACGACGGAGGGACGCTGGGGAAGGTCTACGGCCCGGTTCTGCATGTCTGTATCGCTCCGCTGGAAACGCTGTCTCGGTGGTCGCTCCCGCTCGAGGCGACGCGTCTCCGGCGGCATCGGTCGAGGACCGGCCGTCGAGTCGCTTCGTGCGAGGACATCGGTGGTCGGTGGCAGCGTCCGACCCCGGTGGACGCACCCCGCGACCTTGTCCGCGTGGACACTAGATCTGGGGTACGTCTGCTTGTTGTGAACCAATTCTAGTGCCTGGGCGACCGTGGCCGCAAGTGCGGAGAGGGTCTCCGACGGCTGGCCGCGACGCCCCCGAAACAGCGTCCGATCAATCGCTTGGCGCAGTCTCCTCGCAAGCCGCTTGGAGTCTGGGTCGGAGGATTCCGACCCAGAGTTGGCGCCGTTTTGCAGGGCAAGGCGACCGCGCGGCCGCGCGGGACGGACCTGTCAGACCGTCGATGCCGGATCGGTGCGGCCCGCGGAACCGAACGGCCTCGCGAGCCCTGTAGATTCGACCGATCGGAGGTAGCGCGCCCAGTCGAAGCTCGGACCGGGATCGGTCTTGCGACCCGGCGCGACGTCGCTGTGGCCGGCGACGAATCGCAGCGGCCACCGCGCGGCGAGCCCCCGGGTGAGGTCGGCGAGCACCCGGTACTGCGCGTCGGTGTAGGGCCGCTCGCCGGTGCCTTCGAGCTCCACGCCGATCGAGAAGTCGTTGCAGCGCTCGCGACCGAGGAAGCACGAGGCGCCGGCGTGCCAGGCGCGCGCGTCGGGCGACGCGAACTGCAGCAGCTCGCCGCGGCGGCGCACCAGGAAGTGCGCCGAGACCCGCAGCCCCTCGAGCGACGCGAACGACGGATGCGCGCCGCAGTCGAGCCGGTTGGTGAACAGCCGCTCGACGGCGTCGCCCGAGAAGCGGCCGGCCGGCAGGCTCACGTGGTGGACGACGAGCAGGTCGACGAGCGTCCCGGGCGGGCGCGCGTCGACGTTGGGCGACGGGCGGCGGCGCGCCCGCCGGTGCCAGCCGTCGGCGTCGAACGGATCGGCGCGGCGCCGGTCGGCGGCGGCGCTCACTGGATGCCGAGCCGCTGCATCCGGTAGCGCAGCGCCCGGAAGCTGATGCCGAGCCGGCGCGCGGCGGCGGTCCGGTTGTGGCGGGTGCGCTCGAGCGCGCGCAGGATCGCCTGGCGCTCGATCGCGTCGAGGTACTCGGGCAGCGACTCGGGCACGCCGTCCTCGGCGAGCCGCGCGCGCTGCCCGGGCGGGCCGTCGGGCCGCGCGGGCGCGGGCTCGCCGTCGTCGCCGAGCGCCGGCTCGCTCGCCGTCGCATCGGCGATCGCCGGGCGCAGCCCCAGGTCCTCGACGTTGATCACCTCGCCGTTCGAGAACGCGAGCGCCCGCTCGAGCACGTTCTCGAGCTCGCGCACGTTGCCCGGGAAGCCGTAGCTGCGCAGGTAGCGGAGCGTCACGCTGGCGAGCCGCGGCGGGGCCGGCAGGCCGGCGCGGGCGGCGAGCCGCTCGAGCACCGCCTGCGCGAGCACCTCGACGTCCTCGCCGCGCTCGCGCAGCGGCGGCATCCGCAGCTCGATCACGTTCAGCCGGTAGTACAGATCCTGCCGGAAGCGCCCGGCCGCGACGCAGCGCTCGAGGTCCTGGTGGGTGGCGCTGACGATCCGCACGTCGACCGGCTCCTCCTGGGTCGCGCCGACGCGGCGCACGCTGCGCTCCTGGATCGCGCGCAGCAGCTTGACCTGCATCGACAGCGGCAGGTCGGCGACCTCGTCGAGGAACAGCGTGCCGCCGTCGGCCGCCTGGAAGAAGCCGGTGCGGTCCTGGTCGGCGCCGGTGAACGCGCCCCGCCGGTAGCCGAAGAACTCCGACTCCATCAGCGTCTCGGGGATCGCGCCGCAGTTGACCGCGACGAACGGCCGGCGGGCGCGGTTCGAGGAGCGGTGGATCAGGCGCGCGGCGAGCTCCTTGCCGGAGCCCGACTCGCCGGTGATCGCCACCGGCGCCATGCTGCGGGCGAGCCGGGCGATGCTCGCCCGCACGCCCTCGATCGCCGGCGACACGCCGAGCAGCTCGGCGCCGGCCGCGGCGGGGGCCGGCTCGGCCGGCGCGGCGTCGCCCCGGGGGCCGGGCGAAGCGATACCCGGCCGCGGGGCGCCCGTCGACGCGTCGGCGCGCGCCGCGGCGCCGCGCGGCTCGGCCGCCGGCGGCACCTGCAGCGCCGAGCGCACCAGCGCGCGCAGCGCGTCGAGCCCGACCGGCTTGGCCAGGTAGTCGAACGCGCCGGCCTTCAGCGCGGCCACGGCGTTCTCGGCGCTGCCGTGGGCGGTGATCACCGCGACCGCCGTGTCCGGGTGCGCGGCGCCGATCTCGGCGACCAGCGACAGCCCGTCGCCGTCGGGCAGGCGCATGTCGGTCAGGCACAGTGCGTACCGGTGCGCGGCCAGCAGCGCGCGCGCGGCGGCGAGGTCGGCCGCGCAGTCGACGTCGAGGCCCATGCCGACCAGGGTCAGCTCGAGCAGCTCGCGCAGGTCGGCCTCGTCGTCGACGACCAGCACGCGCGGCGGGCGCGCGCCGCGCGGGACGGGACGCTGCGGATCGGTGGAGGACGTCATGGGGCGCAGTGTGCCGGCAGCGGCGCCGGCTCGACGAGGAAGGCGCTGCGGAACGGCGGATCGCCGCCCGCCGGCCGGTACCGGATCGACGCGCCGTTGGCCGCGCACAACTCCCGCGCGAGATGCAGCCCGAGGCCGGTGCCGCGCGGATCGGTGGTGAAGAACGGCTCGAACAGGTGGACCTGCGACTCGGCGGGCACGCCCGGCCCGTCGTCGGCGACCGCGAGCACCGGCCGGCCGGCCGCGTCGCGGTCCCACTCGATCGACACCGCGCCGGGCGCCGCGCTCGCGTGGCGCAGCGCGTTCGCGAGCAGGTTCAGCAGCACCTGCCGCAGGTTGCCGGCGTCGAACCAGATCGGGTCGTCGATCGCGACGCGGCAGGCGATCCGCGCCGCGTCGGTGCCCGACTGCGCGACGTACTCGGCGAGCGTCCGCTCGACGAAGGCGCCCGCCGGCAGCGCCTCCGGCGCCGCGCGGCCGCGGCGCGAGATCGACAGCACGTCCTCGACGATCCGGTCGATGCGCCGGCAGTTCTGCTCGACGATCTGCGCCATGCGCTGCAGCGACGCGTCGTCGAGCCGCTCGGCGAGCAGCCCGTTGGCGTGCCGGATCGCCGACAGCGGGTTGCGGATCTCGTGGGCGATCGACGCCGACAGCCGGCCCATCGACGCGAGCTTGAGCTGCTGCGCCCGGGCCTCGATCCGACCCAGGTCCTCCATCACGACGACCGCGTCGGCGCCGGCGACCGCGGCGCCGAGCCGCCGCGCGCGGATCCGGCGCGCGCCCACCGCGCCGCCCGGCGGGATCGCGAACTCGACCCCGTCGCCGCGCGCGATCCGGTCCGGAGCGGCGTCCGGCGCCTCGCCGGGACGCGGCAGGCCGATCGCGGCGCGCAGCGCCCAGAGCCCGGCCGCCGACGGCGCGCCGTCGGCCCCGGCGCCGAGCATCTCGCGCGCCGCGCGGTTGATCGCCCTGGGCTCGCCGTCCTCGGACAGCACGACGACGCCGTCGGGCAGCTCGCCGATCACCGCCTGCGTGATCGCGAGCTGGGCGCGCAGGTCCTCGCCGCGCCGGTGCGCGAGCCGCTCCTGCGCGCCGAGCCGCTGCGCGAGCCGGGCGACCGTCCAGGCCGTGCCGAGCAGCGCCGCGCCGACCAGCCCGGCCTGCACGGTCGCCGGGTCGCCGATCTCGCCCTCGAGGCGGCGCCAGCCGGTCTCGACGAGCAGCGCGAGCGTCGAGACCGCGGCGAAGAACAGCGCGAGGCGCGTGCCGAGCAGGATCGCGGCGCCGGCGTTGGGCAGGATCAGCAGGATCGGGAGGCCGCTCCTCAGCCCGCCGGCGAAGTGGCCGAGCAGCGACAGCGCGAGGACGTCGACCGCGACCTGCGCGATCGCGAGCGGCTGCAGGCGGCGCCCGCCCGGGCGCGACAGCGGGACGAACGCGGCGGCCGCGGCGAGGTAGGCGACGGCCGTCGCGAGGAAGCCGCGCGCGTCGAACGCATCGGCCGCGCCCTCGGTGCCCCGCAGCACCGGCACCCAGGCGACGAGGACCGCCGCGACGACGAGCCGCGCCAGCGCGAAGTAGCGGAGCGAGCGCCAGTACGACGGATCGGCGCCGGCGCCGGAGGATGCGTCGGACCCGGCCGCCGCGGCCACGTCAGCCGTCGTCGCGGCCCGCCGGAGCCGGACCGAGTTCGCGGTGCGCGTCGCTGCAGTAGGCGTGCCCGCCGCCGAAGCGCGCCTCGGAGCCGGGCAGGTACAGCCCGCAGGCGGCGCAGCGCATCATGACCTCGGGCGCTCCGACCCGGGGCCGGTCGCCCTCGCCCGGCTCGTCGGCCCGCCCGGCGCCCTCGGCGCGCGAGCGCTCGACGCGCCGCTGGCTGATCGTCCAGAGACGCCACGCCAGCCACAGCACGGCGAGCACCGCGACCCACGTCAGCACCTTGCCCATCGTCGCCTTCCGCCGGGAGCCCCGGTCTTCAGACCCGCCGGAGGACGACCTCGAGCACGAACCGCGTGCCGACGTAGGCCAGCAGCAGCACGGCGAAGCCGCCCAGCGTGAAGCGCGTCGCGATGCGTCCGCGCCAGCCGCGGATCGCGCGGCCGGCGAGCAGCACGCCGAAGAAGGCGAGCGACACGAGCGAGAACACGGTCTTGTGCTCGAACCTGAACGGCCGGCCGAACACCTCCTCGGAGAACAGCATGCCGCTGCCGGTGGTCGCCAGCAGCAGCACGAAGCCGACCGCGATGAACCGGAACAGCACCCGCTCGAGGACCATCAGCGGCGGCAGCCGCGAGATCAGCGTCGACAGCGCGCCGCCGCCCCCGCCTCCGCCGCCCGCCGCCGGGCGATGCAGGTCGCGCTGCACCCACAGCATCAGCAGCGCGTGCAGCGCGGCGAGCAGCAGCACGCCGTAGGCGAGCGTGCCGGCCAGCAGGTGCGGCATGAAGAGCGGGCGGTGCGACAGCTCGGAGAAGTCGGCGCCCGGGAACGCGAGCGGCAGCAACGCCGCGACGATCGCGATCGGCAGCACCAGCAGCCGCAGCGCCTCGAGCGGCACCTTGCGGCCCTCGATCCAGACCAGCACCAGCCCGATCCACAGGGTGGCCGACAGCGCCTTGGCGAACCCGAAGTGCACGCCGCCCCGGTCCCAGGGCCAGGCGAGCGACGCGCCGTGCAGCAGCAGCGCCGCCGGCAGCAGCCAGCCCGCGGCGAGCGCCTGCGCCCGGGCCGGCGCGCCGTCGGCCGCGGCCTGCGCGCGTTCCCAGGACGCGAGCCAGACCGCGCCGTAGAGCGCGACGGGAATCCCGAACAGAATCAGTACAATCATCGCGATCGCAGTGTAGCGGATCCCCATGTTCGAGAACCTGTCCCAGCGACTGGCGCGCGTCGTCAAGACGATGCGCGGCGAGGCCCGCCTGACCGAGGCCAACACGCAGGAGATGCTGCGCGAGATCCGCATCGCGCTGCTCGAGGCCGACGTCGCGCTGCCGGTGGTGCGCGACTTCGTCGCTCGGGTGCGCGAGAAGGCGCTCGGCCACGAGGTGGTCGGCAGCCTGTCCCCGGGACAGGCGCTCGTCGGCGTCGTGCACCGCGAGCTCACCGACCTGATGGGCGGCACGACCGCCGAACTGAACCTGGCGACGCAGCCGCCGGCGATCGTGCTGATGGCCGGCCTGCAGGGCGCGGGCAAGACCACCACCGTCGGCAAGCTCGCGAAATGGCTGCGCGAGCGCAAGAAGAAGGTGCTGACGGTCTCGTGCGACGTGTACCGGCCGGCGGCGATCGATCAGCTGCGCACCGTCGCGCAGCAGGCCGGCGCCGACTTCTTCCCGAGCACGCCCGACCAGCAGCCGGTCGACATCGCGAAGGCCGCCGTGCTGTGGGCGAAGAACCACTACCACGACGTGCTGCTCGTCGACACCGCGGGCCGCCTCGGCATCGACGAGGCGATGATGCGCGAGATCGCGGCGCTGCACGCCGCGCTCGACCCGATCGAGACGCTGTTCGTCGTCGACTCGATGCAGGGCCAGGACGCGGTCAACACCGCGCGCGCCTTCAAGGAGGCGCTGCCGCTGACCGGCGTGGTGCTGACCAAGCTCGACGGCGATGCGCGGGGCGGCGCCGCGCTGTCGGTCAAGGCGATCACCGGCTGCCCGGTCAAGTTCGTCGGCGTGGGCGAGAAGCTGAACGGGCTCGACGCGTTCCACCCCGACCGGATGGCCAACCGGATCCTCGGCATGGGCGACATCCTCGCCCTGGTCGAGCAGGCGCAGGCCACCGTCGACCAGCAGTCCGCCAAGGACCTGGCCGAGAAGCTGAAGGGCGGCAACCGCTTCGACCTGAACGACTTCCTCGTCCAGATCGGCCAGATGAAGAAGATGGGCGGGCTGTCGTCGCTGCTCGACAAGCTGCCCGCGCAGTTCCAGGCCGCGGCCGGTCAGGCCGACATGGACAAGGCCGAGCGCGACATCCGCCGGATGCAGGGGATCATCCACGCGATGACCCCGGCCGAGCGCACGAAGCCCGAGCTGATCAAGGCGAGCCGCAAGCGGCGGATCGCCGCCGGCGCGGGCGTGCAGGTGCAGGAGGTCAACCGCATGCTGTCGCAGTTCGAGCAGATGCAGGCGGTGATGAAGAAGATGCAGAAGGGCGGGCTGGCGAAGATGATGCGCGGGATGAAGGGGATGATGCCGGGGGGGAGGCGGTAGGCGTCCCGTCCGACGGTCGGAAGGAAGACGCCCCGCGCGAGCGGGGCGTCTTCTTTTCGGGCCGGCCCCGGGCGGGGCCGGCTCCGGAACGTCGCGTCAGGCCGCGACGCGACGGCGCGAGGCGACGCCGGCGCCGACGAAGCCGATGCCGAGCAGCGCGAGCGCGCCGGGCAGCGGGACCGACGTGCCGGTGACGGTCATCGTCGAGCTGAGGAGACGGAAGTCGCCGTAGAGCGACGACACCTCGACGTCGAGCTCGCCGTCGCCCTGCAGCGCCGGCAGCGTCGGGCCGCCGACGAACAGCTGGCCGACCACGGTGTACGCGTCGATCTCGTCCGAGTAGAAGAGGTTGCTCCAGATGATCGGGATGCCGCCTTCCGGATTGATCGCGGCGGCCTCCAGGCCGTCTCCGGTGCAGAGACGGAAACCGCACAGGTAGAGGACGCGGTCGTCCAGGCCGGGATCGGTGAACGCGAGCTGCAGGAAGACGCTCGTCACGGTGTCGCCGGCCGGGTTGAAGCCGTCGTCGGTGATGTCGTGGCTGAAGCTGAAGCTCGGCGGGATGTCGACGCCCGGCGTCCAGGTCTTCGTGTCGGTCCACGTGGCGGCCTGCGCGCCGATCGCGGTGACGGTCAGTGCCGCGGCGGCCAGCAGTCTGCGGATGCTCGATTTCATGGGTACTCCCTGTAGTGGTTGGAATGCGACACCCCTACAGCAAAGCCCGGGCCAGCTCGGCCGTTGGAATGGAACGAATCTCCTTTCCCAGCAGCCAAGCCGTTTCCCGGCCGGTCGCGCCGGCCGCGCCGCGGCGACCGTCGCCCGACCTGTAAAGTTCCACGACACAATTCGGCCCGCCCGCCGGGCGATCATCGACCCATGGACATCCCCCTCCCCTCCGACGTCGGCCGCATCCTCGTCGACTCCGCCGACACCGAGCCCTTCCTGATCGACTGGCGACGCCGCTGGCACGGCCGCGCGCGCGCGGTGGTGCAGCCCTCGACGACCGAGGAGGTCGCGCGACTCGTGCGCTGGTGCGCCGAGCACCGCGTACCGATCGTCCCTCAGGGCGGCAACACCGGGCTCACCGGCGGCTCGGTGCCGGACGGGACCGGCAGCGCGATCGTGCTGTCGCTCGCGCGGATGAACCGCGTGCGCGCGATCGATCCGGTCAACGACACGATCACCGTCGAGGCCGGGGTGCGGCTGCAGCAGGTGCAGGAGGCGGCCCGCGGCGCGCAGCGCCTCTTCCCGCTGTCGCTCGCGGCCGAGGGCAGCTGCACGATCGGCGGCAACCTGTCGACGAACGCCGGCGGCACCGCGGTGCTGCGTTACGGCAACGCGCGGGAGCTCTGCCTCGGGGTCGAGGTGGTGACCGCCTCGGGCGAGATCTGGGACGGCCTGCGCGGGCTGCGCAAGGACAACACCGGCTACGACCTGCGCGACCTCTTCGTCGGCGCCGAGGGCACGCTCGGCGTGATCACCGCCGCGACGATGAAGCTCTATCCGCTGCCGGCGGCCCGCGTGACCGCGATCGCCGCGGTCGGCTCGCCGCACGACGCGCTCGCGCTGCTCGGCCTGTCGCAGCGGCTGCTCGGCCCGGCGCTCACCGGCTTCGAGATGATGTCGGACCTGTGCCTGACGCTGGTCGCGAAGCACTTCCCCGACTGCCCGAAGCCCTTCGCCGAGCCGCATCCGTACGCGGTGCTGCTCGAGTCCTCGGACGCCGAGAGCGAGGCGCACGCGACCGAGCGCTTCGAGGCGCTGATGGCCGAGGCCTTCGAGGCGGGGATCGTGCGCGACGCGATCGTCGCGCAGTCGATCGCGCAGTCGCGCCGCTTCTGGCTGCTGCGCGAGAACATCTCGGAGGCGCAGGCGGCCGAGGGCAAGAACGTCAAGCACGACATCTCGGTGCCGATCTCGTCGATCGGCGACTTCGTGGTCGCGACCGACGCGGCGATCGCCGAGCGCTTCCCCGGCGTGCGGATGGTCGTCTTCGGCCACCTCGGCGACGGCAACCTGCGCTACAACGTGTCGCCGCCGGCCGGCGTCGACGGCGACGCGTTCCTCGAGCGTCAGGACGCGATCAACGGCCTCGTGCACGACGCGGTGGCCGCCGCCGGCGGCTCGATCTCGGCCGAGCACGGCATCGGCGTGCTGCGGCGCGACGAGCTGCTGCGCTACAAGTCCCCGGTCGAGCTCGCGCTGATGCGCACGCTGAAGCAGGCGCTCGATCCGCTCGGGATCATGAACCCGGGCAAGCTGATCGCCTGAGGCCCGGCTCGCGCTGCCGGATCCGGGCGTCCGGGCGTCCGGGCGTCCGGGCGTCCGGGCGGCGGGGCGGCGAGGCGGAACGCGGGCGGTGGCCCGCAGTCGGTGGCCCGCGGGCGGTGGCCCGCGGTCGGTGGCCCGCGGTCGGTGGCCCGCGGTCGGTGGCCCGCGGTCGGTGGTCCGCGGGCGACGATACGCGCGCGGCGATCCGCGCATAGCT
>DASPJX010000182.1:0-4800 GCA_035628395.1 Burkholderiaceae bacterium | reverse complement strand
GCCGTCGAGCCCCAGCAGGTGCTGCGGGAAGAAGGTCAGGTGGGTGCCCACGTAGGCGAGCACGAAATGCAGCTTGCCCAGGCGCTCGTCGAGCATCGCCCCGAACATCTTCGGGAACCAGTAGTAGATCGCGGCGAAGATCGCCAACGCCGAGCCACCGAACAGCACGTAGTGCAGGTGGCTCACCACCCAGTACGTGTCGTGGACGTGGAAGTCGAAGACGGCGGTGGCAAGGAACGCGCCGTCGAGCCCGCCGATCAGGAACGACGAGATGAAGCCCAGCGCGAAGAGCATCGCGGTCGTGAAGCGCAGCTTGCCGCCCCACAGCGTCGCCAGCCAGCGCCCGAGGTCGGCGCGGGTGCAGGCCATGACCCGCTCGAAGCCGTGGAAGGGCATCAGCCGCCGGCGATCGGCGGCCAGATCGCGAGCGCCTCGCCCGGGCCCAGCGCGCGCGTCGCGCGATCGGCGGGCGACACGTAGGTGCCGTCGACGAGCACCAGGTGGACCAGCTTCGCGGGCAGCGCGAAGCGGTCGATCACCTGCTGCACGGTCGTGCCCTCGGGCACCTCGAGCTCGATCGCGTTGCCCCGGCGCCGCGCGCCGTCGACCTCCTGCGGCAGGTGGTCGGACAGCATCGCGAACAGCTTGAAGGTGATCCTCACGGCCGCATCGTGCCGCGCGAGCGGCCCTGGAACCGATCCTGCGCCTGCGCCGACGCGAGGTAGGCCTCCATCAGCCGCGTCGGATCCTCGATCAGCCGGTCCTTCCAGCCGCCGAGCCGCACGCCGCGCTCGATCAGGCCGCGCAGCACGCCGACGTGGTCGGTCATGCCGAGCGAGTTCGCGCCGACGAGCACGTCGCGCTCGAACTCGAGCCGCAGGTAGCGGAAGCGCGCCGGGTCGACGAGCTCCGCGTGCTCGCCGCCGGGCACGCCCTGCCACTGTCCGAACGAGGTCGAGACCAGCCCGAGCGTGTCGAGCACGTTGATCTGGGTGACGACGTTCGCGATCGCGTCGCCGCCCGACATGTTGACCGCCGCGACGTGGCCCTGGTCGACCGCGTTCGGCTGGATCGCCGAGACGATCGTGCGCTTCGTGATCGGATCGTAGGCCTCGGCGCAGTCGCCGGCCGCGTAGACGCCCTCCACCGAGGTGCGCATCCGCTCGTCGGTCAGCACGCCCTGCAGCGCCTTGACCGGGCTGCCGGCCAGGAAGCCGATGTTCGGCCGCACGCCGGTCGCCTGGATCACGAGGTCGAACTCCTCCTCGCCGCCGTCGGAGAAGCGGGCGCGGATCGGGGCGGCCGGCTCGAGCGCCTCGACGCGGGTCGAGGTCTTCACGCGGATGCCCTTCGACTCGCACCAGGCCTTGATCATGCCGCCCGCGCCCGGGCCCATCATCCGCGGCACCATCCGGTCGCCCATCTCCACGACGGCGAGGCTCACGCCGCGCCGCGCGAGCGCCTCGAGGATGATGCAGCCGATGAAGCCCGCGCCCATCTGCAGCACGCGCGCGCCGGGCCGGGCGAGCGCGAGGATGCGGCGCGCGTCCTGCAGCGTCCAGCACGGATGCACGAACGGCGAGTCGAGCCCCGGGATCGGCGGCCTCACCGGCGACGAGCCGGTGGCGATCAGCAGGCGGTCGTACTCGAGCGACGGGCCCTCCTCGAGGCGCACCTTGCGCGCCCCGGTCTCGATCGCGCCGACGCGGCCGGCGACGGTGCGGATCCGCAGCCGGTCGAAGTGCCCGGGGTCCTTGCGCAGGTACGTGCCGCGCTCGTCGACGTCGCCGATCAGCAGGTACGGGATCGCCATCCGCGAGTACGCCGGATGCGGCTCGTCGCCGATCAGCGCGATCTCGTCCTGCGGGCGGCGCTTGCGGATCGTCTCGGCGGCCACCACGCCGGCCGGACCGTTGCCGATGATCACGTGCTTCATGGGTGCAGACTCCGGAAACGGACGGGGCGGCCGCGCGGGCCGCCCCGGACGGGACGCGCGTTCGCACGCGCGCCCCTGGGTGCGAGCGTCAGAGTCCGAGGCGCGCGCGCGTCTCGGGCTTCAGGCGCCCCTCGTCGTCCCAGCCGCGGATCGCGTAGTACTCGGGGATCATCTTGTCGATCCCGGAGACCAGCCCCTTGGCCGGACCGGTCTTCGCCGCCTCGGTCTTCAGGCGCTTCGGCAGGTCGTCGTCCTTGCGCGTGAAGCCGGCGCGGTTGTTGAAGTCCCGCTCCATGTTCCAGATCCGCTCGCCGATCTCGTTGAGGTTCTCGAGCGTGAACTCCTCGCCGCAGGCGGCGGCCACCTGGGGCGCGAGGTCGGCCACCGTCCAGGCGAACGTGGTGAACACGCAGATGCCCGACGAGTCGAACGCGGCGGTCGCGTCCTGGAACGCCTTGACCAGCTCGGGCTTGCCCTCGGTGGTCAGCGGATCGGTCTTGACCGGGATGCCGAGGATCTCCGACGCCACCGTGTACGAGCGCAGGTGGCAGGCGCCGCGGTTGGAGGTCGCGTAGGTCAGGCCCATGCCCTGGATGCCGCGCGCGTCGTAGGCCGGGAACTCCTGGCCCTTGACCGACATCGACAGGTCGGGATGGCCGTACTTCGCGGTCAGCCGCTTGCTGCCCTGGCCGATCTCCCTGCCGAAGCCCTCGCCCTTCGCGGTCATCTCGGCGAGCGCGCACAGCGCCTTCGCCGAGCCGAACGGCGCCTCGATGCCGATCTGCTCGCGCGTCAGCACGCCCATCTCGTAGAGCTCGAACACCGCGCCCACCGTCGCGCCGAACGAGATCGGATCCATGCCGTCCTCGTTGCACAGCAGGTTCGCGTACTGCAGCGCCTCGAGGTCGTCGACGCCCGGCGCGGCGCCGAGCGCCCACGCCGCCTCGTACTCGAGGCCGCCGGAGGCGCCCCAGTACTCGGGCTTGTTGACCACCGAGAAGTGCGTCTCGTCGATCTTGGAGATCCGGCCGCAGGCGATCGTGCAGCCGAAGCACGCCTGGTTGGTGACGAGCTGCGACTTGCCGTCGGTGGGCCGCTTCTCGGCCATCGCCTCGGCCGAGATCCGCGACGCGCCCTCGAACTGCGAGTCGCGGTGGTTGCGGGTCGGCAGCGCGCCGGTCTCGTTGATGACGTTCATCAGGACCTGCGTGCCGTAGGTGGGCAGGCCCTGTCCGGTCACCGGATGGTCGTGCAGGATCTTCTTCTTCTCGGCCGTCACCCGCATGAAGGCCTTCGGGTCGCGGATGTTGCCCACGCCCTTCGTGCCGCGGACCGCGATCGCCTTCAGCATCTTGCTGCCGGCCACCGCGCCGACGCCCGAGCGGCCGGCCGCGCGGTGCAGGTCGTTGACGATCGCCGCGTACAGCACCTGGTTCTCGCCCGCGCGGCCGATCGACGACACGCGGGTCAGCGGGTCCTGGTGCGAGGTCTTGATGATCTCCTCGGTCTGCCAGACGGTCTTGCCCCACAGGTGCGAGGCGTCGCGCAGCTCGGCGACGTCGTCGGCGATCGACAGGTAGACCGGCTTCGCCGACCGGCCCTCGACGATCACCATGTCCCAGCCGGCCATCTTCAGCTCGGCGCCCCAGTAGCCGCCCGAGTTCGAGGCGGCGATCGCCCCGGTCAGCGGCCCCTTGGTGATCACCGAGTAGCGTCCGCCGGTGGAGGCCATCGTGCCGGTCAGCGGACCGGTCGCCCAGATGATCTTGTTGTCCGGCGACAGCGGGTCGACGGTCGCGTCGACCTCCTCGACGAAGTACTTGGTGGCGAGCCCGCGCTGCCCGAGGTACTGGCGCGCCCAGTCCATCTTCAGCGGCTCGGACGTGCAGGTGCCCGCCGTCAGGTCCACGCGCAGGATCTTTCCAGCCCATGCCATGGCGCGTGCTCCCTCAGACGGCGGACGGCTGGTTGCCCAGCTTGTCGGCCCATTGCTTCATCCGGTCGAGGCCGGTCCAGTTCGCGTCGATGTACGTGATCGCGCCGGTCGGGCAGGCGTCCGCGCACGCGGGCTCGCCGCCGCACAGGTCGCACTTCTGCACCTTGCCGGTGTCGGCGACGTAGTTCACCGTGCCGAACGGGCAGGCGATCGTGCAGACCTTGCAGCCGACGCAGACGTCCTCGAGCACGATCTTCGCGCCGGTGGCCGCGTCGACCTTGATCGCCTCGACCGGGCACGCGTGCAGGCACCAGGCCTCGTCGCACTGCGTGCAGGTGTAGGGAACCTTGCGGCCCGTGTGGTGGAAGTCGAAGACCTTGATGCGGGATTTCGCGGTGTTGAAGAGGCCGTAGTTCTCGAAACTACAGGCCATCTCGCACTGCAGGCACCCGGTGCACTTGTCCGGGTTGATGTGCAGGGACTTCTGCATGACTCCTCCGATGGGCGCGATTCGTTCGCGACTGCTGGTGACTCCGCGTCGGAGCATACCCCGAGCTCCGCGGGTGCGACTAGGGAGTCGCCGGGTGACCGGACGGCCGAGTCGGAGGTCGCGGCGGCGGGAGAGGGCGAGACGCAGCCGACGGTGCTCGAAGGGCGACCGGTCGGGCTCCGGAGGAGCCGCGGACGGGCGACGGGTGTCCCGGCCGCGGCTCGCCTCGCTCGAGACGCGGACGACGGGCGATCGGGCGGGCGGGACCGCCGGAATCGGGCGCCCGCGAGATGCCGCGGAGCGGTGAGGAGCCCGGGTGCGATGGTGCCGGGCGCGGGGTGAGGCGGTGCTGGGCGCCGCGTGAGACGGTGCTAGGCGCCGCGTGAGACGGTGCTAGGCGCCGCGTGAGACGGTGCTGGGCGCGGCGTGAGACGGTGC
>DASPJX010000181.1:0-4714 GCA_035628395.1 Burkholderiaceae bacterium | reverse complement strand
CGAGACGCCGGTCCCGGCGCTGCGACAGCTCTACGCGCTCGTCGCCGCGACGCACGCGATGCTGCCGCGCGTCGTCTGCCCGACCCTCGTGATCCAGTCGCGCGAGGACCACGTGGTCGACCCGGCCAACGCGATGGCCATCGTGCAGCGGCTCGGCAGCGCGCGGATCGACCTGCGCCGTCTCGACGACTCGTACCACGTGGCCACGCTCGACAACGACCGGGAGACGATCGCCCGCGAGACGGTCGCGTTCATCCGCTCCGTCGCGGGCTGCTGAGCCGGCGGGCCGACTAGCCGGCGGCGGGCCGACGGGCCGGCGCCGGCGGCCGGTCACCCGCCGAGCACGTGCACGCCCGGCCGGCGCCCGTCGTTCCAGCGTCCGTCGATCGAGCGCTCGACCTGCGCGGCGAGCTGCAGCAGCAGCCCGTCCGCGGCCTGCCTCGCCAGGGCCTGGATGCCGAACGGCAGGCCGTCGGCCTGCCGCCCGAGGGGCAGCGAGATCGCCGGGAGGCCGCACAGGTTGGCGATCGGCGTGTAGGGAAAGGCGCGCCAGAGCCCCTCGAACCAGTCGAGCACCGAGGGCTCGTCGCTGATCGTCAGGTACCGGGTCGTGCCGAGCCGCGGCGTCGGCGCCGCGGTGATCGGCGTCAGCACCACGTCCCAGTCCTCGAGGAAGGCGCCGAAGGCCCGGGAGGTGGCGTTGAAGACCGCCTGCATCCGGTACCGGTCCCGATAGGGCATCTCCCGGCCCGCCTCCCAGATGCGGACGTTGACCGGCTCGACGAGCCCGTCCGGCGGGCGCTCCAGCCCGCGCGCCGCGAGCAGGCCGTCGATGACCTGCGCGAAGTTGGAGACGTAGCAGGTCGTCTGCGCGGCGAGCGCGGCCTCGAAGTCGACCGGCGGCACCACCCGGTCGACGTGATGGCCGAGACCCTCCAGCAGCCGCGCCGCCCGCTCCAGCTCGGCGACCAGCTCGGGCGCCGCGCGGTGCGTGCCCCACTCGTGCGAGACCGCGACGCGCAGCCGCGGCGGGTCGCGGCGGATCGACTCGACGAAGGGCTCGGGCGAGGTCCAGTACGGCATGAACTCGCCGGGCGCGCCGCCGCGGCAGGCGTCGACGAAGGCCGCGGTGTCGCGCACGGTGCGGCTCTGGCACCCCTGCGACGAGACCAGCCCGCTCAAGTCCGACAGCCCCGGGGCGATCGAGAACACGCCGCGCGAGGGCTTGAGGCCGACGTTGCCGTTGTAGCCGGCGGGGATGCGGATCGAGCCGCCGCCGTCGGTGGAGTGCGCCATCGGCAGCGCGCCGGTCGCGACCACGGCGGCGGCTCCGGCCGACGAGCCGCAGGTCGGGTACTCGAGGTTCCAGGGATTGCGCGTCACGTAGACGGCCGGATTCTCGGCGGAGCTGCACACGCCGAACTCGGGCGTGGTCGTGCGCCCGATCAGGTTCAGGCCCGCCTCGCGCATCCGGCGCACGAGCCACGCATCGGCCGTCGGCCGGTGGCCGCGCATCAGCAGCGAGCCCATCTCCTGGAGCCGGCCCTTCAGCCCGGGGCCGAGGTCCTTCATCAGGAACGGGACCCCCGCGAAGGGCCCGGTCGGATCCATCCCGTCCTTCAGCGGGTCGGCGACGACGTCGTCGAACACCTCGACCACCGCGCTCACCGCCGGGTTCACCCGCGCGACGGCCTCGGCCGCCTGGCGCGCGAGCTCCGCGGGCGAGACCTCGCCCGCGCGGACGCGCGCCGCCAGCCCGACCGCGTCGTGCGCGACCCACTCGTCCCAGCTCATCGCCAGCGTCATCCGGTCCCCTTCGTCGTCCGATCGCGTCGTCGCGCCCTCGCGGGCCGCGCCGCGGATCGCGACGCCCGCCGGCGCGGCCCGCCATGGTGCCCGATCGGACCGTGACCGGCGGCGGAAGGCCCCCGGCCGGGCCTCGGGGCCGGACCGGCGCCCTCGCGTTTCCGGAACGCCCGCACGGTCCGCCCGCGCGGCGCCGCCCGCCGGCGCCGGAACGCGGGCAGAATGCCGGCGCCGCGCGCCGCCGACGCGGCGCCCCTCCCGCAGCGCGCCGCCCCGGGCGCGACGCGAGCGACCGAGACCGCCCCGATGGACTGGCCCCTCACCCCCGACGACGCGGCGTTCCGCGACGACGTGCGCCGATTCCTCGACGCCGAGCTCACCCCCGCGCTGCGCGAGGCGGGCCGCCGCTGCGCGGGCATCTTCGCCGAGTACGACGCGGGCGTGCCGTGGCACCGGATCCTCGCGAGGAAGGGATGGAGCGTGCCGACCTGGCCGGTCGAGCACGGCGGCACCGGCTGGACGCCGATGCAGCACTTCCTCTTCGAGAGCGAGCTCGCCGCGGCCGACGCGCCGCCGCTCGCGCCGATGGGCATCCGGATGGTCGGGCCGGTGATCATCGCGTTCGGCACGGCCGAGCAGAAGGCGCGCTGGCTGCCGGGGATCCGCAGCGGCGACGACTACTGGGCCCAGGGCTACTCCGAGCCCGGTGCGGGCTCCGACCTCGCGTCGCTCGCGTGCCGCGCGGTGCGCGACGGCGATGACTGGGTGATCGACGGCTCGAAGATCTGGACGACGCACGCGCACCGCGCCGACCGGATGTTCTGCCTGGTGCGCACCGACCCCGGCGCGAAGCTGCAGCGCGGCATCAGCTTCCTGTGCTTCGACATGGACACCCCCGGCATCACGGTGCGCCCGATCCTCAGCATCTCGGGCGACCACGAGTTCAACCAGGTGTTCTTCGACGGCGCGAGGGTGCCGGCGTCGTCGCTGGTCGGCAACGAGAACGAGGGCTGGACGGTCGCCAAGTACCTGCTCGAGCACGAACGGGGCGGCGCCTCCTCGCCCGCGCTGCGCGCGCGCCTGAAGCGCGTGCGCCGGATGGCCGGGCGCGCGTTCGAGCACCTGCCGCCGGACGCTCCCGACGCATCGGACGCGCGTCTCGCGTACGCAGACGCCGAGTGCCGGCTCGACGCGCTGCAGGCGCTCGAGTTCGAGGCGCTCGACGCGCAGCGCCGCGGCGAGCCGCCGGGCGTGCGGCCGTCGATCGCGAAGATCCTCGCCACCGAGCTGCGCCAGCGCCTGACCGAGCTCGCGATCGAGGTCGCGGGCCGCGCCTCGCTCGCGCGCGTGCCGATGCACGAGTGCGCCGCGCACGAGCTCGGACTGTCCGAGGACCCGGTCTGGGGCATGACCTCGTACCTGAACGACCGCGCCGCCTCGATCTACGCCGGCACCAACGAGGTCCAGCGCAACATCATCGCGGCGCGGCTGCTCGCGGGTCGCTGACGCCATGAGCCCCGCCGACGACACCCTGGCGATGCTGCGCGACAGCCTCGCGCGCTACCTGGCCGACCATCACGACGTCGAGGCGCGCCGCGCGCTGCTCGCCGATCCACGCCGCGGGGCGCCGCTGTGGCGCGGGCTCGCTCGGGACCTCGGCCTGCTCGGCGCCTCGTTCCCCGAGTCGCTCGGCGGCTTCGGCGGCACGCTCGCCGACGCGCTGTCGCTGCTCGAGACGCTCGGCGAGCGGCTCGCCGCCGAGCCCTACCTGTCGACGGTCGCGATCGCGGGCGACGCGCTCGCGCGGGCCGGCGGCGAGCGCGCCCGCGAGGCGATCGGCGCGATCGTCGACGGGCGCGCCGTGATCGCCTTCGCGCACGACGAGCCCCATCGCCCGGCGGACGCGCGCGCGCTGCGCAGCACGCTGGCGCGCCGCGGCGCGGGCTTCGTGCTCGCCGGGCGCAAGTCGGTCGTGACCTGCGCGCCGTGGGCCACGCACCTGCTGGTCAGCGCGGGCGACGGCGCGGGCGGCACCAGCCTCGCGCTCGTCGACGCCGACGCGCCCGGCATCGTGCGCCGCGACGTCCGCACGCTCGACGGCGGCTGGGCCTCGGAGCTGCGCTTCGACGACGTGGCGGTGCCGGCGGCCCATCTGGTGGGCGAGCCCGGCGAGGCGCTGGAGCCGCTCGAGCGCGCGCTCGACGTGGGCGCGCTCGCGGTCTGCTTCGAGTCGCTGGGCACGATGCGCCGGCTGATGGCCGACACCATCGCCCACGCGAACCAGCGTCGCCAGTTCGGCGTGCCGATCGCGAGCTTCCAGGCGCTGCAGCACCGGATCGTCGACATGCACCTCGCCTTCGAGCAGGCCCGCGCGCTGACGCGCGCCGCCGCGGCCTCGATCGACGCGGCGCCGGCGAGCCGCGCGGCGGCGGTGTCGTCGGCCAAGGTCATCGCGTCGCGCGCCTGCCGCGTCGTCGGACAGGGCGCGGTGCAGGTCCACGGCGGCATGGGCATGACCGACGAGCTCGCGCTCGGGCACTACTTCAGGCGGGCGACGGCGATCGAGCTCGAGTTCGGCACGGTCGCGCGTCACCTGCGACGCATCGACCGGCTCGCGGGCTGAAGGCGCCGGCGCGCCAGCGCGCCCCGGCGGCCCGCGTCGGCAGCGCGTCTCGGCAGCGCGTCCGAGCGGCTGGGCTCGGCAGCGTTCCCGAGCGGCGTGCTCGAGCGGTCCGCCTCGGGAATGCGTCCGAGGCACGCGCCCGAGGAACGCGCCGCAGGAACACGCCCGAGGAATGCGCCGTGGGAATACGCCCGAAGAATGCGCCGTGGGAACACGCCCGAAGAATGCGCCGCAGGAGCGCGTCGCTAGAGCGGCCCGAGGAGCGCCCCTGAGGGGCGCCCCTCA
>DASPJX010000180.1:0-5309 GCA_035628395.1 Burkholderiaceae bacterium | reverse complement strand
CCGACGGCGTCGGTGCAGCCCGCCGCGCCCGCCGCATCCGCGCCCGCCGCGCCGCGCACCGCGCCGCCCGCCGAGGCCCGCGTCGCCGCGGCGCCGCCGAAGGCCGAGCCCGCCGCCTCCGATCTCCCGCCGATCGAGTTCTCGGGCGACTGGCCGGCGCTCGCCGCCGAGGTCACCGGACGGCTCGAGCGCGCCGGCCTCGTCGGGCAGTTCCTGCACCAGAGCGAGGTCGTCTCGCACGACGCCGACGGCTTCACGCTGCGCGTGCCGGTGCGCCCGCTCGCCGAGCCCGCGCTCGTCGCCAAGGTCCGCGACGTGCTCGCCGCGCACTTCGGCCGACCGGTGCGGATCTCGGTCGAGATCGGGCAGGTGAGGGGCACGACCGTGGCGGTGGTGCGCTCGCGCGAGCAGGCCCAGGCGCTCGCCCAGGCCCAGGCCCAGATCGAGGGCGACACGTTCGTGCGGTCGCTGCTCGACGCGTTCGACGGTACGATCCTGCCCGAGTCGATCCAGCCGATCGGGCCCAACGGAGAATCGCGATGATGAAGAACCAGCTCGCCGGGCTGATGAAGCAGGCCCAGCAGATGCAGGACAACCTCAAGAAGGCGCAGGAGCAGCTCGCCTCGGTCGAGGTCGAGGGCCAGTCGGGCGCCGGCCTCGTCAAGGTCGTCGTCACCTGCCGCAACGACGTCAAGCGCGTGACGATCGACCCGAGCGTGATGGCCGACGGCGACAAGGAGATGCTCGAGGACCTCGTCGTCGCCGCGCTGAACGACGCGCTGCGACGCGCCGAGCAGACCGCCGCCGAGCGGATGTCGTCGGTGACCGCCGGCCTGCCGTTGCCGCCCGGCTTCAAGATGCCCTTCTGACGGGATGCCGCGCCCGCCCGCCACCCTCGACGCCCTGGTCGCCGCGCTCAAGCGCCTGCCCGGTGTCGGGCCCCGGTCCGCGCAGCGCTACGCGTACCACCTGCTGCAGCACGACCGCGACGGCGCCGAGGCGCTCGCCTCCGCGCTGATCGACGCGACCGCGCGCATCCGGCACTGCGAGCGCTGCAACACGTTCACCGAGCACGAGGTCTGCGAGACCTGCGCGTCGCCGCGCCGCGATCCGGCGCTGCTGTGCGTCGTCGAGACGCCGGCCGACCAGGTGATGGTCGAGCAGACGCTCGCCTTCGGCGGGCTGTACTTCGTGCTGATGGGCCGGCTCTCGCCGCTCGACGGCGTCGGCCCGAACGAGATCCACTTCGACCGCCTGCTCTCGCGCGCCACCGACGGCGTCGTGAAGGAGGTCATCCTCGCCACCAACTTCACGCAGGAAGGCGAGGCGACCGCCCACTACCTCGGCGAGATGCTGCGCGCGCGCGGCCTGAAGGTCACGCGGCTCGCGCGCGGCGTGCCGGTCGGCGGCGAGCTCGAGTACGTCGACGCGGCCACCGTCGCGCAGGCGCTGCGCGACCGCCGCAGCGTCGACTGATCCCGCATTCCCCGTACCGCGCATCGCGCTCGACGACGATGAAGCTCACGCTCGCCCACTGGGCCCTGCTGATTTCGTTCTTCCTGCCCTACGCGTGCGCCGGCATCGCCAAGGCCGGCCGCCGCGACTACGACAACGCCGACCCGCGAGGCTGGGAGCAGCGGCTGTCCGGCTACCGCCGTCGCGGCATCGCGGCGATGAACAACACCTTCGAGGCGCTGCCGTTCTTCGCGGCCGCGGTGATCGTCGCCCACCAGCTCGGCGTCGAGCAGGGCCGCCTCGACGGGCTCGCGATCGCCTGGCTGATCCTGCGCGTCGTCTACGTCGGCGCGTACGTCGCCGACCGCGCGACGATGCGCTCGCTGGTCTGGATCCTCGCGCTCGCGACCAACGCGTGGATCTTCCTGCTCGGAGCCTGACGCGATGGACCGCCGACCCGAGGACGACCGGCCCGCGGCGCGCGGCCCGCTCGCCGGCCTGCGCGTGCTCGAGCTCGGGCAGCTGATCGCCGGCCCGTTCGCCGCGCGGATGCTCGCCGAGTTCGGCGCCGACGTGGTCAAGGTCGAGCCGCCGCCCGACGGCGCCTCGCGCGGCGGCGACCCGCTGCGCACCTGGCGCACGCTCGACGCGTCGGGCACCTCGCTGTGGTGGTCGGTGCAGGCGCGCAACAAGCGCTCGATCACCGTCGACCTGCGCCGGCCCGAGGGCCAGGAGGTGGTGCGCGCGCTCGCCGCGCGGGCCGACGTGGTCGTCGAGAACTTCCGGCCCGGCGCGCTCGAGAAGTGGGGGCTCGGCTACGACGCGCTGTCCCGCGACAACCCCGGCCTCGTGCTCGTGCGGCTGTCGGGCTACGGACAGGACGGGCCCTACCGCGATCGCCCGGGGTTCGGCGCGATCGCCGAGTCGATGGGCGGCATGCGCCACGTGACCGGCTTTCCCGATCGTCCGCCGGTGCGGATGAACCTGTCGATCGGCGACTCGATCGCCGCGCTGCACGCGGTGATCGGAGCGCTGATGGCGCTGCACCACCGGCGCGAGTCCGGACGCGGGCAGGTCGTCGACGTCGCGCTCTACGAGGCGGTGTTCAACATGATGGAGAGCACGCTGCCCGAGTTCGACCGGACCGGCGCGGTCCGCGAGCGCACCGGCACCGCGCTGACCGGCATCGTGCCCTCGAACACCTACCCGACCGCCGACGGCGGGCACGTGGTGATCGGCGGCAACGGCGACTCGATCTTCCGCCGCCTGATGCGCGCGATCGGCCGCGACGACCTCGCCGACGATCCGGCGCTCGCCGGCAACGCCGGGCGCGCCGCGCGCGCGGCCGAGCTCGACGCGGCGATCGCCGCGTGGACCTCGGCGCGTCCGCTCGACGAGTGCCTGCGGGTGCTCGAGGCCGCCGAGGTGCCGAGCGGGCGCATCTACAGCGCCCGGGACATCGCCGAGGATCCGCACTACGCGGCGCGCGGGATGGTCGAGCGCGCGACCGCGGCCGACGGCACGCCGCTCGCGGTGCCGGGCATCGTGCCGAAGCTGAGCGCCACGCCCGGCGCGACCCGCTGGCTCGGCCCCGCGCTCGGCGCGCACACCGACGAGGTGCTGGCCGAGCTCGGCTTCGACGCCGAGCGGATCGCCGCGCTGCGCGCCGCCCGCGCGATCTGACGCGCCGGACGCGGTCGCGGGACGCGTTCCCGGGACGCGCCGCGCGCCGTCCTCAGCGCGAGCCGCCGCTCCCCGTGCCCGCGCCGCCCGAGGCGGTGCCGCCCGACGGCGGCGTGCCCGCCGCGCTGCCCGCCGGACCCGAGGCGGGGCCCGACGACGAGGGCGCGACCTGCGGCATCTGGTCGCCCTTGCGGGTGCTCGCCGGCGGGTTCACGCCGGTCGCGCCGTCGCCGGGCTTCGCGTCGCAGCCGGCGAGCGCGGCGGTCGCCGCGGCCGCGGCCAGCGCGAGGCGCGCTCCGCGGGGAAAGCGCCGCAGCGCGGCGCGCGCGTCGAATCGGTCCATGTCGATCTCCGTGGGATGTCGTGTCGGGACGTGCGCGGCAGGCTCCGTGCCCGCGGCGCGGCATGCGACCCATCCGCGCGGGGCGGAGCGCCCGGAGCCCGGCGCTAGACTGGCCCGATGGATCTCGGGACGCTCGCGGCGCTCGTCGTCTTCCTCGGTGTCGGCTTCGGCGGCGGCTGGGCGTGGCGCGCGCGGCGCCGCGCCGAGCCGCGCGAGCTCGTGGTGCGCAGCTCGATCGACGAGCTGCGCGCGATCGGCGAGCTGTCGGTCTTCAAGGCCGTCAGCAAGGACCTGATCACGCACAGCGACCACACCTTCGGCGAGTTCGGCCGCAAGTACCTGTCGTGGGCGTTCACGAAGAAGAAGCTCGCGATGGTCTTCGAGTTCGAGATGGACTTCCGCTACGACCTGCGCAGCGAGGCGTTCCGCATCGAGGCGCTCGGGCCGCCGACCGACGTCGGCCCGCGGCCCGGCGCGCCGTCGCCGCCGCCGCTCGCGCGCATCGACCTGCCGCCGTGCCGCGTCGAGGTGTCGATCAAGGACCTCGCCTTCTACGACGAGCAGCGCTCGCGGCTGCTGCCGTGGCTGCTGCCCGACCTGCTGCAGGGCTTCTTCGACGGCCGCTTCTCCGAGGACGACAAGAACCGGCTGATCGCCGCCGCCCGAGCGCACGCGATGGCGCAGGCGCACGGCCTCGCCGAGCGCTACCGCGCGCAGGTGGAGCGCAGCGCGTACACGACGCTCGCGATGCTGGTGCGTCCGCTCGGCTTCCCCGCGGTCGAGGTGCGCTTCGCGCCGCGGCAGGAGCTGTCGACCGACGTCGCCGCGCCGATGCTCGACGCGTCCGAGGGGCAACCCGCGGGCGCGGGCGCGAGACCGGTGCCGACGGCCGAGCCGCAGCCGGCCTGGCCGCGCGGCGAGCCGCGCTGATCGCTTGGGCATCCGGCTTGCTGGATGCGCTCGCATGAGCGATCTGAAATCCGACTTCGAGCAGGCCTCGGTCGCCGCGCGCCAGCGGTACGCCGCGCCGCCGCACGCGCAGGGGGGCGCCGCGCTGCGACGCCTCGACGAGCTCTACCGCCAGGCGACGGAGGGCGATCCCGACCAGCGCGAGGCCGCGATGCGGCAGTACATCGAGCTCGTCGGCGACCTGGGGCAGCAGGACGCCTGAGCCCGCCCGTCGCGCCGTGGGCGCATCCGCGCGTCGACGGTAGGAGAGGGTCGACAGACGGGGCGTTTTCTGTCATATTTCGAAGGTTTACCCGCCCCTCGCGTCAGCGCCCAGCGTCTCACCGCAGCCGAGCGTAGCAGCCGCTCCTCGAGCCATCCGCCACCGCCCCCGCGCGCATCCGCGCGGGTCGGTCGCGGCCGGCTCCGGGGCACCCCGGGCGGGCGTCCAGACCCAGGAGCTGTCCTTGCTGCCCCAATTCCCTCCCGCCCTGCTCGCGCTCGCCGACGGCACCGTGTTCAGGGGACAGTCGATCGGCGCGCCCGGTCGCACCGTCGGCGAGGTGGTGTTCAACACCGCGATCACCGGCTACCAGGAGATCCTGACGGACCCGAGCTACAGCCGTCAGATCGTCACGCTCACCTATCCGCACGTCGGCAACACCGGCGTCAATGCCGAAGACGACGAATCGGGGCGCATCCAGGCCGCCGGCCTGGTGATCCGCGATCTTCCGCCGGTGATATCGAACTGGCGGGCGCAGCAGAGCCTGCCCGAATATCTGAAGAACAACGGCGTCGTCGCCATTGCGGGCATCGATACCCGCAAGCTGACGCGGATGCTGCGCGAGAAGGGCGCGCAGAACGGCGCGCTCATGGCGGG
>DASPJX010000179.1:0-3217 GCA_035628395.1 Burkholderiaceae bacterium | reverse complement strand
CAGCGCGGTGCGCCCGCGAGTGCGGATCGCCATGGCGATGGTTTGCGCGCTCTCGATCCTCGCCCTCTACGGTGCGTCGCTCAAGCCCTCGCTTGCCTACGTGACTTTCATGAAGGTCGAGAAGTCCTCGTACCTGAAGATCCGCATGGACTGGCTCTACTCGATCTACCTCGTTTTCCTGGTCGCGATCATCGCCCGCTATCTATGGCTGCTGTCGCGGCTCGTGCGCGGAAAGGATCCCGGGTGACGCTCGCGTTTGTGCTCGCGCTCGTCACGATCGTCGCCCTCAGCCTGCTCGGGCTGCCGATCGGCCACGCGATGATCGGCGGGTCGATCCTTTACCTCTACGCGAAGGGCCTCGATCCCGGAACCGCGGCCGAGCAGCTGCTGAACGGCATGTACACGAGCTTTCTGCTGCTCGCGATCCCGCTCTTCGTCCTCGCCGCCGAGTTCATGAACGCCGGCGCGATCATGGACAGGCTGCTGCGGTTCTGCAACGCGCTGGTGGGGCGCTTTCGCGGCGGGCTGGCGCAGGTGAACGTGGTGCAGAGCATCATCTTCGCGAGCATGTCGGGCTCGGCGCTCGCCGACGCGGCCGGCAGCGGCAAGCTGATGCAGACGATGATGACGAAGGACGGGCGCTACACCCCGGGCTTCGCGGCGGCGCTGTCGGCCGCCTCGTCGGTCATCGGGCCGATCCTGCCGCCGTCGATCCCGCTCGTGCTGTACGCGCTGATCTCGGACGCCTCCATCGGCTACCTGTTCCTCGCCGGCGTCGTGCCCGGCCTCCTCGTGGGCGCGGTGCAGATCGGGCTCGTCGCCTGGCTCGCGCACCGGCGCGGCTTCCCGGTGGAGCCGGCGGTGCCGCTGCGCGAGCTGCCCCGCATCACCTGGGAGGCCTTCCCCGCGCTGATGATGCCGGTGATCCTGCTGGGCTGCCTGTACAGCGGCATCACGACGCCCACCGAGGCCGCCGCCGCGGCGGCCGCGTACGCGCTGCTGATCTCGGCGCTGCTGTACCGGAGCATCGGCTGGGCCGACGTCTACCGCTCGCTCGAGACGAGCGCGCGCACGACGATGTCGATCGGCATGCTGATCGCCGGCGCGCTGGTGTTCAACTACGTGGTCACCATCGAGAACATCCCGCGGGCGGTGTCGTCGGCGCTGCAGGGCTTCGAGCTGTCGGCGCTGACGTACCTGCTGCTCGTCAACGTCGCGCTGCTGGTGCTCGGCTGCCTGCTCGAGGGCACGACGATCCTGCTGGTGATCGTCCCGGTGCTGCTGCCGACGGCCCAGGCGCTCGGCATCGATCCGGTGCACTTCGGCGTGGTCGTCGTGCTGAACGTCATGATCGGGCTGATCACGCCGCCGTACGGCCTGCTGCTGTTCATGATGGTGCAGATCACCGGCGTGTCGCTGGCGGTGCTGATCCGCGAGGTGACGCCGTTCCTGCTGGTGATGCTCGCCGCGCTCGCGATCGTCACGCTGCTGCCCGACCTCGTGCTGTTCCTGCCCCGGCGCTTCGGCTACGCCGGCTGACGCCTCCTCCCGCGGACCGGACATGGACCCCCGACCGATCTACATCCTCAACGGCCCCAACCTGAACCGGCTCGGCACGCGCGAGCCCGCGATCTACGGCAGCACGACGCTCGCCGAGGTCGAGGCGATGTGCCGCGCGGCGGCCGGCGCGCACCCGATCGTGTTCCGCCAGACGAACGCCGAGCACCAGCTCGTCGACTGGATCCACGAGGCGATCGACCACGGCTCGGCGATCGTCGTCAACCCGGCGGGCCTGACCTTCACGTCGATCCCGGTGCTCGACGCGCTGAAGATGTTCCCCGGCCCGATCTTCGAGCTGCACATCTCGAACGTGCACCGCCGCGAGCCGATCTACCACCGCTCGCTGGTCTCGCCGGTGGCCACCGCCGTGCTGATGGGGCTCGGCGCGGACGGCTACCGGGTCGCGATCGAGGCGATGCTGCGACGGCTCGCCGCGGACGGCGGGGCGCCGCGCGGATGACGAAGCTGCTGCTCGGGCTGATCGGCGCCGGGATCCGGCACTCGCTGTCGCCGGCGCTGCACGAGGGGGAAGGCCTGCACCACGGGCTGCGCATCCACTACCAGCTCGTCGACCTCGATCGGGCGCGGGCCGGCGCGGACGCGCTGCCGGGGCTCGTCGAGGCGGCCCGGACGATGGGCTTCGCCGGCTTCAACGTCACCTACCCGTGCAAGCAGTCGGTGATCCCGCTGCTCGACGCGCTGTCGGACGAGGCGCGCACGATCGGCGCGGTCAACACCGTCGTGCGCGACGGCGACCGCCTGACGGGCCACAACACCGACGGCAGCGGCTGGAGCTGGGGATTCACGCGCGCGCTGCCCGGCGCCGACCTCTCGAGGGTCGCGCTGATCGGCGCGGGCGGAGCCGGCGCCGCCTGCGCCGACGCGGTGCTGCGCCTCGGCGCGGACGAGCTGGTCGTCCACGACCGCGACCGCGCCCGGGCCGACGCGCTCGCGGCGCGCCTGAACGCGCACTTCGGCGCCGGACGCGCGCGGGCGTGCGACGACGCGCGACGCGCGGTCGCCGACGCGAGCGGCATCGTCCACGCGACGCCGGTCGGCATGGCGAAGCACCCCGGCATGCCGTTCGACGGGGCCTGGCTGCGGCCCGAGGCGTGGCTGTCCGAGGTGGTCTACGTGCCGCTCGAGACCGAGCTGCTGCGGGCGGCGCGCCGCGCGGGCTGCCGGACCGTCGACGGCGGCCACATGAACGTGGGCCAGGCCGTGCACGGATTCCGGCTGTTCACCGGCCTCGAGGCCGATCCCGCGCGGATGGAGGCGCACTTCAGGCGACTGGTCGCCTGACGCGCGCCGCGGCGACGCCGCCCCGGGGGCGGCGCGAGCTCGACGGTACGTGGTGCCGCCGGCGTCGGTGCGGACGGGCTCGCGCACCATGCCGGCGCGCTCGTCGCGCAGCGACGCGGCGCTGCGCTCGCCGGCCTTCGGCAGCGTCGTCAGCGCGTGGATCGCGGGGGCGATCCGGATCCGGCAGGGCAGGAACGAGATCGGACCGCGGCACTCTTCCATCACGGCCTCCGATGAAGGGATGCCGGCCGTCGCCGGGGGGCTCGACGACCGATGCGGCGACTTCCCGGCCCGGCCGCGCCGTGGTCTGATCGCGCGATGGACATCGTCGCCGTCGCCCGCTCCCTGCAGCCCG
>DASPJX010000178.1:0-2257 GCA_035628395.1 Burkholderiaceae bacterium | reverse complement strand
TGATCGCCGACCGGCACGGGGTCCAGTACCTGGTGCGCGACGTGTCGGCGCTCGATCGGCACAGCCGCAAGCTGCTCGACCGCTTCCTCTGAGCGGACGGCCCGGCCGGGGGCCGGACCGCCGACGGTCGGCGCGCGGGCGCGCCCCGTGCGCGGGTCAGCGCGCGAACGCGCGCCGTGCGACGTAGGTCGCGCCGATCAGCGTGCCGGCGACCAGCATCGCGGTCGTCGCGGGCGCGGCGCGCACCGCGCTGCCCATGACCTCGCCCGCGCGGGGCGCCATCAGCGCGACCCGCCGCTGCGTCATCCGCGCGCCGACGTCCTGCAGCGCCTCGCGACCGAGCACGCGCTCGGCGTCGGGCAGCAGCACGGTCTCCTCCTCGGCCACGTGGTGGATCACGAGCCGCATCAGCTCCATGAACGTCGGGTCGAACGAGGGGTCGTCCGCGTCGGTCGAGCGCAGCCGCGCGATCAGCTCGCGCATCTCCTCCTGCTCCGGCACCAGCCGGTCGTCGACGAGGTCGCGGTCCTCGGCGGCGTCGCGCATCGCCGGGTAGAAGATCTCCTCCTCGAGCGTGGCGTGCACCTCGAGCGCGAGACAGATCTGGTCGACGAGCGCGCGCCGCACGCGCGACCGGTCGTCGATGCGGTACTGGTGGAAGGCCGCCATCACGTGCGTGTGGTCGGCGCGGATCTGCTCGATGGCGTCGGGCGAGATGCGACGGGTGATCGGGTTCATGGCGTGCTCCGGTGGGGGGGTGGGCGGCGGCCTTGCAGCAAGCGTGCCCACGGCGCGGCCGCGCCGGGGCGCCCGGCCGAGCCGCGTCCATCGGCGGATCTCCCGCGCGCCGGCCCGGATCGGCGTAAAATGCCGTTTTTTTGGGCGTTCTCCGGTCGACCCGGGCGGCGCTCCCCTGATGAGCGACACCCCCCCTTCCCCGACCGCGATCACCTTCCACGACTTCGGCCTCGCCGAGCCGATCGTCCGCGCCGTCACCGAGCTCGGCTATCGCGATCCCACGCCGATCCAGGCCGAGGCGATCCCGGTCGTCATGTCCGGCAAGGACGTCATGGGCGCGGCGCAGACCGGCACCGGCAAGACGGCCGGCTTCGCGCTGCCCATCATCCACCGGCTGCTGCCGCTGGCCAGCAGCAGCACCTCGCCCGCGCGCCATCCGGTGCGCGCGCTGATGCTCGCGCCCACCCGCGAGCTCGCCGACCAGATCTACGCGAACGTCCGGGAGTACGCGAAGCACACGCCGCTGCGCACGGCCGTGGTGTTCGGCGGCGTCGACATGAAGCCGCAGACGCTCGCGCTGCGCCAGGGCTGCGAGATCCTGATCGCCACGCCGGGCCGGCTGCTCGACCACGTCGAGCAGAAGACCACGAACCTGTCGCAGGTGCAGATCCTCGTGCTCGACGAGGCCGACCGGATGCTCGACATGGGCTTCCTGCCGGACATCCAGCGGATCATCAACCTGCTGAACAAGGACCGCCAGAACCTGATGTTCTCGGCGACGTTCTCGGGCGAGATCCGCAAGCTGGCCGAGAGCTTCCTCGATTCGCCGGTGCTGATCGAGGTCGCCCGCCGCAACGCGCTGGCCGAGAACATCACCCAGACCGTCTACCGCGTGCCGACGCCCGAGCACAAGCGCGCCGCGGTGGCCAAGCTGGTGCGCGACAACGCGCTGTCGCAGGTGATCGTGTTCTCGAACACCAAGATCGGCGCCGGACGGCTCGCCCGGCTGCTCGAGAAGGACGGCCTGAACGCCGCGGCGATCCACGGCGACAAGAGCCAGCAGGAGCGGCTGAAGACCCTCGAGGACTTCAAGCAGGGCCGCATCGTCGTGCTGGTCGCGACCGACGTAGCCGCGCGCGGCCTCGACATCGCCGAGCTGCCGGCGGTCATCAACTACGACCTGCCGTACTCGCCCGAGGACTACATCCACCGGATCGGGCGCACCGGCCGCGCCGGCGCGTCCGGCATCGCGCTGTCGCTGATGACCGGCGGCAACGACGACCGTCTGCTGGCCGACATCGAGAAGCTCACCAAGCGCAAGCTGCCGGTCGAGGAGCTCGCGGTCGAGGCGGCGGCGCCCGGACACCGGCGCGAGGCCTGGGGCGACCGGAGCGACCGGAGCGACCGCGGCGACCGGGGCGAGGCCCGCGCCGAGCGTCCGCGCCGCCCGCGCGAACGCGACGAGGACCGCGGCGCGGCGCGCGCGCGTCCGGCGCCGGCCGCGGGGCCGCGCCCGGGC